>CAZOIS010000299.1:0-4015 GCA_964579865.1 uncultured Lentisphaeraceae bacterium | reverse complement strand
CCACAATACCCGTTGCCGGTGATGATGCAGTCGCGGATGACATTGTTCGCGCACACCTTCGACGAACTGCCGGACAAATTGATGCCGCTGCTCGTATTACTGTAGATGGTGATCTGTTCAAACCGGAAGCTTTGGCATGCCGAGGCGTGGAGTCCTGCTCCGAAATATCGGATGGCCCCGTTACGCACGACCCCATTTTTGACCGGCGTGCCACCTGCCCCGAGCGCGACGCCGTAGTATCCCCCGCTATTATTTCCGCTCAGCGTAAAGCCCATCAGATCCAGCGTGACGCAATCGGCGTCGATGCTGATGCCGTCGCCAGACGAGGTCAGATTGGTGGTGAGCTAGTACGAGCCCGGCGCGGAAATGGTGAACGGCAGCGCCGCGATCGGCGTGCGCGGCTCGACCTGCAGCAGCGTCCGCATCGCCGGCGCAGGCGCCCCGGCCGGCGGCGTCAGGCTGCCCTGAGCGAAGCCCTCATCTACAGCCCCGGCCAGCAGAAGGCCCAGAGAGGAAAGAATACGGGTCCGTGTTTTCATCGTTTTTCCTTTTTTTGACTGACAAACAACATGTGTGAATAGACGCGAGGTTTAACTTGAAAAGTTGTCCCGGAGGCTCAACGCCGCCGCGCCGTCGGAAACGGCCCGCCGTACACATCCGCCCCTCCTTTGTTCTCCGTGCAGGCGCGCCCGCTCTCGCACGTCCGGCAGACTTTCTCTCTCCGACCGCAACACGGTCAAATCATAGGTCTTTCGGGACACGCCGTCAACGAAGGGCCTCCGCGAACAAATCGATGCCGCGGAGGTTGAACGCGGTGTTCGCGTCGTCGTCCGTGGAGGCCCACGGCGCCATCAGGAATCCCAACAGGCGCTCGGGTGCCACGACCTGCCGGCCAAGCTTCACGAGCTTGCCGATCACATCCTCCGCGCCGGCGTTGACCTGCTTGCGCTTCCAGCCGACCCAGTTCGTGCCGCACGGGATCTGGTCGTAGCCGGCCTTTTCAAGGTCCCAGAAGTTGATCAGGCGTTTCTGGTCGGCCGTCTTGTTTGTGGCCGGATCGAAGCCGCCGTAGCACTCGTCATAATACCAGTTTGACAAGACAACGCTCTTGGGACACCGCTGCATGAACTCGGGATGGTTCCAACCGTAATCGCTCCACGCCCACGGACGGGCACCGAGTGCATCCACTGTCCGCACGAGGTGCTCAAAATCGTGCATCCAGAACTCGCCGAGCCGGACAGAGATGTAATACGAGCGGCCGCTCCCGTCCTGATGCTGAGCCGTCTCTTCGTCGCACCCGATGTGGATGAAGCGCGGGTGATCGAAAATCTCGTAGGCGTCGCGAAGCACGTCCTCGCACACCTTGTAGTAAGCGGGCGTGGACAGCATGCGGCGGTAGTGCTTGAGCCACCCGTTGTGCGTGGTGGAAAAGTTCAGCTTTGGGATCGGCTCCAAGCCCAGGCCCCGCAGCCGGGTGAGCTCGGCGCGGAGTTTGTCCACGCTCCAGGAGCCGGCGATGGCCAGCTCGGGATGGCTGGGGTAGACGACGCCCTCGCCGAGGTCGATCACGACCATGTTCAGCCCCTTCGCGGCGGCATGGTCCGTGACCTTACGCCACAGGCCGTCCTTGCAGCGGAGCGTCGTGTCCGGCAACCCCTTCTCGAACTTGGTCAGATCGATCTCCGGCGGGAACCAGTCGCACCACATGTTGTGGCCGAGGTGCAGCAGCACCGCCTTGAGCGCCTCGGGACCCTTGGCGGGCACAAAAGCAGGGTCGGCGCCCCGCGCGCCACCACCTAACCCGACCGCCGCGGCTGACACCATCGCCGATTTCACGAATTCGCGCCTGTTCATTGGGACGACTCCTCCCTTGCATTTTTACGGGGCCGTATCCGTCCGGCCCGCCGTTATTCCCATTCCCCGTGCAGGTGCCCCCGCGCCCGCCCGTCTGGCCAACTTACCGGGTCATCTCCGGAAGGTGAACCGCTTTTTTAGTGAACGTGAAACCGCCAAAGTAGGTGTGCGGGCTCCTGGACCGATCAAACCGCACGATGAGCTGGTGGTCGCCGGCCGTCAGCTTGATCCCCCGCTTGCCCATCGGAAGGAGCGGGTTGCGGAACCCACGGCCGGAATCCCACGCGGCGGGCAAACTCCATTCGGTGGCCTTGACCCGGTCCACCTCCATCTGAACGACATCGTCCGGAACGGCGCTGAAATCCTTGCCTTTCCTTCCGTAGTCCGGACGGTTCATGAATAGCTCGACGTCGTACTCGCCGGATTCCTCCACACGCACGCGGTAGGTCACCCATCGCGCGGTCACCGGAATCGCCGACTCGACGCTGTTCGCGATCTCTGCGTTCCGCCAGGACGCATTCGGGTCGCCCTTGTCGGTGTTGTCTTGGAAGGCCGCGCCTCTCCCGCCCTCGTCGTAATGGCCCGCGACGATCCTGCCAGGGATGGACTGGGGCTTGCCCTGATACGCGGTGCCCGTGTATTCGCGGCCGGTGAGCACCGTGATCCGGAGCGGCGACGACAGACCGATCAGGCCGTCGCTATCCCTTGCCATGGCGATGACCGTGTTGTCGGCCTCGAAAAGGTTGGTCACGTTAAACGTCTGGTCGACGGAATGGCCGCGTTTCACAAACAGCGACGCCAAGCGGGACCATCCCGACGCGGGTGCGGAGGAGGGCACATCCGTCTCGGCCCGGAGGTAGCCCGAGGAGAAAAGATAGATCTTCTTCACGGTGCCGTCATGATCGTCGGCGCGGACATGGAACGTCATCGGCCGGTCCCTCCGCCATTCCTCCGGGGCCCCGTCCAGCGCCACCGTGACCGCGGGCGCTGTCTTCTTCCCGCAGTCTTCCTCGTAGACCCGGACGTAGTCGACCACCAGCCGGTCCGGGAACGTCGCGTCCTCCAGAAAGCCGTAGAAGGGGTTCTGGCCACCGTCCTTCTTCAACTTTTTGGGCGTCCTCAGACACTCGCTGATCCAGACCCTTTGCGGGACCGTGGTGACCGGAACTTCCCGGTAGCTCTGGCGCAGCGTCTCCTGGCCGTCCACGTAGAAGATGTGTTCCAGAGGCGACCATTCCAAAGCCACGGTGTGCCACCCGCCGTACCGTTCCAGCGTCACGGCTTTGCCTTTGGAACAGCGGGCAATCTCTGTCCGGGCCAGCATGTTGGTTCCGCCGATCCCCTTGCCGTCGCCCTGGTCCCGGTAATAGCCCAGCGACGCGGTGGCATGGTAGCAGTGGCTGATGTCGCTCTTGGCCTTCGGCTTGTAGAAATCCTCGAAAATATCGAATTCCTGCGGACTCTGGAACGTGTCGGTTCCTTCGCCGTACGGCACCCCCGCCAGCCAGACCGCGGTCCACCAGCCCGGCTGGGTCGAGAACTGCACACGGGTCTCGAAATATCCAAAGGCCTTCTCGAACGTCCGCGACTGGAGGCCGTTGTTGAACCGGACCGTCCCGTCCGCATCCCGGGTCAGGCTGAGGACGAGGCTCCCCTTGCCGTCCAGCGCGCAGTTTTCGGCCGCGTACCGGGTCTGGAATCCGGGGTAGTCCCACTTCGCGTCCGGGGAAGCGTTCTGCCAGCGCTGCGTGTCGATGGCCGTGCCCGCGAACTCGTCGCTCCACACCAGCCTCCAGTTCTTTCCCGCAGGCGGCCCCTGGACGTCCGCGCTACGGACGGTCTCGTCAGCCGATGCCGCCGCACATAACCCCGCGCAGCACAGGATCATTGCCTGTTTTTTCGTCATCATTGCTGCTCCCTCCTGGATTTGGTTCAGCCCCTTCCGAACGGATTTCGCTGCGTTCAGGCGCAGAACGTCTCCCCATAAGGTTTCACCTTTCCAGCCACACACATCGGTTGCTGGGGCCGAACGTTGCCAGGAACGCGGGCGTGTTCGTGTCGCACACACGGTCACGTACGGGCGCCTCCGCGATTTTGCCGAATACGCCGCCCGCCCGCCCGATGAAGACATTCCCTTCCAGACGCGGCATGGACGAAGATC
>CAZOIS010000298.1:0-4017 GCA_964579865.1 uncultured Lentisphaeraceae bacterium | reverse complement strand
CAGCTGCCCAAGCCCGAAAACTTTTCGGTGTCGTTTATTTTGAGGCAACGCGCCCTCCGGGCCATGCGCCGATTGCCATTGAACTGCGATCCGCTATTCTGTTAATTTCTTAAAAGCTCGGTCATCGCCACGACACCACGAAAGGAAGCGCTCATGGGCCAGAACACAGACCGCCGGGAGAACCGCTCCGCATGGGACTCAGCCGGCCCCGCGGGAATGCCGAACATCAGACGTCTGATCGTCATCGCGAGCCTGCTGTCTTTGGTGATCGCCGCGGCGCTTGCGCTGTTCATCGCGCGACCCGTGGCGCGGACGCCGCCAACCGCGACGTCCGCCGTCCCGGCCGACTCCGGACAGATGCGCGTCGAGTTCGAGAGGCTCAAAGGCAAATGGGTACGGCCGGACGGCGGTTACGTGCTCGAAATCCGGCGGCTGCTGGATCAGAACGCACTGGAGGCGGGCTACTTCAACCCCGCCCCGATCCATGTGGGCAAAGCCAAGCTCTACAAGGAGCGCGGCTTCACCAAGGTCTTCGTCGAGCTGCAGGACGTCAACTACCCGGGCTCGACCTACACCCTGATCTACGACCCGGAGAGCGACCTCCTGCGCGGCACCTACTACCAGGCCACGCAACAGCAGGAGTATCAGATCGAATTTGTGCGGATGCCGCCGGGCAGCTGACGACAGGTGAGAAGAGGAGGACGTATGGTCATCATGGCCAATGTGATGATTCCGACCGTTGCGGAACATGTGGTCGTCATGGCGCTCCTGCTGCTGCCGGTTGCGTTTGTCGAAGCCGTGGTGCTGGAGCAGCGCCATCGGCTGAAAGTCGCGGAGGCGCTCAAGCTGTCGTTCCTTGCCAACGTGCGCTCCACGTTCGTCGGACTGCCCCTCGGCTATCTGTTCGCTTGGCTGGGGATTATTCCAGCAGGCCTTTTTGCCTCGCTGCTCCCCGAAAACATCTCGTCCCCTTTCGACCGGATTCTCATGCATGTGGTCGGGCACGGCGGCATGGTTCCTCACAAATATGATGCCGTCGCCTATTATCTCGGGACGCTCTTGGTGATGATCCCGTATTTCGCCGTGACGTTCCGCGTGGAGCGCAAAGTGATCGTCAAGAGGAACTCCGGGCTGGATACGCCTGCGCTGTCGGTGACCGTCTGCCTGATGAACGGCATCACCTATTCGCTGCTGGCGCTGCCGGTCATCATGGGCGCAACGCGGGCGTGGCAGCGACTGAGGGCGTGACGGGGCGTGGAAAGCGCAAAGGATAAGGGTTCCGGAAGGAGGAGGTATGGGCGGGTTCGTGCCTAAGGGTCTGGTGGCGGTTGGTCTCGTCGTTTTCTGCCGCACCGTGTGCGACGCGGCGGAGCCGACCGCGAGGAAGCCCGACGTGCTCTTCATCGCGATCGACGACCAGAACGACTGGATCGGCGCGTTCGGCGGACACCCGCTGGCGAAGACGCCGCAGCTCGACGCGCTGGCCGAGCACGGCACCGCCTTTCTCAACGCGCACTGCCAGTCGCCGCTCTGCAACCCCTCGCGCACGAGCCTGCTGACGGGGCTGCGTCCGACCACCACCGGCGTCTACGGCCTCGCGCCGTGGTTCCGCAACGTGCCGGAGCTGAAGGACCGCGTGACGCTGCCGCAGCACTTCAAGGCGGCCGGCTACAAGACCTACACGACCGGCAAGATCTTTCACGGCAACCCCGGCGGGCCGGCGAAGCGCGCCGCCGAGTTCGACGTCTGGGGCCCCCACGGCGGCGTCGGCGCGAAGCCGCCGCAGAAGCTGATCCCGCCCACGCCCATGGGCAACCACCCGGCCATGGACTGGGGCGTCTTCCCGCACCGCGACGAGGACAAGGGCGACTACCAGATCACGAGCTGGGCCATCGACCAGCTCAAGGTCGCCCCCAAAGATCAGCCGATGTTCCTCGCGGTGGGCTACTATCTGCCGCACGTGCCGTGCTACGTGACGCAGAAGTGGTACGACTTCTATCCCGACGACGACACCGTGTTGCCGAAGATCCTGCGGAACGACCGCGACGACACGCCGCGCTTCTCGTGGTACCTGCACTGGGAGCTGCCCGAGCCGCGCCTGAAGTGGGTGGAGGAGAACCGCCAGTGGCGCAACCTCTGCCGCTCCTACCTCGCGAGCACGAGCTTCGTGGACGCGCAGATCGGCCGGCTGGTCGAGGCGCTGAAAGCCTCGGGCCGCTGGGAGAACACGGTGATCGTCGTGTGGGGCGACAACGGCTGGCACCTCGGCGAAAAAGGGATCACCGGCAAAAACACGCTGTGGAACGGCGGCACGCACGTGCCGCTGCTCTTCGCCGGATCCGGGGTGACCGCCCGCCAGCGCTGCACCCAGCCGGCGGACCTGCTGGACATCTATCCAACGCTGATCGACCTGTGCGGCCTTCCCAAGCGGAGCGACCTCGAGGGGCTCAGCCTGCTGCCGCAGCTCAAGTCCGCGGGCACCGTCCGCGAGCGGCCCGCGCTCACCTCCCACAACCCCGGCAACCACAGTGTGCGCAGCGAGCGCTACCGCTACATCCGCTATGCGGACGGCTCGGAGGAATTTTACGACCTGCAGGCCGATCCGCACGAGTGGACCAACCTCGCCAAGGACGGCCGCTTCTCGGACCTTCTCGCCCAGCACCGCAAGTGGCTGCCCCCGCAGGACGCGCCGCTCGCCGCAGGGAGCGCGGAGCGCATCCTCACCTATGATCCGGAAAAGGACGAGGCCGTCTGGGAAGAGCGCCTCACCGTCCGTCGCACCGATCCCATCCCGTAACCCGGAGGTTGACATGCCCTCCCATGTCCGTCTGATGCCGCTTCTGTTGTTGCCGCTCGCGCTGTTCTGCCGCGCCGCCGAACCGGCTCCGGCCGTCTCCAAGACGCCGCTGATGCTCAAAGCGGGAGGCACGCCCGAACACCCGGCGGTGTACGACGGGCAAGGCCTCGTCATCGATCTCGGGACGGACGTCACGGGGCATGCGTGGCGCAAGGCGGGCGACCTCTGGACCTCGGACGGCCGCCTGCTCGGGCGCGAACCGATCCCGGCCGGCCAATACGCGGGCCTGTTCATCGGCGAGCGTCCGCTCCGCCTCCCGCGCGACCTCGCGGCCGAAAAGCTCCACCCCGACCGCAAGACCTTCTGCTACGTCGCGCCCGCCGCGCTCCAGCCCGGAGAGATGGGCTATGTCGAAGACGGCGCGCTCTACTTCCGCTGGCCCACGAACGTCGCGCCCGGCGCCGCCCGCCTGATCCTGCCGCCCAAGCCCGGCATCAGCGCCGTCACCATCGCCTGCTCCAACATCATCGTGCGCAACGTCACCGCCCGGTTTGCCTCGAACGACGGCTTCAACATCCACAACGCCTGGACCGGCATCCGGCTGGAGAACGTGCGCGCCCTGAGCAACGGCGACGAGGGCATCAGCGCGCACGACGACGTCGAAATGGAAGTCGTCAACGCCGAAGTCGCGTGGAACGGCTCGGCCTCCGGCGGCGTCGCAGACGTCGACCGCTGCCGCACCGTCTACCGCCACTGCCGCGTGCACGACAACCTCGAGGCCGGCTTCTTCCTGGCGGGCGCCGAGCACACCGTGACCGACGCGGTGATCTACAATCAGAAGGTCGCTTTCTTCACCCGCAAGGAGACGATCGTCCACCGCGAGCGGATCGAATGGCGCGACCGGCCGGCAGACGCCAAGCCCTGACGCGGACGGCCGACAGATTCTTTTCGTTCCGCGGCAAGAAAACGGCAACTCCGCCGTTTATACGCCCCATGCGGCGCCCAGCGGCGCACGTGGCCGAAGAAGTGCGGCCGCCGCCTACACCAGGAGCACCCCATGAGCTGTCCGATCCGACCCCTGCTGACGCTCGTCCTCTGCGCGGCCGTCGCGCCGTTCGCGGCGCACGGCACCGGGACGCCGCCCGCCCGCAAAGCCAACATCGTCTTCATCCTCGCCGACGACCTCGGCTGGACCGACACCGGCGTCTACGGCAGCCCCT
>CAZOIS010000297.1:0-4026 GCA_964579865.1 uncultured Lentisphaeraceae bacterium | reverse complement strand
CATCCGTGGCGAACACTCGACAGCTGAAAGCGAAATGCGTTATAGTGAACCGATGGTTATCGGGTTCACAACTCACGGAGGAGAGCGAAACGCATGAAACGTTTTTTGGCGTGTTCCATGGCGCTGGCAACGGTCGGCCTGTTCGGATGCTGCAAATGCCGGAGTACCGCGGAGGACCAAGGCGGGTGCGACGCGGCGGCGGGCGAGGCGTGCTGTGCCACGCCCAATGCCTGCGCGACGAAGACACCCCGGCTGGGCATCGACCTGACCGGCCGGTACACGAACCCGGACGGCATGACGATCAAAGACGGCGAGATCTGGCTTTCGGTCAACAACCTCGCGAGCGGCAAGCCGAGCTGCATCGCGAAGATCACGAAAGAGGATAAGGTCGAAAAGGTGATTGACCTGCCGGTGCATCCCGAGACCGGCGTCTGCAGCTCGCTCGGCCTGGTTTTCGCGTCGGACGGCAACCTGTATGTGTCGGACAACCAGAACCACGCGGGCAAGGGGCTCGGTAAGTCGCGCGTCTTGCGCGTCGTGTTTCAGGACGGCAAGGCGGTCCGTGCGGAGGTCGTCGCGGTCGGTTTGCACGCCGCCAACGGGATCGCGGCCAAAGGCGACGCCCTCTACGTGAACGAGACGACCTTCGGGGCGGGCGATCCGATGGACAGCGGCACCTACCGTTTCAAGCTCTCCGAGCTTAAGGCCGAAGCTCCGGTCAAGGTGGACGGCACGCCGAAGGATCCGCACGTGATCTTCACCCTGAAGACCAAGGGGGAGTACAAGGTCGGCGCGAACGGCTTGTGCTTCGACTGCTGCGGCGATCTTTTCGTGGCGAATTTCGGCGACCGGGAAATCTGGCGGGTGCGTTTCGATGAGGCCGGCAACGTGAAAGAGGGTGCGCTTTTCACGACCGTGGCCTGCGCCCAGAGCGTGGACGGCATGCAGTTCGACGGCGAGGGCGGGATTTGGTTCGCTGACTTCATCGGCAACGCGGTCGTGCGGGTGGACGCGCACAGCGGCGCGGCGACGCTGGTCGCCAAGAACGCCCCGGGCGACGGCTTGAAGGGCGAGCTGGACGCGCCCTCCGAATGCATCCGTTTGGGAAACAAGGTGTATGTGTCGAACATCGATCTGACCTATGGCCCGAACACGGCGGACGGGACACAGACGATTTCGGTCATCGACCTGTGAGCGGCCTTTTCCCATGACACGCGCTTTTTTGGAAACTCTGACGCGGCGCTATCACGCGTATGTGGATTCGTTCCGTGGCGCTTCCGGCGCACTGTCGGACATGATGCAGCTGAAACTGGAGCACACGCTCTGCGTGGTCGATGACGCGCGGCGCATCATGGAAGGCGAGGCGTGGGCGGAGGGCGCGCGCGTCATGGGCGAGGCCTGCGCGCTCCTGCACGACTCCGGCCGCTATTCGCAGCTGAAAGAATTCGGGACGTTTCAGGATTCGAAGTCCATCGACCACGCCAAGCGCGGCGTGCAGGTGATCGCGGGCCAGCGCTGGCTGGACGAAACGACGGACGAAGAATGGAAAACCGTGCTGGCCGCGGTGGCGCTGCACAACAAGCGCAGGATCTCGCCGACGGTCAGCCCGGAGCTGGCTTCGTTCGTGCATTTGGTGCGTGACGCCGACAAGCTCGATATTTTCCGGGTGATGGAAAGTGCCGTGAAAGACGGGTCGCTCGAGAGTAACCCGGAGATCGCGTGGGACTTGCAGGTGAAGGGCGCTCCCTCGCCGGACGTGGTGGCTTCGGTCCGCCTTGGCCGTTCCGTGAGCTACGCGAGCATCCGGACGCTTTCGGATTTCGTTCTGATTCAGGTGGGATGGCTGATCGGCGGACTGCACTATCCGACGGCGATCCGGCTGGCATCCGAGCGCAAGGCGTTGGAGTTCCGCGAAACGTTTCTGAAGACACTCAGTGATGATCCGGGCGTGGACGCGTGCTGCAAGGCGGCGCGGGCCTATATGCATGAACGGCTCAACCTGCCGACGGCAAGCGCCCCGCCCGCGAAGCGCGAGCAAACGGAGGGATAACTTGGGGATTTCTCCAAAGGAAAGATCTGGATTACGAAGGGTCTGGATTCTTCTTAGTCATAATCTTGATCGCGATCGTAATCCGATTTGAAGCTGTATATGAGAGCGGTGATCATAGTGGCTCCGACCGTCAACGCGGACACGCGCAACCTTCTGCGCGTGGCGGTCCGTGACAGCCTCGACTCGGCGGCGGAATCGTGTGAAATCCTCGAAATCCAGGCAGGCGAGCCTATGGCCGAGGCGGTCGCCTGGCGCATGGCCGGGCAGGTGTCGTGCGTGGTGGCGGTCGGCGGCGACGGGACCGTCTCATCGGTGGCGCACGCGCTCGTGGGAACGGAGGTCCCGCTCGGCATTGTGCCCGCCGGCACCGGCAATCTGGTGGCCCGCGAACTCGGCATCCCGCTCGATGTTACGGCGGCGGTCAAGCTCATCGCGGGGCAGCACCGCCTGCGCAAGATCGACGCGATGGAGATCGCGGGGCGCACGTATCTGCTCAATGCGGGCGTCGGCATCAACGCCGAGGTCATCGACCGCACGTCGCGCTTGGGGAAGAGCCTTTTCGGCCGCTCCGCCTATGTCGGCACGGCCGTCTGGAAGGTCCTGCAGGCCAAGCCGCAGAGGCTGGAGATCACGGTCGACGGCGAGACTCGGACCTACGAGGCGACAGACGTGCTGATCTCGAACTGCGGGACGTTGGCGCGGGTGCTCCACCCCAACTGTCCGGATATCCGGGCGGATGACGGGCAGGTGGACGTCTGCATCATCTGCATGAAGATGCCGCTCGAATATCCGTGGTACTATCTCCGGAAAAGCCTGTTTCCCGGGCACGTCAACCGCATCATCCACGAGATGTCAGCCAAAAAGAGCGTGGTGGTGCGGAGCGATGTGCCGATCTCCGTGCAGGCCGACGGCGACATCATCTGCACCACGCCGGTCACGGTGACGGTGCAGCCGAACGCCGTGGCCGTGATGGTGCCTTAATCGATGCGCGCGAGCTCGAGCTTGTCGATGTAAAGGGCCTTGATCGCGGAAGTGCCGTTTTGCTTGTCGAAACGTCCCGGACCGATCCAGAAGTAGTGCGCGGCCTCTGGCACCCACTCGGCCACATCGTACCACTGGTAGCCGTCGGCGACGCCGGAGGCCTTGCGGTCGCAGCCGCCGCACCCTTTCCTGTTCTTCGCGTCGTAGACGCCGGACCAGAACGCTTCGCCCTCTTTCCCCGGCTCCTTTTCGACGCGTACCCTCATGCGGATACGGTATTTCTTGCCGGGGTCGAAAGCCACTTTGCTGAAGGGCAGCGACGTGCACCACTCGTAATGCGTGTTGTAAAGCTTCATGGCCGAGCCGTCTTCGGCCAGCGGATCGGCGACCGTGTCGCCCCAGGTGCCGCGGTTGCCGAGCGAGAGCACGGTGTCTTCGACGGCGGCGCGGGCCTGAGGCGGCGGCAACGGCGGCGGGGTGGCGAGCGCTTTCCATTGGGCGAGCGTCGTGTCGTGGCGCTCCTCGCCCTCGGAAATGCGGATGTTCTTGGCCTCGGCGAAGCGCGCGAGCAGTTCGGAAGCGAGGGCGCGCGTCTCGGGCTGGACCTCGTAGCGCCGGGGGTCCGCCGTGACCCACACTTTGATCTCCTCCTGCCGGGGCTGGCGCTGCAGGCGCACGTTGAGGACGGGAAGCCCCCCCATGCGCACGTTATAGAGGTGCGCGGGCGAGTCCTTCACCGCGGCTTCGGCCTGCTGCCACAGGAGCGCGGCGCGCGCGTAGAACCCGTCGGGGATCTGGCTGCGGCGCGGATCCTCGAAGATGCGCAGCGGGTGTGCCGCGGGGTCGCGGTAGAAGCTGTGCAGCGCGTCGAAGTAGGTGCGCACATACGGCGCGGCCGCGCCGTAGTAACCGGTGAAAAAGTCCTGCAACAGCGCCTCCTGCGGCAGGTCGGGGTTCCACATCCACTTGGCCAGCAGCCACGCCTTGAGCTCGGC
>CAZOIS010000296.1:0-4061 GCA_964579865.1 uncultured Lentisphaeraceae bacterium | reverse complement strand
GCCATTGAGACCATGCGTATTCTGACGCTGGTCAAGAAGGAGAGCGCGTTCGCGTAGCCTGCCTGTTCGCCGCACAGTTGAGCACCCGCTTGTCGGTGACGATCCAGTCCACGGCGATGTCGTGGGGCTCTTGCGGGACGGCCTCATCGAGCACCTGCCAATCGTAACAGACGGCGATCTTTTTGGCGGTCTTGACGGCTTTGCCAAGAATGTGGTCGTAATGGCCCGCCCCGTAGCCGAGCCTGCCGCCGAGGGCGTCGAACGCCAGACCCGGCAGGATGAAGGCGTCCACATCCCACGGCATGACGGGGAGGCGGACTGCGGGTTCGCGGATGCCGTGGTGGCCGGTGATGAGCCGCGTGCGCGGATCGATGGCGTAAAGTTTGTACGCGCTTTCGCTCGTGCTCCAGGCGGGCACGCACACTTCGCGGTTCACTTGCCAGATTGCGCGTGCGATGTAGCGCGTCGGGATCTCGCTTTTCGTGCTGAGATAAAGGCAAACCCGCCATGCGTGGATCAGCAGGTTGAGCGGCGGCCCGACGATTTTTTCGCAGACGGCTTTTCCCGCGGCCATCCGGTCTTCCGGGCGGACCTCATGGCGCCGCGCGCGCATCTGTTGCCTGATCTCGTCCTTGCCCATTAAAAGAGGCCCTTGACTTTACCTGTGGCCGTGTCGATATCGATGCCGCGGAACGCCGCGTTGGATGCGGTTCCGGGCATGAGCTTGATGTCGCCGGCCACAGGCACCACCAGCCCCGCGCCCTGGTAGATCAGGAGGTCGCGCACCGGCAAGGTCCAGCCTTTGGGACGCCCGACCTTTTTTGGGTCATGTGAAAGGCTGTACTGGGTCTTTGCCATGCACACCGGCAGGTGCGCGAGGGCCGGGTCGGCTTCGAACGCGGCCAGCTTTTCTAGCGCCTTTTCAGAATAGGTTACGCCGTCACCGCCATAGACCTCGCTGACGACGGCCTCGATGCGCCGGGAGAGCGGCGCGGAGAGCTCGGAGAGGAAATCGAAACGGTTGGGCTCTTCGCACGCCTCAATCACCGCCTCCGCGAGTTCGGTCGCGCCCTCGCCGCCTTTGAGCCAATGGGACGAAACGGCGAAACGCGCGCCCGCGGCTTCGGCGACCCGGCGCACCAGCATGTGTTCGGCGGGCGTGTCGGTGTAGAAGTTGTTGAGGCAGACCACCGGGCGCACGCCGGAGCGTTTGACGATGCCGATGTGGGCGAGCAGGTTGTCGCAGCCCTTCTCGAGCAAGTCCAGATTTTCTCCCGTATAGACCGGGTCGAGCGGGCGCCCCGCCTGTACCGCGGGGCCGCCGCCGTGCAGCTTGAGCGCGCGCACGGTGGCAACGATCACCACGGCGTCGGGCTTCAGTCCCGAACAGCGGCACTTGATGTTCCAGAATTTTTCGAAACCGATGTCGGATGCGAAGCCGCTTTCCGTGACAAGGTAGTCGCAGAGTTTTGACGCGAGGCGGTCGGCGATGACGGAACTCTGGCCGATGGCGATGTTGGCGAAAGGCCCCGCGTGGACCAGCATGGGCTGGCCTTCAAGCGTCTGCATCAATGTCGGGTTCACAGCGCGTACAAGCCAGGCCGCCATGGCACCGTCCACTTCCAGGTCGGCGGTGGTCACGGGTTTGCCGGATTTGGAATAGGCCACAATGATTTTCGCGAGGCGGGCGCGCAGGTCGGCGAGGTCGGACGCCATGGCGAGGATGGCCATGACCTCCGAGGCCACGGTGATGTAGAAACCCGAGTCCATCTGGAAACCGTCCATGTGGCCGCCGCGGCCGATCTCGATATTGCGAAGCGCTTGCGCGCAGAAGTCCATGGCCCAGCGCATCTGGATGCGGTCGGGGTCGATGTCGAGACGCGTGAGCCGGCTCTGCGCGAGGCGGGCGTCGTCGTAGTTGCGCTCGTGCTGCATACGGGCGGTGAGCGCGACCATCGCGAGGTTGTTGGCGTTGGTGATGGCGTCGATGTCGCCGGTGAGCCCCAGCGAAAGAGGCGCGAGCGGCACGACTTGCGCCAATCCGCCGCCGGCGGCCGACCCTTTGATGTTGAAGGTGGGGCCGCCGCTGGGCTGCCGCACGGTGCCCAAGGCGCGCTTGCCGATTCTGCCGAGCCCTTGCACGAGCCCGAGGGTCGTCGTGGTTTTGCCTTCGCCCAGCGGCGTCGGCGTGATCGCCGTGACGTCGATGTATTTTGCGCGGTGTGTGCTGGCGCAGAGGCGTCGTTGCACGGCGGACGCGTCGATCTTTGCCAGCAGTTTCCCGTACGGGATGATTTCGCTGGGCAGGAGCCCGAGTTCCGCGGCGATGTCGGCGGCAGGGCGAAGGTGGGGCTCTGCCGCCTCGGCGATTTCCCAGTCGGCAAGTTTGGTCGGGTCGGGTTGGGGAGTCATGCGATAACCTTTCAAAAAATCGTGCATCAGCGCCAGGCGGCGGGAATGGGGGGGCGTTTCGGGGACACGCCAGGTTTGGCGGGATCTTCGGCCCGGGTGAACTCCCAGGCGTCACGGAAAAGTTTCGGGTTGTCCCTGTTTGCCTCGATGGCCGCCGAGAGCGCGGCTGCGGAGGACACGTCACGGTCGACCACGTCCGCGTTAAGCAGCCGGCCCTTCAGCGTGCCGTCGGCAAGGGTGTAGGACGCGTATTGGAAGATGCGCCCGTCTTCCGGGGTGGCGCCTTGGGCGGTTCCGAACCACGCCAGTTGAATCAGCGTAAGCGTGCCCGTCTTGCAAAGTGCGGCGCGGGCGAACATCGCGTCTTTCGCGCCGGCGGGGAAGGAGACGAGATATTCGTTCGGGCCGAGCGGCAAGACGAGGAGGCGTTGCCGCTCGCCCTGCTGTGTTGTCCGCTCCCATGAGCCGACGAGCGTCTTGTCGATTGGCAGTTCCGGGGCGTCCGTGAGCGATACCGTATAATCACATCCGGCGAGGGCGACCGCACAGGCCACCGCGATCAACGCGTTTGTTTTCATAAGGCTACTCCTTTTTCGACAGTATACCTCCCGGGCGGCCGTTAAGCCACTGGATTTTGTCTTCCTCGTCGTGCCGGATGACCTCAACGTAGTATTTCTTGCCGCGCACAAACAGGCCATGGACAGAGTCTGGGCCTTCGGTGTCTGCGACCGCCTGGACGATGTCGATCATCGGGCGCGTGATGGTGAGCCCGGGAAGGAAGACCGGGATGCCGGGCGGATAGGGCACGAGCAGCTGGCTGCTGATGCGCCCTTCGGTCTGCGAGAGTTCCATCAGTTCTCCGTCGCAGAGGGCCGCGTCGCGCGGCAGGACCGTGGCCTGACCGTTGACGGCTTCGGCGACGCTGCTGTCGAACGCGTTGCACTCGGGGCGTCCGATCGCGTTTTTCATCTGCACGATGGCGCGGTAGAGGTACTCGAAATGATCTTCCACCGTGCCCATCGTGACAAGGAACAAAATGGTGACGGGCGTGGACTTCTCCCACTGGATTTTGGAGACGCGGAGGAGGTCCTTGAAGCGCCGGCACGCGTCGGGCGTTCTGAAAGAGAGCATGATCTTGAGCGGGTCGTGGAGGTACCCGGCGCGCGCATAGGCCTTTGCCGCGGCGTCGCCGACCACTTCGCGCAGCCCCACGAAACAGGCGTCTTCAGGCTGGCCGCAGTCGCGGGCGACGCGCTGTTTGAAGGCTTTGACCCAGCGCAGCCGCTCCTCGATCAGCTTGAGCCCCTCCAGCCGCATTTGCACTCCCGCGCAGTCGAGCGTGGCCATCATCGGGTAATGGGGCGAAGTCGAATGCCAGTAGCGCAGCACCTCGTGCAGGTCATGGCTGAATTTTTCATAAGAGCCGTGGCCGTTGATCGCGAATCGGGTGAGCAGCCATTTCCATTCGGAGGACTCGCTTTCGAAAAGCTGCTTGAAGCGCATCGAGACATGGATCATCGAGGCTTGGCTGAATGCGGCCAGCGTCTTGTGGGTGGACTGGACCGCGAAGTGCGCGCTGGTGGTCTCGTGGATGGCGTTGTAGCGCACGCGTTTGCCGTTGGCGGCAATCGCCGTGTAATACGGGTGGA
>CAZOIS010000295.1:0-4069 GCA_964579865.1 uncultured Lentisphaeraceae bacterium | reverse complement strand
ACGACCTGCCTCTCCGTCACGACCTGCGACAAGATGCATTTCCAGTATGGCTATCTGGAGATGCGGGCCAAGGTGCCGTATGGCCAAGGGGCGTGGCCGTCCTTCTGGATGAAGGCGATGCCCGGCAAGATCTCGCCGCCGCGGTTCAAGGACTACATGGTGGAAGTGGACATCTTCGAGGTTTTCTCGAGCCCCGATACGGCCGTCCCCAACCTCCACAAGTGGTATGGCGGCAAGAAGCACACGCAGAGCGGTTGTCCCCGGCGTTACACGTTCACCGACGCCGCCCACCTGCGCGGCGAGTACCACACCTACGGGTTCGAGTGGACGCCGCAGGAAATGTCGATGTATGTCGACGGCGAGAAATATTGCACCTATGACCTGTCGGCCGATTTCGATCAGGGGGGAAGCATGCAGGGGTTCCACGATCCCCTGTACATCATCTTCAACAACCACATTTTCACCGGGAACAGCCCGTGGAAACCGAAGGGCACCGAAGTGGACGAGCGCGCTGTCTTTCCCATGCAGTATTGGATCGACTGGATCCGCCTGTACCAGAAGCCCGGCGTAGGGAAGCTGTACACGGAAGAGCACCCGGCGCGCTGACGCCTGCCGAGTTTCTCATTATGATCAATGGCCGACCAGCAGTTGTCGCGCTGACGTTCATGGCCATCGATGATGGTTCTTTTCATGTGATTGGCGTCAGTTTCTCAGGCGGCGTCCTTAGGCCGTTGATCAATCCGACTGAAGCGATGCCGAGACCAATCGCGATGCCGTACAGAACTGCTCCGTAGGACCATCGCCCGGCGAGCAAGTAGAACACCGCGCCGCTACCGCTGCCAACGACCATTGACAGCACAAACGAAAGGCCAAGGTACTGGGGCCATCGGATGACGGGCTTGCCGTTCCTCTGGGCGACTACGACGATTCGCATTGTTCCCTCCTTTTCATCCTCTCATCGAATCGAGTATAGTCTAGCTCATAGTGACCCATGTAATCCACAGAACAATCGCCATGAAGATTGCTATGATCAATATGCCAATAATAACACGGAGAACGGAGAATTCTCTCTTTGATACTTGAATCCCATGCTCTTTTGAGAACATCCAAGAGCCTGCAATTTCCATGACAAGGTAGACAGGAAGCGCCAATGAAATGAAGAGTGCCCATCCTGTTTTCGTTTTGGGGTGAAGGGGGAAAACATTAAGCAGGATTAGGATGGCTGACACAATCCAAGCCAATGCCAGTACTGCAAGGAATTGTAATGTTCTTTTAGTCCCCATTGTTATCGTTTACCCAACGGTGAGGTTGCTGGCGCGGCTTGCCAGTGTTCAACAAAAAGAGCATCCATGCCCTTCTTCTCGCATACCATCAGCACCGCCAGAAGGCTGCTGTGCGGTGCGTTCGTGTCCGCGGTGATTACGACTCTCGCACGGTCGCCTCCCGATAAAGATGCCAAGTGCTGTGTTATTCCCTGCATGGCGGCGGGAATACCCTCGATTTGTGCACCGTCCGAAAGGAGCCTCACATTGACGACCGCGTTTGTCTTGATCGCCGCCATCGGATTTCCCGCAACGACCCCATTCCACTCCCACTCGTTCGTCCATGTGTTGAACGTGGGATAAAGCAGAGCAGGTGTGTTTGGATCGGCACTGCCGGTGTCGATCTTATATAGGCCTACGGCGCGATAGATGTCGGCAACGTGTTCAAGACGCCAAAGCGGAACTTTGGCGTCGGCACGAACCGTGACCACAAAGGGACCCTGCTTCCGGTATTTGGCTCTGGCTTGGTCTCGTAGTTGGCTGTCCGTCATAAGCACACCGCTGACTACGGTTGTACCGTCATCACGGAGGAACACCTCCTGTGCTGTCGGTCGAGCCGAACACCCCACAATTAAGGCCCAGACCAGTGCTGTGATGACGTGTTTCATCTTCTCATGCCAAGCCGCAAATCATCCTGAGCCGGGCTTCCCGGCGATAGGATGGATTTGCTTGTTCGGACTCTCCTTCATCTCCGCCTTGGGTTCGTCAGGCCAGCGATCCATGCGCCATAGCTTCACCCAGCGCCGATATGCATGTTCTCCGATCAGCACGAGCACAAAGAAGACGGGCAATGTCCATCCGATCCGTGGATGGGACCATGACCCTACGAATGTGACCACTGCTGTCGGGGCAATTATGAAGATCGTCCAGTAGGCCCCCCTGCATAGGCGTTCTTTTTTCATCCAATCCATCATCATCCTTTGGTCTGAACGTCGGTGGTGAGGGACGGCACGTCAGCGACGTTCCTCACCACCACCTTGTTGGGGGTTTCCAGTCATCTCTTTCACGTAGTTATCGTCTCGCAGGGATCCACCCTCAAAACCATAGAACTCGCTCAACTTGGCTCCACAGTGTGAGCAGAAGTGAACACAGTGATGCTCGGCCAGTTTGAAGTTCGAGATTCCAATTGTTTTGATGGCTTCTGAGGCCGCCTTGGTCGCGGACAGAACATCGCTGTAGTCATGGCGGTGTGCCATGTTGAATCCAGCAAAGAAACAAACCTTGCCAACTTCAGGATAAATTCCAGCAACAAGGAATTCGCCATAGGAGTATCGTGACTCGAATCGATTCTTTGCTGAATCACAGCACCATTTCATTCTGTTTCTCCCGACACCCAACGTCAGCTTTGATGCGACTTAGGAATCCGCGCCTGGCGCGGGTTCCTAAGTCGCATCCGAGGCTTGGTTGGCCCCATGTTCTTGTTCTTTTGGAAAGTCATCTGCGCTCATCACTTGGCGCACACCAAATGCCCAGACCTTAAGTCGGAGCAGGGTGTGTCGCTGATTCCGGTCGAGACAGTCGATCTCAACGAGTGAGTATTCCGTCTTGATGCCGTCCTTGTCGAACAGGGGGCCACACCTGTACCGTGAGACTGCATAGCCATGCCGCTTGCAGTACCGCCTCGCGTAGGCGACGTAGCACCGCTCAAGCCACACGTGGACAAAGACGAAGAGTGGCAGAGCGAGTACTGCGGCCATTATGATGGCTATGGTCTCCCCTTTCATCATGTCCTTATCTGTTCTGCAGAACGTTGCGACGCACCGAACGGCGCGATCAGCGCCGTTCGGTGTCGTCGCTGGTTGGAGTACTTTCAAGACACCCAATGGAAAGTCTCGGTGTTCTTTTTGTCATAGATCCACCCATTGTCCGTCTTGACGAAACCAAAAAACCGTCCACCACCAGAGAGTGGACCTTCGACATGTCCTGTAGTTATCAGGACATGTTGGCTGTCAAAAACCCGAATTTGCATGATGCCTGCATCCTCAGCCTCAACTTCAAGAGATGCGAAGACATGCAGAATGTCGTTCACATCTGCTATTGAAATGCCGTTTGCTGGATACTGTGCCTTCAAATTTGGCCAACAGCCTGGGTTAAAGAGCCCGGGTAGCCGAGCCGAAGATCGCACTTCCCAGAACAGGTAAGCATTCGTAAAGAGCGAGACGATAAGAGCCAGAAACAGAATTACGCTTAGTTTCTCAGTTTTTAGATTTTTCATTCTTATTGCTCCAACGTGGGAATCACCTGTGTGTCTTAACACATCAGGTGGATTCCCTTGTTCGCCGATTTTCATCTTTCAGCAGGTCAGGGTTTCCCCTTGGTATTGGGCGCATAACGGTACGCTACACGCCCCTTTTTCTCATCTTGTTCCATTATCGGCGTACAGTGTGTTGGGACTCACTCGACCGTGAAATTCACAACTCGTATTGTTAACGTAGCGCGTTGTCGAAGGTCGGTCAACGGTTTTGTGCGGGCAAGGCGTAACATATTCATTGGTATTGAGATGGGGGCAGAGACCGAACCAGCCGAAATGGCCCGCAGCGATGCGGTAGGCAATCCTCCCCCGCCGAAACGGCGATTTCAAACAAGGTGGCGCGCGACCGCTCCCGAAGCGGCGTCTGACGATTTGCTTTGCTTGCGGAACTGGCTCATCGTGAGCCCCGTCTGCTGCTTGAACATGCGCTGGGCATGCGTCTCGGTCGGATAGCCGCACTGCCAGCTGATCTGGCTGATCGGCAACGTGGTCTCGA
>CAZOIS010000294.1:0-4072 GCA_964579865.1 uncultured Lentisphaeraceae bacterium | reverse complement strand
TGCTGCCCAATGTCGGCGCCAACTTCGACAAGCGTTTCCGCGACAAGATCTACGATGGCGCGCTCACCTACACTGTGCCTTACACCGTCTTTTATACCGGCCTCGCCTTCCGCAAAGACAAAACCGCCGGCCTCACGCCTTCATGGAACCTCTATCTGGACCCTCGGTTCAAAGGCCGGTCTACCCTGATCGGCGACATGCACATGACCATCGGCGCGGCGCTCAAGACCCTGGGGCACAGCCTCAACAGCACCAACGTGGTTGAACTCGAACAGGCCCGCGACCTCGTCATCCGTTGGAAAGCCAACATCGCCCGGTTCGAGAACGAGGCGTACAAGACCGGGCTCGCCTCCAGCGAGTTCCTGCTCTGCATGGCCTACAGCGGCGACATCGTGCAGGTTCAGGAAGAGGCCCCGGAGGTCACGTTCATTTACCCGAAAGAGGGCTATCCCTGCTCCTGCGACGAGATGGCGGTCCCGACCACCGCCCGCAACGTGGAACTCGCCCACCGCTTCATCAACTTTATCTACGACCCCGCGTGGGCGGCCAAGAACATTTGTTACACGGGGTTCTGCTCACCCGTCGCTCCGGCCTACGCCAAAATCCCGGCCAAATACCGCGAAAACACCGCGATCTTCCCCTCGGACGAGGATCTGAACCGCGCCGAGGTCATGCGCTATCTCGGCGATGCCACCGCCCTCTACACCCGCATCTGGGACGAGATCAAGGCCAGCGAATAACCACCACGCGCAACCGTTCTTCATGTGCCTGCACGGGGCGCGACGCCACGGTCGCGCCCCGTCCCTTTTCATCCCGACAGGGCCGTTGGAAAGGCTTGACAAGCCCCTCCGACTGTGAAACATTTGTACCGGTATGAAGTAACGCACACTACGCGGTACCTCGTTTTTTAAATGGAGTTCCACGTGTATACGCCAAACAAACGCGAACGCGAGTTGCTCGCCCGCTAAACCTCCGCTGGCGCGGAACATGTCAGACGACCGGCTTGCCGTCCGCAGAACATAGGAGGGAGTAAGCATGAAGCGGTCAATCTGTCTGTTTATTCTGGGCATGTGCGGCACGCAAGCGTTTCTCTGCACGGCCCAAGGCCCGCTGACACCCGGCGCGGCACCTGTGCCGACCATGCGGACGTTGGATGAAGTCGAACCCCGCGGCATGATAAAGTCAGTTCCCTACGTCATCACGCAAAGCGGGTCATACTACTTCACCACCAACCTCGTGTGTGCCGCCACGGGCCTGGACGGAATCGACGTGCAGTCCGACGACGTCACCATCGACATGCGGGGCTTCACGCTCTACGGCCCCGGAAAATCGAGCGGCAACGGCATCCGGTGCGCGTTCAAGAACCTGACGGTCCTGAATGGGCGGGTCGTGGCATGGCTCGGCCCGGACTCCGCCGGGTCAAACACGGCAGGCATCAACGTGAGCGGCCCGATGGCCATCGTCCGAACCGTTACGGCCGAACACAACGACAAGGGCGTGACGGTGTCGGCTGGCGCGCGGCTCGAAACCGTTGCGGCGTTCGACAACGCGACGGCCGGAATTTCGGGCGGACACACCTGCGTTTTCGAGGCGTGCCGGGCGGTGAGCAACGGCGGCGACGGCCTCTTTGCCGGCCCCGCTTCGGTTGTCGCGCGCTGCACCGCCAGGGGAAACGGCGGCAACGGCATCCATACGGTGGCGAACGGGTTGCACGCGGCATGCACGACCATCCGTGAATGCGCGGCCCAATACAACGCGGGCGACGGAATTCTCGCGGAAAACGGCGGCCACGTCATCTCCTGCGTCACCGACAGCAACGGTCCGGAGGCGGAGCCCTCTCTCTCCAACAACGGCATCCATCTGACCTACACCCTCCCCGTCGAGGGACGGCGGCGCGCGGGCTCGATCGTGCGGGACTGCGCGGCCAACAACAACGGCGGCAACGGCATCCTCGTCGCGCGCGACACGCTGGTGACCGGAAACAGCTGTTCGGGAAACGGCTTGGCGGCTTCGGTCACAGGCTTGTACCCCTGCTATGCCGGCATCTACGCACAAGGCGACAACAACCGGATCGAGGATAACCGGACGTCCGACAACCTGGGCTTTATCGGCCAGCCGGCCGCCGACGGCATCCGCGTGGACGGCAACTGCAACCGGATCGAGGCCAACCACTCGAGCGGCAACACGATGTACGCCTACGACATCACGGGCGCAGCGAACTTCATTGCCCGAAACTTGAGCTACGGGTTTATGCAGACCTGCGACTACTTCATCGTCAACGGCAACACCGTCGGACCGATCATCATCATGCCCGTTACGGGCGCCATCATCCCGCCGCTCGCCGTCACGACGGTCGGCTCGACTGATCCCTGGGCGAACTTCGATGACTGACTCGGCGCGCGAATCCCATCCGGCCCGCTGCCGGAAAGGGAGAAAGGAGCGAGTCCATGACTCTCAACACGCTGCTTACGGTCATCTGGCTCGGCGCCACATCGGCCGTCATGGCCGCATCGACGGTCAACGTGTCCAACCGTTACGCGTATGCCGCCAACACCGGCTGGATCGATGCGCGGGCCGACACCACCAACGGCGCCGTGATCGGCCGGTACGTCTGCTCAAACTACCTCTACGCCGCCAACACCGGCTGGATCCACCTGGGGGACGGCACGCCCCTCAACGGCTTCGCGTACGGGAATGCCAGCGCGGCCGACTACGGCGTGAACGTCAGCCCCTACGGCCTGTTACAAGGATACGCCTGGGCCGCGAACACCGGGTGGATCACGTTCGAGCAGACCTATGGAAAGCCTTCGGTCGACCTGACGACCGGAGCGCTTCAAGGGTACGCCTGGAGCGCCAACACGGGGTGGATCAGCCTCAGCAACGCCTTCGCGTTCGTCCAGACCGACCGCCTCGCCGGCGGGCCGGACAGCGACGCCGACGGCCTCCCCGACCCGTGGGAATACGGCTACACCAACACGCTGGCAGGGCTCGGCCCGGCACCGGCCGACGCGGACAACGACGGCCAGCCTGACGCCGACGAATACGGCGCGGGCACGGATCCGACCGACCCTTCCGACCTGCTGTCGATCACCGCGCTCGTGGCCACCAACACGGCCGCCCTCGACCTGACGTGGGCCGCCAAAGACACCCGTTTCTACCGGGTGGCGGTCAGCCGCGACGTGACCAACGCGTGGTCCGATTCGGCGTTGGGATTGATCACGGATCCGACGGTGCCGGAAACCACGCGGACACTGAGCCTGGCGCCGACCAACCGCCTGTTTCTGCGCGTTCAGTGCGAGCTTCCGCTCGCGCCGTGACCAGACATAAAAAGACGAAAACCGGGATGCCATCGAGCATCCCCGTTTTCGTCTTTCATCCTGCTGTAAAAGTCCGGAGCAGAGCCGGAGCGGAGAATTTTATACTTCGCGCAGACGGGCTTTCTTGCCGGTCAGATCGCGCAGGAAGTAGAGCTTCGCGCGGCGCACCTTGGCGGAGCGCTCCACCTCGACGCGGTCGATGTAAGGCGAGTTCACCGGGAAGACCTTCTCCACGCCGACGCCGAACGAGATGCGGCGCACCGTGAAGGTGGCGGTATTGCCCTTGCCGTTGTCGCGGGCGATCACCGTGCCGGCGAAAGCCTGCACGCGCTCCTTATCGCCTTCCTTGATTTTCACGAAGACCTTCACGCTGTCGCCCACCTTGAACTCGGGCGCAGCCTTACCGGCGTTCGCCTTCTCCACCTGCTCGGCATTGATCTTGTCAATCGCTTTAGCAATCATGATCCCTACTCCTTCTTCACTCAAAAACTGTTCCGCGCCGATCCTTACTTCAGCAAGTCCGGACGCCGTCTCGCCGTCCTGTCCAACGCCTGCCGCGCGCGCCAGGCATCCACTTCCGCGTGGTTGCCATTCTGCAGCACCGCCGGCACGGCCATGCCTCTGTACACCGCCGGACGCGTGTACTGAGGATACTCCAGAAGGCCCTCGGTAAAGGACTCGTCCCGTGTCGCCTCTTCGCCGCCGCCCAGCACGCCGGGCAACAGCCGCACCACCGCATCCACCACCACCGCCGC
>CAZOIS010000293.1:0-4146 GCA_964579865.1 uncultured Lentisphaeraceae bacterium | reverse complement strand
GGCGTCAAACGGGCTACCCGTTCAGAACTCGCGGACCTCGCAAACGCGATTGAGCCGGATTGAAGGCTTTAGAGGTTGGCCTTTTCTTTCGCGATGGAAGGCGACCCACCGCCCCGCTGCTACCACCGGCGAGGCGGTTTTTTGTGCCCGCTGGGGCCGTCAGGATCACGTCAGGGCGAGGGCTGGGTCTTTCCAGAGGGTTTTGAGGCTAATTCACATTGGCCGAAGACGCCCAAATATAATTTGTTCTTATTCTCAAAATAGGCCAATGGCTGGGGGTAGATCAGGCTGGGGCTGGGGTGGCGGGTATTATGCCGGGTATTATTTGAGTATTATTTAACTTGCTTCTAATGAGGGTTATTTAAGGGTAGTGACGGTAAACGCCGAAAATGGGCTATTACGCCGGAAAATGAAAAAAGCCCAATAAAACACAGTGTTTTAAGGGCTTTTTACTGGAGCCAGCAATCGGGTTCGAACCGATGACCTCATGATTACAAATCAAGTGCTCTACCAACTGAGCTATGCTGGCGTAAGAAGTTGTTAAAATACCACAGCCGTATCGTTCTGACAAGCAGTCGGGCTGTTGAAGATCGACCTTACGGAAGCAAGGAAAGCACGACCTGGTTGACGAGTTTGCCGTCCGCGCGTCCTTTCACCTTCGGCATGAGCAGCTGCATCACCTTGCCCATCTCCTTCTTGCCGGCGGCACCGCTCTCGGCGATACACTCGCGCACCAATACCTCGATTTCAGCGCGGTCCAGCTGCGTCGGCTGATATTTTCGATACAGGTCCACCTGTTTCTGTTCTTTGTCGACGAGGTCCTGACGCCCCGCAGCCGCGAATTGCTCAATCGCGTCGGTCCGCTGCTTGATTGCCTTGGCGACCACCGCGACAACCGCCGCGTCCGTGACCTCCACGCCGGCGTTGACCGTCTGGTCCTTGACCGCCGCGTTCAGCGTGCGCAGCGCCATCACCGTCTCGCCGTCTTGCGCCTTCATCGCCGTCTTGATGTCAGCCAACAATTGATCCATGAGTGCCGATGCCATATGATTCTCCTTTGATCATCCGTTTAAAAAACTGTCATACCGAAATCACGATTCGCCGAGCTGCAGGCAGTAGAGGCGGGTGCTGTCACGGACATAGAGACGTCCGCCCACCAGCAGCATCGGCCCCCACGCGTCGCGTCCCTTGCCCGCCATCAGGGCGTGCCGCCCTGACAGCGTGAACCCTTCACGGCCCACGCGGGCGAGCGAGAGAGTCCCGACGTCATCCATCAGGATCATCCGTCCGCCGGCAACCGCCACATACGGCCCGAGCCCGAAGGTGTTCTCCTTTCCGCTGGACCACAGCCGCGCCCCTTCCGGCGTCATGCACACCAGCTGCTGGCGGTCCCCGCCCCCGTCGCTCGGCAAAACCGTGTAAAGCAATCCGTCCATGAAGATCGGGGTTTGCTGCTCGCTGGCGAATTGCTTGCGGTCCGTCTTGAACAACAGCTCCGCCTGCCACGCCCCGTCCTTGCGGACCACCCGGAACATCGCGCCGCCAAAGCCATACCCCGCCGTCATGAAAAACCGTCCGTCGGTGAGCGGCACGGGGGAAGGCGCGATGACGCTCGGCTGGAACGCGCCGGTGCGCCACAGCAGCCGGCCGCGACCGTCGCCGTCCGCCCCCACACCCACGATGCCCCCCTGCGCCGCATACACGTACTGCCGCGTGCCGTCCACGGTCAACACCATCACCGAAGAGTGCGACATCGACAGTCCGCCAGGGTTCGGCGTCTCGAACACGGCTGAGCCGCTTTTCACATCGATCCCGCAAAGCAGGGCATTCGTGCCCGCCGGCGCAAAAACCGCCACGCCGCCGTCGATCAGCGGACACTGCCCCGCATACCAAAGCGGAACCTTGGCACCGTAGCGCTGCGTCAGATTGACTCCCCAGCGGTAGGCGCCGCTCTTCGCGTCCAGGCACAGCACATGGCACTGCGGACCCAACGTCACCACGGCGTCGCCGTCGGTCGCGGCGACCGTCCGCGAGATGCCGTGGTTGCGTTTGGTCCGGACCGCATACAGATGCTCCCAGCGCTGCTGTCCCGTATCGGCATTCAGGCAGCGCAGGCAGTCGCCTTTCCGCGCCTCGTCATAGTCCAGCACATAGAGATTGCCGTCTGACAATGCGGGCATCGCATGGCCATCGCCCAACGGAATCGTCCAGAGCACGCGCGGGCCTTCCTCAGGCCATGACCCGGCCAAATTACCGGCCTGGGGCGCCACGTTGTCCCGGGCCGGCCCGCGGAATCCGGGCCAGAATCCAGACAGCGTTCCGGCCGGCACCGCACGGTCCGCCTTGAAGCAGCCGGTCAGGTCCGTCTCGCGCGCCGCCGCTGCCGCTGCGGACTCCGCCTGCGAACCCGCCGCGGCGGCCTGGCGAACGGCCATGGGGGGAGCCTCGCGGGCAAGCCAAGCCATCACGACCCAGACCGCAAGCGCAGCCGCCGTCGCCGTCACAAAATATGGAATCGTTTGCCGCATGAAAACCGCACGTCCCCTCACGGGGCGGAGCCGGGCTCCGCCCCGCCCTTCACCTCAGCATCTTGGCCATGATCCGCCGCAACAACCGTTTCAACCCCGAGTGCTGAATGGCGGAAAGCACGCGCTCGGTCTCATGGCGGTAGTGCGCGTACAACAGCTCCACACGCGCGTGCAAACCGGCCTCTTCGATCGCGCCGATCAGCCGTTCACGGCCCGCGGCATCGCCGCTCCACACCGCGCCCAGCGCGTCGCGGACAGCCGCATGCTCGCTCGTGCAGGCGACCGCCAGAAACAGCGTCGGCCGCATGGCCAACAAATCCGCCGCCCGCCCCCGCACCGAGCGGAAATCCTCGATGTCGTCCTGGATCTGATAGGCCGTGCCCACCGCCTGGCTGAAGGCGGAGAGCTGCGCACACGTCGCGGCGTCCACGCCGGCGGCGAGCGCCCCGACCAGCACCGCCACCTCGAAAGCCGCCGCGGTCTTCTGCTCGTAGATGCGCAAGACGGCCGATTCGGCCACCGGAGCGGGATGGCGGCAGAAAGCGAGCTCCTCACCCTGGCCCAGACAGAGCGCCCGGTGGCCGCGCGCCGCCGACAGCACCATTTCGGCCCGCACGGCGCCCGGGAAATCGGCTGCCGCCAGCAGCCGGTACCCTTCGCCGATCAGATAGTCGCCCGCATTGATTGCCGCCGGCACGCCGATCCGCTTGTGAACGGTCGGGACGCCGTACCGTTCGTCGTCGTTGTCTTCGATGTCGTCGTGAACCAGCGAAGCCTTGTGGAAACATTCGACCGCCACCGCGGCCGATTTGATGCGTTCGACGTCGCCGCCCGCGGTCTCGTACACGGCGGCCGTCAGCATGGGACGCCAGCGCTTGCCGCCGGTCATCAGCCACTCCTGCCCCACGCGCTGCGCCTCGGTCGACGTCTCGCCCATGAGCTCCGCGAGCGACTCCGGCGCGAACCAGCGCCGGATGACGCCCGACACCGCGTCGAGGTCGGTCACGCCGTCGGCCATCGCAGGTTTGCGGGCCCGGATGATTTCGAGCGCCCACGCGACATCCACCGAGGTGTTCACGCAGCCGTCCTCCAGCAGCGGGATGCCTTGGCCGGGTATCGCATGCGTGTTCATGACGGGAAAAATACGCCGCAGCGAGTCCAAGCAGCCCACGCCGATCACCGCGTCGACCTTGCCGCTGGTCAGCAGCTTGCTCACCACCGTCGTGCCTTCCGCCACCAGCGTCACATAGCCCAAACGGTCAGCCTCGGCCTGAAGCGTTCCGATCGGGCACGCGCCGCACTGGGCGCACAAGAGGCCGAGACCGTCGCGGTCGGCCTGACACATCTCTTTTTTCGCAAGGCATTGCGGAAGGAGCAACAGACGCCGCTCATACGGCACGCCGG
Source organism: uncultured Lentisphaeraceae bacterium (assembly GCA_964579865.1). Classification (GTDB taxonomy): domain Bacteria; phylum Verrucomicrobiota; class Kiritimatiellia; order RFP12; family UBA1067; genus DAOPZC01. The sequence goes on along the minus strand of CAZOIS010000293.1, from coordinate 214 downwards.
CGATCACGTCCGACCACAGCACGTTATTGAGAAGCACCGAAACGAACGGCAATTCCTCTGGCTCGGCGAACACGGAAGAAGCCGCACATCGCGCGTGGGCGGCCAGCTCGCCGGACGTCAGCGGCGGCTCCAACCGCTCGCGCTCCGCATACGCCCTGACCGCCCCCAACAACGCCGCGCGCCTGCCCCGGTCCGCCGGCACCCGCAACGCCGG
>CAZOIS010000292.1:0-4157 GCA_964579865.1 uncultured Lentisphaeraceae bacterium | reverse complement strand
CACGCTGGATGGAGCTTTGCACGCGACCGGGCCACCTCGAACGGGCGCAGGCGGCGAGCGCGAGCGTACCGTCCGAATGGCTCGCGGCCACGCGCGACAGCGTGGTCGCGACGGTCGACGGCGAGCATGCCGACCACGGCCGGTTGCGCCTGTGCGTGGCGACGGTGGTGCTCTGGTGCGAGTCGCGTCGGCTGCCGCCGGTGGTCTGCGCGATGCGCGAGGGCGTCGACTATTACCTGGAGCATGGCGAATGAAGACCTGCGGCGAGTGCGGTTTTTTCTGCTCATGCGGTGCGTTGTGGCCGTCGGGGATGTGCCTGCCAAGTGGGGACCGGCTGGTCTACGCGGTCGGGGCGGCGTGCGTGTGCTGGGAAAAGGACTGGCGCGGAGTGGATCAGTCGGACGGCGTTGCGGCCCCTCCTTCGCAGCGCGATACGCTGGCTACGGAGGGCAAGGAGGCGATTGAGCATGAAGGAACTGAAAGCGTTCACGGTGAAAGCGCATTGGGGACTGCTGATCCGGTCAGCGCTCAAGACGTGCGAAAACCGGTCTTTCCGCGTACAGCCGGGGTTCTATCTCGTCCACGCTTCAAACAGCCTCAGCTTTTCTGAATGGCGTGCGGGATGCGACTGGGTGGCGGAACGGTTCGGCACTGCGATCATTTACCCGTCGTTCGATCTGTGCCGCAGTTGGTGCGGGCAAATCGTGTGCGGAATCACGGTGGCGTCGGCGCTGACAGAATCAGCAGACCCGTGGTATTTGGGCGATGTGGCGTGGGAGTTGGAACGGCCGGTGCCCTTTGAACAGGGTGTAAGGGCCAAGGGGCAACTCGGGGTGTGGCCGGTGAGCGAGGAGGTTATTAAGAGGTTTAGCGATAGGGTACGGGGATGGCGGCAGACGTGTGCGTAAAGTCACGCGGCACACGCGGCGGATACGCCGTCGCGCGGCCCCGTTTGTCGTGTCTTTTTCGATATTGTCTTCAAGTAAGTCTTTAGACAATTTGTATCCCCGGGGGGGGCGGTGGAAGCGTGAGCTCACCCTCAGTCTTTTCAACCGTTGTTCGTATGGAACCGGACACCCATTTAAGAAAGCTGGTCATAGCGGTTATGTCCTCCGGTTTCACAAGAGGGAGAACGCCAAGTGTTCCGATTGTCTTCAGCATCGTGTGGTCGAGGCCCGTTTTCAAGGTGAGACATAAGCGTTGCGCCGTTCTGCCATGCTTTGTCAATTCAAACTGCTTCAATCCGAATTTCCAATCATCGGTTGGTTCCGCATCGAGTACGATAACCACGAAAGGTCGGTACAATCGCATGCTGAGCGGCAGATAGTAAGGGTTCTCCATCACGCTTCCCAGATAGCGAAGTGCAGCCCCAAGGGAAAGCCCCCCCCCGGCCTGAATCTCTGGGATAGTATCGACTTGATCGATGCTTGTAGGTGGAATAACCATGTCGGATGAGCTACCGACAGTGATCACCGAGAACAGAACTTGCTCCTGAGTGTCAGGCGATGACTTAAGTTGATGAAGTAGGTGGGCAAGAGCGCCACGAAATAGGTTTATCTTCGCCCCTGCCATGCTTCCGCTTGCGTCCAGCAAAATAAAAAGCGGGAGAAACCGCCGTGCAACTACTCTGGACGTCGAGGTTGGTTGGTAGAGGCATTCATCGCTCATTATTCTGGCAAGTTGTTCCGCATCAAAGGATGGGACGTGAAGATCAAATTTTGAGGCAATCGCCGACATCAACTGCGCACAGTGTGCTGCGTCAATTGCTTGGAGCCAGTTCAGAGGGGCCTTCAGATCGCCAACCGCGAGGCCTCGACAGCACAAGGGGATGACTGGCTTGCCAAGGAAGTATGCGCCGCCTGATTCAAAGTGAACCCAACGGCGGTCGATGGAAGCATTGGTCACGACTACGAGAGTCATGTCAGCATTTTTCAGGGCATCTTCGAGGGTGGCGGACCAGTTGTCGCCTGCGCGAATGCTTGCTCCGTCACTGGAAACGAAGATGTCAAACGCTCCAAGGAAGGCTTGACAAAGATACTCCTTGAGCGCAAACGCCAGTTTCGAGTCTTCGTGCGCATGGCTTACGAAAACGTGCGGTTTGCGTCTTCTGGGCATGTATCGAGTCCTTTTCTTTCAGGCACAACCGAGGGGCGCTGTTACCAGACCTCACCATTGAACAGTATACCGACGATTTAAACCAATTCTGTGAGGCATAGCGATCCTACTATGCCTCAAGAAACGACCTATCTTGGGATGCAACTCCCAATCTCCGTGTGGTACTTTAGCATGCAGAACCGCGTCCATTCAAGGCCGTTTGATTGGCCAAAACGCGGTTACGTCTTTAGTGCGGCGGCTGTTGGATTATACCGTGGGACCCGGCGCGAGACGCTATCGCGGCGAGCGACGGGCTGGATGGCCGCGACCGACTTGGGAGCGGCGGGATTTTCGGCATGAAAATGGGCGGCCACGGATGGCCGCCCGTACGGTGATTAGCCGAGTAGCTCGCCGATGGTCTTGGGTGCAGTGTAGTAAAGATCCAGCTCCGCGCCGTTCTCGAGTAGTTCGGGAATGCTGATGTAGCCTGCCTCCGGCCCCATGCCGAGGTCTGCGATTCCGAAGGCCTGCACCTGGCCCGCGTTGTTGGGGTCGGCGTCCTTCTCCACGATCCACCAGTCACAGCCGCCGGTGAAGTAGTGAAGCCGTGCGAGTGCGGCGCAGCCTTGGCTGTCGGTCTCGTAGGTCTTGGGCATGGCCTGCCATGCGGCGTGTATGCGGTCGATGATCTCAATGAAGTGGTCGCCTTCCTCGCCCATCATGGCGTCGGTGATGACTTCGAATTGCTCGGCGGTAGTCAACAGTTTGAGCGTGTCGAGTTCGTGGGGTTTATCGGGTGGCGTGTAGCGTTTGCGTTTCATGGTGCGGGTTCCTTTCGTTTAGGCGGGTTGGGCTTCGATCTCAAGCGGCAGGTTGCGCTCGTCGGCCATGCGGCCGGCGAGGGCGGCGGCAAAGCCGAAAGACTTTCTGACGGTGTAAACAGTGCCGGTGGGCTCGCCGTCCGGATCGGCGGCGTAGACGTACCATTGCGGGATCTCGTGCCCGCTGACGCGGTCAAGGTCGGCGTCGGGGCCTTCAAAACGGACTTGCGAGGGTTTGCGGTTTTCGGTGGCGCTCATGGGTTCATTTCTCCTTTCGCCTTGGCAATCGCTCGGCGGGCGTTGCTGATCGAGGTGTCATAGAGTTTGAGAACGGGGTCGGCCTGGCGGCCTTTCCTGTAGCGCTTCAATTCTGCCGCGTGGGAGTCCTCGAACAATTCGACGATCTCTTCCAACGCCGTGAAAAGCTCAACTGACGCGCAGTGACTCTTTGTGGCCTTACGTTTGTCTTTTGTGTTCATGTTGGCTGTTCCTTTCTGAGTGAGGGCGGCCACGCGGGGCCGCCCTCACTGGGTTTATTCGTGCTGGGCGGCGTCGATCTGGTCGCCAACTTTGCCGAGCAGGTGCTTGGCTATGCTGATTGCCTCGCGGGTCTCGGTGCGGTTGGGCCTGTGCTGGTGGGCGAGCGATAACACGCGCTCAAGCTGCTGCATGAGGGCCTGCCAAGTCTGAAAAAACTGGTCGGTGGTGCCGACGGGGGCTTGAAAGTCCTGAATCTCTTCCGGTGTCCAGCCGCGCCGGTTGCGGGCTTCGGCCGTCTCAAGCTCTGCGATGCGGATCGCGTCTTGTGTGTTCATGGTTGCCTTTCTGCCCGCGTATGACGCCCGCGGGCGGGCGCTGGTGTTCATTCGAAAGCGACAAGGTTCTTTTCACGGAGAGAGACAAAACCGGGGGTCATGTCGGACGGGCGGCCGCATATCACATGGTCAACGATGCGGATGCCGAGAATGCGGGCGGCTTCGACCAAGCGGCGGGTGATGTCGCAATCCTCCTTGCTGGGGGTCGGGTCGCCGCTGGGGTGGTTGTGCGCCAGAATGAGGCTTGCGGCGCTCTGCCTCACGGCCTCGCGCATGACCTCGCGGGGGTGTACGGGGCAGGTGTCGAGCAGGCCGCGCAAGCATTCGACGGGCGAGCCGATGACCTTGTTTTTCGTGTCGAGCAACAGAACGAAAAAAGCCTCTTGCGCGTCGCCGCTGGTGGCGGCGGTCATGACCGGCCGCAACA
>CAZOIS010000291.1:0-4167 GCA_964579865.1 uncultured Lentisphaeraceae bacterium | reverse complement strand
AGTGCATTAGTTGGGTGAGCGAGGAGAAACAGTTTGATAGGGGCACACACGGAGAGGTGCCCATGCGTGATAAAAGGAACCGAAAATGAAAGCGATAAAAGTGATCAGGAACGCAATGTTGGCTCTCGTCGGATGTTTGACAGTGAACGCTATGGCGGCTGAACCGACGATCAGCGATGTTGTGGCGCGGCAGCGGTGGCCGTGGAGCCAGCTTGTCGACATCGACTACGTGTTGACCTGCGACGCAACTCAGCGCGTGGATGTGGTGCTGACGGCGAAAGACGGCTCAACGACGCTCACACTGCCGCCGGAGTCGCTTTCGGGCGATCTTAACGGTGTCTCGCACGGCATGAAGCGTATCATTTTTGACCCGTTCAAAACGGCCTATACCAATTCTCAAATGTTGACGCAGTTCAGTGTTACCCTCGCTCCGACTACGCCCCCGGTCTACATGATCGTGGACCTGACGAAAGACGCGGGCGCGGAGGGGCAGATCGAATACATCTACCCGGGCGACGCACGACTCGAGACGGTAGGGCGCTTCACCAACGTCTGGTTCGGCGTGACCAACGATTCGATCTGTGCGACAGACAAGTTGGTGTTGCGGCGAGTTCACGCGGGGACGTTCGGCATGGGCGACTCGGTTCCGCCCACGATTTCGACGACGTTGACGAAGGAATTTTACGCGGGGGTGTTCGAGGTGACGCAGCGGCAGTGGGAATTGATCACCGGGGCCAAGCCGAGCTTTTTCAATAATTCCGCCTATTACGCGACCCGTCCGGTTGAGCAGGTGTCGTACGAGGACATCCGCGGGACGGCGAACGAGACTCCGGCGGTCAACTGGCCGGTGACTGACCGGACTGTTGTTGGGACGAACTGCTTCCTCGGGAAGCTGCGGGGGAAGACGGGGCTGACGGACTTCGACCTTCCGACGGAGGCGCAATGGGAGTGTCTGTGTCGGGCGGGTACGCAGACGGTGTTCAGCGACGGGGACGAGTCAGCGAACGTGGACGGGGCGAGCGCGAACACGAACGCGTGGCTGGACGCACTGGGGCGGTACAAGTTCGACGGCGGCTATCTGCCGGGGGGCGTGACGGCTCCGGCGCAGGGGTGCGGGGCTACGAACGGCACGGCGGCTACCGGCTCGTACCTGCCGAACGGGTGGGGGCTGTACGACACGCACGGGAACGTGTGGGAGTGGTGCCTGGACTGGTACGCGGGCTCGCTGGCGGGCGGGGCCGATCCGTCGGGGGCGGTGTCGAGTTCGCACCGCGTGGTGCGGGGCGGGAGTTGGAATAACACCGCGTCGGGCTGCCGTTCGGCGAGTCGGAGCAACGGCACCCCGTCGGACCGGCGCCACAACTTCGGCTTCCGCCTCGTGAGGACCTTGCCCTGAAACTCGCAGGTGTGCGTCGGCGGGCGCGAGGGCGGCAGCCCGCGCCCGTCCGCGCGCACCCGCGGTTCTTGCGGGGGTTGCGCAGGGGGCTGGTCGCAGGGTTCACGGAAGAACCTGGCGGAATCGCGTGGGACGGCGATGAAAGCTATTTCGTCGGGAGATACCTCGATCAAGGACTTAAGCCCGCCACGCGCTACCGCTACCGTGTCCGGGCCGTGGACAAGAAAGGTAAAAAGGGCATCCTGAGCAGGGAATTCAGCGGAGAGACGATCGACGCGGCTTCAGTGAACTAAGGGACAGGTTTTTAGTGAAAATCATGGTGTGGCGGAGTAGGGGGATAGAGGGATAGGAGAGTCGGCAGTCATGGACGTACAGAATTTGCCAGCGGATACAGCAGAGTACGTAGGGTGAAGTGATTTCAACAAGGAGGACACGATGAGGGGAAACCGCAGAAGTTTCTTGAAGAAGACCGCTTGGATGGGGCTGGGGGCTGCCTTTGTCGGCAGTGCGTCGGGGTGTCGGAGTCTCGGCTTGGGAGGGCTCGGTTTGCGAGGCCAAGCTGCGGCGGTCGGACTTCGAGGCAAGCCGCTAAACACGGTCCAGGTGGGGGTGATCGGTCTCGGAAAACGTGGGCCGAGGGCCGTGCAAATCTATGCCGGACTGCCCGGCGTGGAGGTCACCGCGCTGGCGGATCTGTATTTGGACCGCGCGAAGAATCAGCAGAAGTGGGTCAAAGAACAGGGCAAGCCGGACGCCGAAGTGTTCGGTGGTTCCGAGGACGCGTGGAAGAAGCTGTGCGAATCCGACAAGGTCGATCTGGTACATGTGGCCACGCCGTGGTTGCTTCACACGCCGATGGCGCTGTACGCCATGCGGTGCGGAAAACACGCGGTGGCCGAAGTGCCGGCGGCGGTGACGGTCGACGAGTGCTGGGAACTGGTCGAGACCTCCGAGGCTACGCAGCGTCACTGCATGATGCTTGAGAACTGCTGCTACGGCGAAAACGAGATGTTCGCGCTGATGCTGTGCCGCAAAGGCGTTCTGGGCGATCTGGTTCACGGTGAGGGCGCCTATCTGCACGACTTGGCCGGCTCCAAGTTCGCCAAGAACGGAAATCAGGGCATGTGGCGGCTGAACTTCAGCAAGGCGCACACGGGCAATCCGTACCCGATGCACGGGATGGGCCCAATCTGCCAATACATGAACATCAACCGGGGCGACACGTTCGATTACCTGTCGTCGATCAGTTCGAACCAGTTCGGGCTGACTCAGTACGCCACAGAGAAGTTCGGCAAGAACAGTCCCGAAGCCCGCGAGACGTACCGGCTCGGCGACATGAACACCACGGTGATCCGGACGCGCAACGGCCGGACGATCATGGTTCAGCACAACACCACCAATCCGCGGCCCTACAGCCGCATCAACACCATTACAGGGACGCGAGGAACGCTGACCGATTATCCGCTACGCGTGGCGCTTGCGCCGAAGGCCCACGAGTGGATGAAAGACGAAGAGCTGGCCAGTCTGAAAGCCAAGTATGTGCATCCCTTGTGGGACAAAAACGGTGCCGCGGCCAAGAAGTCCGGCGGTCACGGCGGCATGGATTATCTGTTGTTGCTGCGACTCTGTCACTGTTTGCACAACGGGCTGCCGCTGGACATCAGCGTCTATGACACCGCGCTGTGGAGTAGCGTGGTCGAACTGTCCGAGTGTTCCGTGCTGAAGCGTGGCGCGTCTGTCGACTTTCCCGACTTTACGCGCGGCGCGTGGAAAACGGCGGAGCCCTTAGGCATCGTCGAAGTGGGCTGACGTGAATTGTCGTTGTGCGGGAGTTAACTTTGGGACAGGTTGGAAGCATCCTTTGACGGGAGTGCCGTTATCGGTTGGCGGAACGGTTTTTGTTGGCGGAGTCGGAGGACCAAAAGGCTTGGGAGAAGAGGCGAACGCCCCCTGACTCATGCCCTGATGGCCTGAAGGCCGCCGCTGTGCCTGCCGAGAGCGATGAGCAACGGCGGAACCGAGGGGGGAAGACCTTGGCCTATTTCGATAATCGCTGGCATCATCTTGCTGTTTCGTTTGAGAACGTGCGGGAGAATGATGCGGATGCGACGCGTCTCAAGTTCTATCATGACTACAAACTGGTAAAGACGCAAACGGTCGCAGGGAAACGCTGGGGTGGTGAATTGGTTTCGCGTCGGCGATTCCAGTTTGGCATCAATTCAAACCCCTTTGAGTTTACGGTGGACGAGTTCCGCTTCCATCAGGGTGCGGTCGGGGTGGAGAGCTTTTTGAAACGTGAGAAGCTTGGCTTCTTGTTGATGTATCGGTGATTAAAATGCGCGTTTTATCGTCACAGCTACTTGCTCTGGGATTGGCCGGTTCGTGCTTCGGCGCGGAACTGAAGGTCGAACCGTATCCGATGCGCTCCGAAAAGCCGGCGACGTCCATTCGCCCATTCTCCTATGAAGCGCAAGACGGACTCTTGCTACGCAATGGTAAGCCACATCTTTGGATCGGTAGCGGCGACGACCTCGGGTCGATCAACTCCACGCCTGTTGGGCTGTGGCTCGCGCGTTTGCAGGGCTCGACCATCGCGTCGACGCCTCACGGTGCGACGAAACTCCTCTTCACGGAGGATTCCGAGGGGACGATCCACCTGAACCGCGAAGTTTCGGCGTCGTGCTATTCCTGGCTTCGCGAGGCGATCCGGCTCGGCTTCCTCGGTCAGGCGCCGGAGGGCGGTTTCCGCGTCGAGTCCTATCCTACGCTTG
>CAZOIS010000290.1:0-4168 GCA_964579865.1 uncultured Lentisphaeraceae bacterium | reverse complement strand
AACGATTCACCCGCCAGCCAGCGGCCAGTGTTGCACTGGCCGCTGGCTGGCGGGCTACAATTTCACGCTCGGCAATTCGGACAGCGTGTTCGCAATGAAGAACAGTCCGATCATCGAGGTCGACCCGTTTCCGCTTCGAAGTGCGGGAATCACTGTCAGTCATCCGATAGTCGGCGACGGCAGCGTGCTGACCATCAAGGGTAGCAACATCAACCTGGATTCGGCTGGCGTGTTCACCAACTTTTCGCGTGTGGACGTGCGGGGCGTAGCCAGTTTTTCGCCGCGTTCTTCGCGGTCGATCGCGGAAGGGGATCTGCGTTTGATCGACAGCCGGATCAACAACAATTCGCAGCAGGCCATCGGGTTTCTTCTGAACAGGGGCAAGTTGAGCGTCGGCGCCGGGCAGAACGTGGCCCGTACCGGGTACACGGAGCAGATGACGTTGCCGTCGGTGATCGAACGCGAACCTCAGGGGACGCTTCAGATCACCCTTCCGGGAGTCATCAAGATGTTTCTGGCAGACGCGGCGGCGCTGATGAACCCGGAGGGACGTCTGCCGACCTGGTTCCTGCGGGATGGCGGCAATGCCGCATACAGGTTCGCGACTCATACCGAACTCGGCGGCATCGTCGAGTTTCCCATCACCAAAATGGATCTGACGGTCGCCACGGAGGGGGATACGATCCGAGTCACCAATGCCGTGACGCTGGCCCAGAATACGGCCGCGGGCGCAGTGTGGGTGTCGAATTCCGGATTGAATCTCTCGGGGCAGACCCTTACGCTCGGCGCGGCCGGTTCGCTCGGCGCGCTGATGCTCGACAGTAACCTCGGCAACAATTCCGGCAGCGTGACCTTCACGGGTTCCGAAGGGCTCGTCGTCGCGAACAACTCCGTGTCGGTGGAGCCGAAAATCACGGGTCCCGTCGCGCTGACCGTGCTGGCGGGCATGGACAACATCAATGTGGCGAGATCCTACACCCTTCTGCTGAACAACGCGGCGAACGATTTCTCGGGCGGGCTCCACATTCTCGTCGGCACGGTGAGCTCGGCCAACGTCCCGTCGGCCTTTGGACCCGGTGACATCCACGTCCGAGGCCAAGTGGGAACTTTTACGGAAACGCAGGCCGTGGAGCGGGTCGCCCTCGGCGGACAGCTCTATGTTCAGAAGGGGACGTTGACCAACCGGCTGTTCCTTGCCGGCGCCGGAACCGAATACGCGCTCGCCGCGCTGCGATTGGGTTCCGGAGCGAAAGTCGCCTCGCCGATCACGTTGACCGATTCCGCCGTGATCCGTTCGGATGCGGGCCGCGCCGAAATCGCCGGAACGATCGCCGGCGATTATTCGCTCCGGCTCTGGCCTGACGCCGCAGGCGTGCTCGCGGTTTCGGGAGCGAACACCTACACCGGCGGAACGATGATCGTCGCATCGCCCATGCAGTTGGGCTCCGTTCCCGGCGTTGTCCAGGTGACCCCCACGGGTTCGTTGGGGCCGGGGCCGGTCCAGAACAACGGCACGCTGGTGACGGATTTCAGCAACTACACCTTTGCCAATCCTTTGACCGGCAGCGGCACCTTCATGCAGACGAACAACACGACGGTCACCTTCCAGAGCGCCATCACGCAGGGTGGGCTCTTCGTGGACAAGGGCATTGTGGCGGTGACGGGCGCGACCAATGCGCTCGGCGTGCTGATCGGCCAATCCGGCCGGATACAGGCTTCGTCCGACACGGTCGTCGTGGTGGGTACCAATTCGGCGCAGACCGGCATTTTCTACGGAACCCTCGCGGACGGAACGGGCAAGATCAGCCTCGTCAAGCGCGGGACCAACACGCAGGTGCTGGCGGGGGCCTCCACCTATACGGGTGATACGGTTGTTGAGGCCGGCACGCTCCGCCTCGGCGGGGATTTCTCCACCGAAACGCTGCCCGCCCTTTCGGTCCTTCCCTCGCTGAGCCTCGACGCCTCCCAGCGGAATGCGACCGTCACGACCAACGAGTTCGGTTTCGTCACGGCTTGGACGAACAAGGGCGTCATCGCGACGGCCTTCACGCAGAGCAACCCCGCGATGATGCCCGTCTACGATGCCCAGGCGATGAACGGCCTCGGCGGCATCCGCTTCAGCGGCGTGAAGAACGGCGACGGTTCCGCCGTCACCAACCGGCTTTCCTGCACGGGCACGGGCGTCTTCACCCAGCAGACGATCTACGCCGTGAATCATCCGACCGAACATCGTCTTTTCGCCGGCCTCATCGGTTCGACCGGAGCCGACAACGGCATCCGGAAGGGTTATGGCGAAGGGTGGGATACCGGTTTTTCGAAATGGGGCGTCACAGGCAACGGCAACTTCGCAGTGAACGGCGTTGCCGGGACGGGCGGCTTCTCTTATGCGCGCCCCCATCTGCTCCGCACGGCGGTGGATGCCCAGCAGAACATCGGCTCCTCCCTGTCCATCGGGCAGTTCTTCGACAACTCGGGCGAATATCCCCGCGCGCTCACCGGCAGTATCGGCGAGATTCTCATGTATCCCCGCCGGCTGCTCCCGGCGGAGGACAGCCTGATCACGACCTACCTGATGAACAAGTGGCGGATCGGCACCTATGTGGCGCCCGCCCAGATTTTGCCGTCGACCACGGCGATGACGGTCAAGAAGGGGGCCGTGCTTGATTTCAACGGCGCCAGCCAGACCTTCGCGTCGCTTGTCAGCGAGGGGACTCTGCGCAACAGCAGCACGAATCTCGTGACCGTCACGTTCTCGTCCGGAAGCATCTCGGGCGCCGTCGAGGGACGGATCAATTTCGTGAAGGTCGGCAGGGGCGCACTCACGGTTTCTCTGCCGGAAAACGGTACCTTCAGCGAAAAGGTGACCGTGACCGAAGGTTCGATGATGATCAAGAACTGGCGGTCCGAGCAGGTGCCGGTCACGTCGGGGCTCACGTTCCGTCTGGATGCGGCCCACAGCGAAAATCTTGTCACCAACGCCCAGAACGAAGTTCTCACCTGGAAGAACAGCGGCGTTTCCGGCGGTGATTTCGTCCGTGACACCGGAACGCCCGTCACCACGCCGCCGACCTTCAGCGCGACGGCCTTCGGTGGCCGCAAAGGCGTGAAGTTCAACGGAACCGAGACGACCGTCACCAACCGCCTGCGGAATACGGTCAGCACCGTCGGCCGGACGTTCTTCTTGGTCACGCAGACCGACGGGTACTCAGTAAATGCGGGTATTTTCGGGCCGCGCAACTCAGACTACGGTATCCGTCTTGCCAATGCCACGAGCTGGGGCCTCTACCGTAACGGAGCCACGGATGACGGGTTCGGATTCGATGCCAACTTCTTCATCAACGGTGTTCAGAAGCTGAAGACCTTCACGGTGGGTACGCCCTACATTATGACGGCCCTCGCCAACCGCGACAACTGGAGCCAGATGTGGGCTCTCGGAAACCACTTCAACTGGACCGTCGGGGTTCAGGCGCGCGCCTACAACGGTCTGATGGGAGAGGTCATTGCCTATGACCGAAGCCTTTCGGTGGCCGAACAGCAGAGCGTCGAGGCGTATCTGAACCGCAAGTGGTTCGGAGCCAAAACCGCCGACAACAACGTTCTGGGCGTCTCCACGGCTCTGGAGCTCGCCGCCGGCGGCACGCTCGATCTCGGGCAGACGCAGCAGTCGTTCGTCGGGCTTTCCGGTTCGGGGGGTTCGGTCACGAACGGAACGGCCGCGATCAGCGGCACGCTGGAGGTGACGGTTGCGCCGGATGGATCCATTGTTCCGTTCTATTTCAGTTCGGTCGTCCTTTCCGATGGGCTGAACATCGTCTTCAAGAACGGACTGCCGCTCAACGGCGCGGTCATGCTGGAAGGCGGAAGCGTGACGGCGAATCCCGCCACCTTCACGGTTCCCGCCGGACTTTCCGTGAAGCTCAGCAACAACACGCTTTCGGTCTACCGGAGGGGAACGATTATCCTCATGCGGTAACTCGTCCCGGTTTGTGCGAAAGCCCCCGCGTGAAATCTTCATGCGGGGGCTTTTGTTTGGGCGGGGTTCTGCAAGAGCCTCATACAATAACCGCACAAGGGATAAAACGCTATTCGTTCCATTCACAAAAGTGCTACGGCAGTATTCGGTTAGCCACGGGGGAGTGGCATACTGATGCGAAGGGAAGAGGAAGAT
>CAZOIS010000289.1:2859-4176 GCA_964579865.1 uncultured Lentisphaeraceae bacterium | reverse complement strand
TCCATGGTTTTGTAGTCGTTGTCGAAATCGACCCAGCGGCCCATGCGCGTGACGGTTTTGCGCCACTCGTCCACATACTTGAGCACCATCGCACGGCACTGCTCGTTGAACTTGTCCACGCCGAGCTGGCGGATCTCGTGCGCGCCGCTCACCCCCAACGCCTCCTGGGCCAGAGCCTCGATCGGCAAGCCGTGGCAGTCCCAGCCGAAGCGGCGCTCCACGTGATAGCCGCGCATCGTCTGGTACCGCGGCACGATATCCTTGATCGTTCCCGCCAAGAGGTGCCCGTAGTGCGGCAGGCCGGTCGCGAACGGCGGCCCGTCGTAAAACACGTAATCACGCTTGTCCCTGTTGCGCTCAACGCTTTTTTTGAACGTGCCGTGCGCCTCCCAGAATGCCAGGATCTCGCGCTCCATGTTGGGGAAATCGGACTTGTTGGATACGGGCTGAAACATGGTCTTACTCTCTCTTTCCTCCGGCCGTCTCGGCCGGCACAAAAACGTTCAGAAGCACGCCCGGGCGGATGCCGAAAAACGATGCGCGCTTGCCCTGGCCGAACCGCGCGTCCGCCGCGTCACCCTGATCCGCCGCCGCGACCACGACCGCCGGGCGGACGGACGCGGGAATGTCTTCGACGCGCGTCCAATACCCGACCCGCCGGTATTTGCGCAGGTACCACGGCAGCGGCCACGTGTCGGGGGTGGGGACCGCGATGGCGATCATTGTATCAAATCCCTCTGCCTTTTGAGCGGCCTTCTCGATTTCGCCCACCAGATTCATCGCGTCAGTCCCCGTATGCGCATAGACGTAAGGGTTGCGGGGGTCGGCCGGCAGACGGAAGCAGGCGCGCACCGCCCGTGACTGCTGGTGCAGAAGCACGGCGAGCAACAGCGCGTAAAGGGCAACCCGAGCGGCGGCCCCCCCCCACGCCGGCCGGGCGGCGAAACGGTGGAACGCCTCGCCGAAGCCGAGGCCGGCCAGCAGCAGGAAACCGTGGAGGAAACTCAATGCGCACCACGGCGTCTTGTACGGAATGGCGCTGTAAAGGGCGGTCAGCGCCAACGTGTAGACCGCGACGAACCGCACCCAACGCGTCTGAGGCGGCGGAGCGTCGCGTCGCGGCCAGAACGAGGCGGCCACGGCGACGGCCGCGGGCAGAAGCAACGCCGCCTCGCTCCAGACCGGGCCTTTGCCGTACTTGAACCAGAAAAGGATCTTGAGGTAGAAGTTCCACGGGTGCTGATGTTCCGGCACGGCTGTCGCCCGCGCAAAATAGGCGGAGACCGTCGAAAAGAGCGCGTCGTAGACGCCCTTGGG
>CAZOIS010000289.1:0-2759 GCA_964579865.1 uncultured Lentisphaeraceae bacterium | reverse complement strand
CGCCGCGAAATAGAGGACGGGGCCGTGGTGGTCGGACGGGTCGTAGTGATAGGTGCCGGTTTCGAGCAGAACTCCGGTTCGCACCGCCTGATTGGCCTCATCCCCGTGCATCGGGCGCTGGTCAAGACGCGGCAGACGCAACGCCAAAGCCACAAACGCCACCCCCAGTGCGGACACCCACCAGCTCACGCGTGACGGACACGGGGAGTTCATGTTCAGCGTCCCCGCGTCCCGAGGGGCGACAGTCCGACCGGGCCCTGTTGCATCATTTGCTGCAGCATCGGCGCGGCGGCCTGCCGCAGGATGGCGTTCTCCTGAATGCGCTGCAGCGCCTGCATCTTGCCCAAATCGAGCGCCTTCCGGATGGCATACTGCATCTGCTGTTGCTGCTGCTTCATCGCGCTCAGCGTCGCCATGTCCAACCACGCCTGCCAATCGTTCGGCCGCTGTTGCAGGTAACGGGACAGCGGGATGACCATCTTGTCGGGCTGCCCGGCCTCACCGAAGACACGCACGATCTCGAGGATCTGCTCCGGCGGCATATTCGCAGGCAGCCGGGCCATCACGCCGTCCATCGCCTTGGCCGCCTCGGCGGTCTTCTTGATGCTGCCCAGCAGCGATCCGATCTCGAAGAGTTTCTCGACGGGAAGGTTGGGCAGCCCCGCCAGCTGGTTGAGATAGATGGCGGCCGATTCGTTCTGGCCGAGTTCACGATAGGCGAGCGCCAGCTCAAACGCGTCCTCGGGCGCAAGCGTCTTGCTGGCCTGCGCCTTGGCGGTCAGCTCGCGGACTTTCGTTTCGGTGTCGCGCACCCGCCGGATGAATTTGACGAACTCGAAGCCGCGCCCGTTGTTCGGATCGCGCCGGTTGTATTCGTCCAAGATATCGATCGCCTCGGCGTAGCGTGCCTGGCGCAGCAGCACCTCCTGGATGAGGCGGAAATTCGCCTCCGGGCTCACGGGATAGAGCGTGCGCGCCTCTTGGAACGCGCGTTCGCTCTCCGTCATCATGCCGCGCGCCGCATAAAGGCCGGCAATGGCGCTGCGCAGTTTGGAAAAAGATTTTTGGGCCGGCAGGTCGCGGCGGAACATGGCCGAGCGCAACAGGCGGCGCGTATACCAGTCCCAGAACGACATGTCGTTCTGGACCGTTGTCCGGTCGATCGCCGTCTGCTCGGAATTGATCTTCATGATCAATCCGTGCGGCGTCAGGTACGGGAACATCCAGTTGATGACATAGCTTTCTTCGATATAAAAGGCATGGCGCGCCTTGTTTTTCTGAAAGATCATGTCGCACAGAATACCGTTGATTTCCATCACGCCCAGCGCGCCGCTCACCTGCACGCGCCCGTTCTCAATCGTCAAGTCGGCGTTCTTCGGACGCTTGCCCGCCTGAACCTCATCGACATAAATCTGGAACGCGCGCGCGCTGTCGTCCGGCGTCGGGATCCAAATCGGGTTCCCGTAGAGGTCCCGCATGGTGTTCATGTAGGTGTTGTCGGCGAGCGCGTTCTGCGTGATGAGGAAAACGTCCGGACGCACACGCGCCGAGTAGATCATGTAGGTCGGGACGAACCGCCCCGGGTCCGTGCCGCCGAAAAAGATCGCGTTCGGCTCCATCTCGGCAGGGAAGATCGGATTGGGCAGAGGCTCTTCGTCGGCCTCCAGCTCTTCCGTGATGGCATCGGCGCCACGCAGCTGATAGTTGCCGAACTGCCAGCCGTAGTCATGATCGTTCTGCTCCGCGCCGCTCATCGAGAAAACGAGATAGTCGTTGGTGTAGTTCTCATAAACCGGGATTGCCGCGATCAGCAGCGCCGCGCACACCATGCACAAACGCAAGGGACGCAACAGCGCATCGGACAGCCATCCCCGCTTCGCCAACGCTTTCAGCAGCCGGTTGCCGACCGACAGGCCGAAGGCCAACCCGTAGCCGATCCAGATAGCAAAAAGGCCGTGCGAGCTGACAAACTTCACTTTCTGGATAAACGCGTCCTGCAGGTCGCCTTTGATGTTGGCCAGCACCACCAGCAGCACGCTCATCACCAGAAACCCCGCGGCGGTCGAAATGATCCACTGCTGCGTCACCATGTCCATGTCGGAACGGAACTCGACCCGCTCTTCGGCGAACGTGCGAAAGAAGTACCACCCGGCGCCGACCGCCACCATGATCACCAACGCCAGCGCCAGCGCGCCCAGCTTCACGCCCATCCCCGGATCGGCGGGCGCCGCCCCCGGCCCCGCGACCGACATCATGTGGATGAGGCCCTTGGCCAGAAACAGGCCGACGACCGCAGCGACACCCGCAAGCGAAATGCCCGCGGTCAACCGCTCGGAAAGATTGTTCGATTTCCACGTGCGAAGCGCGAACTCCTCGATCTGGCAGAACACGATCGTCACCACGCCCACCAGCAGCAACAGAAAGATCAGACCGATGAAAAGCTTGTCCAGCCGCAACAAGGGTTCACCGCCCATAAACTCGGAAAGAACCACGACCACGCATGTCAACAGGTAGAGCGCGCTCGCGACGTACACCGCGCGGAAGCGGTGCGGGGCTTTTTTCGGCGACGGCTCATCCGCCTCGCGGCGTTTCGGGAGCCGGAAACTCCACAGGGTAAACGGAATGAAGCCGAGCGTGGCGGCGATCAAGGTGAACTGCACGCGCATGTCGGTGAAGTACGTGCCGAGCTGAAACAGGAACTTCGAGGTGAACACGTCGGACGGCGCGAGTTTCTCATATTGGCCGCGCGTGATGGCGTG
>CAZOIS010000288.1:0-4177 GCA_964579865.1 uncultured Lentisphaeraceae bacterium | reverse complement strand
ATTCTCGAAGAGAAGTATCCTGTCATTCAGAAACTGGTTCAACGTCGCGGAACCGCTTTGGCAGACTCGAACGCCCGCTGGCGCGATCACCTTTCCACCAAGAATGTTCCGGAAGATTTCTTTGCCGCGTGCTGCCAGTGTTACATGTTCAAGATCGTCTCTCAAATTGCAGGCGTATTGGGGGAAAGGGAGGATTCGTCCCGTTATCTGGAAGTGTTCAAGAAGCTCAGGGCCGAGTTTAACGCTAAATATTTTGACGAAGCCAACGCGGACTACGCTCCGCATTGCCAAAGCGGAGCGGTTCTGCCGCTGGCGTTCGACCTGGTGCCTGAAGACCTGCGAAAGCGCGTTGCCGCAACCGTGAATCGCTATGTCGTCGAAGCTGGTTTCCATCCGACCACCGGCTTTATTGGCACTCCCCACCTGCTTCCGTTGCTCTGCGACTTCGGATATACGGACACCGCGTTGAAAGTCGCAACGCAGACAAAGGACCCCTCCTGGGGGTTCATGCTGAATACCGGAGCCACGACGATGACCGAAAGCTGGCAGGGCCAGATACGCGGCATGAATGCCAGCATGAATCATTTCGCCTTCGGAAGCATCGGACGATGGTTTTTCGAATACCTCGGGGGCGTCCGCCTGGATCCGGAGATCAACGCCTTCAAACGCTTTGTTCTCAAACCGGTTTTTTATCGTGAACTGGGCTCTGTGTCCGTGAGTTACAAGACGCATTACGGTGAGATCGCCTCCGCGTGGCAGGCGGTTGACGCCCAGAACTGCTGGAAATGGGCGTTCACCGTTCCCGAAGGGACAACGGCGCTTGTCCTGCTCCCTGACTGTGAGCCGCGTGAGTACAAGGCCGGGACGTACAGTCTCGAGATTGCATACTAACGCGGGCGAAGCCCGCAACCCAACAGAAACGCTGAACGCCCAACGTCCAACGCCGAACTTCGAAGTTGGGAATTCAGCGTTCGGCGTTCGGCGTTCGGCGTTGGCCGGGAAACCGTCGTTTGGGGTTTTACAGACTGCCAGGGACCCAAGTCTGTCATTTTCAAAAAAAACGTGTATTCTTTCGACATCTCGTTGATACTTCTCCCCCATGTGGAGAGCAAGGAAGCGACCATGAAAAGACGTGAATTCCTTAAAACAGTGACATACGCCGCGCTGTGGACGGCCGGGCAGAGATGTTTCGGCTGGTCCCTCACTAGCGAGCCGCTCGGCGGCGCGGGCATTGACGAGGGCAGCGGGCTGGCACGGGCTGACCTTGAGAAGATGTTCGACGCGATCGCGGCGGCGCATGCCAAGGAGCCGTTCATCGTCACGCGGACGAAATGGCTGACGGCGCTGTTCGACCATGTGCGGCTGGCGGCGAACGCGAATGACGCCTTCGTGCACTGGTTCGCGGACTGCGACCTGCTGGTCCAGCGCTGTTCGCGGCGGCTGAAAGCGTTCTCCGAAGCGGCGCCCGAACGCAAGCTGTGCGGCAAATGGATGGACGCGACAAACGGGGCATGGCGGGCACGCCTCGACACGAGCCATACCTGCCCGGACTGGGAGTCGATCCTCGCGCTGGGGCCGAAGGGGCTGGCCGACCGCGCGCGGAAACGCCGCGAGACCGCCAAGACCGATGATGAACGCCTGTTTCTTGACTGCGTGACCGAGGTGTACGACGCCCTGTCGCGGCTCTGCGTCCGCTGGGCGGCGGTCGCGGAAAAGAGAGGGATGCCCGCGTGCGCCGAAGCCCTGCGCGCGATCGCGGAGCGTCCGCCGCGCACGTTGCGCGAAGCGCTGCAGCTCTCGCTCGTTTACGACCGCGGGCAGGAGGCGGAGGACGAGTGCGTGCGGTCCCAAGGGCTTTTCGACCGCCTATACGTGACGTTCTACCGCGACGACCTCGCGGCCGGTCGCGAGACGCCTGCTTCGGCGAAGGCGCTGGTCGCCGACTATTTTACGCGCCTTTACGCGCAGGGCCATCCGAACGGGAAGAACATCGGCTTTGGCGGCTATGACGCGGAGGGCATCCCCGTCTGGAATGAACTCACCGAACTCGGCTTCGAGCTTCACTACGAGTTGAACCGCCCCAATCCCAAGCTGACGTACCGCTTCGGGAAAAAGACGCCGACCGAACAGCTTGAGAAGGTGACGAGGTGCCTCGCGAATGGGCGGACCTCCATCGTCTTCGCGAACGAAGAGGTTCTGAGCGAGATGTTCCGCCGCCGGTGGAAGTCGGCGGAGGACATCGTTCAGTACGTGCTGGTGGGCTGTTACGAGCCGGGCATCCAAGGGCGCGAGATCGTCGCTTCGATGGCGGCAGAAGTGAACCTCGCGAAACCGCTGGAGGCGGTTTTCAACAACGGCAAGGACTTCGCGGGCTTCCCGGTGGGACCGGCGTGCCCGTTGCCAGAGAACGCAGAGGCCTTCGAGCGCGAATACCTGCGCCAGCTTGACGCCATGATCGGGGCTGCCGTCGCGACAGCGCGCCTGTGCGAGCAGGCTTGGTACGAGCTCAATCCCTCGCCGTTCATGTCCGGCGCCTATCGGGACTGCATCGCGAAGGCGAAGGATTCCTCGCAGGGCGGGTGCAAATACAATCAGAGCGGCATCATGTGCGCCGGCATCGGCACGGTCGCGGACTCGCTCGCGGCGGTGCGGGCTCTTGTTGACGAGGCGAAGCTCGTGACGATGGCGGAGCTGAGGGAGATCCTGCGCACGGACTGGAAGGACCGCGAGGAGCTCCGGCTGAGGGCCGTCCGCGCCGCGCCCAAATGGGGCAACAACGACGACCGCGCCGATCTGCCCGCGAAACGTATTTTCGACGCCGTCGCCGCGCGCATCAACGCCGAGCCCAACGGACACGGCGGCACGTTTCAGGCGGGGTTCTGGTCCATCGACCTCGACAAGCCTTTCGGCGACTGCACGGCGGCGACGCCGGACGGCCGCAAGGCGAAGACACCGATCTCCCGCAACAACAGCGCCACCGCCGGCTGCGGTAAGGAGGGGCCGACCGCGCTCCTCCTCTCCAACGCGAAGCTCGATCTGGCTGAATCGGCGGACGGCCACATCGCCGACGTGATCCTGCCGGCGTCACTGGCGAAGGCGTCGTTCGGCGCGGCCGGCATCGCCGCGTTTCTCAGAAGTTATTTCGAGATGGGCGGGCAGAGCATCCACCTGAACTGCTTCGACCCGTCCACGCTCCGCGACGCGATGGCGCACCCGGAGAACTATCCGGACCTGCAGGTGCGCGTGTGCGGTTGGAATGTGCGCTGGAACGCTCTTTCACGCCGCGAACAGCTTCACTTCCTCGCGACCGCGGAAGCGCAGGCCAGCCATTGACAGAAAGGCCGACATGATGAAAACGCCGTTGATGCTCGACACGACGCGGATGGCCATTCACGACGGCCCGGGCCTCCGCACCACCTTCTTCGTGAAGGGCTGCCCGCTCAAATGCCGGTGGTGCCATAATCCGGAGTCGATCAGTGCGAACCCCCAGTGGGCGCGCTTCCCGGACAAATGCCTGCATCATGAAACCTGCACGATGGACGAAGCCGCTTGCCCGACAGGTGCGCTGAAACTCTACGGAAAGCCCATGTCCATCCCGGACATCGTCACGAAGGCCCGCGAAGACAAGGTGTTTTACAAACAGTCCGGTGGCGGCGTGACGCTTTCGGGCGGCGAGCCGCTCTTTTTCTGGGAGTGGGCGGCGGAACTTTTCCGGGTGTTCAAGGCCGAGGGTTTCCACACCTGCCTCGATACGTCACTGTTTGCCCCGCCCGCCGCGGTCGAGAAGATGCTGCCGCTTGTCGACCTGTGGCTCCCTGACTTCAAGGCCGAGAACTCAGACCGTCACAAAACGCACACGGGCGTCCCGAACGGCCTCATCAAGGATAATCTCAAGTTGCTGGTCAAAGCGGGGGCCAAACTCGAAGTGAGGATGCTGGTTGTTCCCGGCTGTACGGACGGTCAAGACGTGGCCGACCGCCACCGGTATCTCCGGTCGATCGGCATCCGGGACGAGGACGTGGTGGAACTCGAATACATGGACCTCGCGCGGTCAAAATACGCCGCGCTGGGAATGCCCGACACCCTGCCGAAGAAGCCCCTGTAAGTAATCGGTTAGCGACAGGGGGGGGCAGTCTGATGCGAGGTGCGCCGGATGGGGGTTCGGGCCCGCAGGCTT
>CAZOIS010000287.1:0-4228 GCA_964579865.1 uncultured Lentisphaeraceae bacterium | reverse complement strand
CCTTCACGTAGGTCACGCCGTCCACCAGCTCGTCGGGATCGTTGAAGCCCGCGCGCACGATCTGACCGAACTTGCCGGTGTCCTCCATCGCCAGCGGCCCGCAGCCGGGCGCGCGGAGGGCGTCCGCCTCGCGCAGGCGCATGAAGGCGGGGTCGAAGACCGAGGCGGTGAACTGGCGCTCGATGTCCACGGTGTAGGCCTCGTTGAGCCACATGTCGAAGGGCGATTCCATGGTGACGCCGCTGCCGCAGTGGTTGTGCTCGTATTCGTGGACGATCACGCCGTGGGCGTAGATCAGCCGTGCGTCGGGCGTGGTCTCGTCGATCAGGGCCGCCTCGGTGATGATCGTGGTGTTGCCGACGTTCTCCATGCCGCCGTAGTTGGATTTCTCCATGCAGATGGTGCGGTAGGTGTCGTAGGGGTAGACGTAGCCCAGCCGCCCGTGCTGCCACAGGATGGCGCGCTTGAGGATCTCCATGGGCACGCGGGCGCCGGCGGTTTTGCCGGGCGGCACCAGGTACTCCAGCGCGATCCGCCGTCCGTCCGGATACTGCACCGCGTCGGCCAGCACCTCCCAGGTCCCCGCGCAGGCGAGGAAGAGATAAGGCGCCATCGGCACGCGGTTGACGAAGGTGATGACCTGGCGCAGCGGGGCGCCGGGCTTGGGCACCGGCCGGCCGTCGGGGTTGGCCGCGCGGTCGATGTCGCCGTTGGAAATCAGGTGCGTGTAGCGGATATCGCCCTCGAGCGTCGTCCGGAAGGTGCATTTGGCGGTGCAGTCGTCGATCACCGGCAGGATGCGCTGAAACCCCCACTGCTGGCACTGCGACATGTACTGCTGCGGCGCGCCTTGCGGGGTGACATCGCGGTAGAGGCCCTCGAGCTCCGTGTCGGAGGGGCTGCAGCGGCAGCGCGTGAACACGCGGAGCGTCTCGCCCGGCGCCACCGGCCGCGGCAGGGGGATCACGAGCTTGTGGCGCGCCGCGTCCAGGGAAAAGGCGCAGGGCTGGAATTCGCCGGGCGCGGGCGGCGGCGGGAGCGCGCGTTCCACGCTGCCGGAGCGGACGCAGCGGAGCGCGAACCCGATCGGCGCCAGGGCCACCTCGAAGACGTTGATGTGGCGCGCGTCGAGCTCGAGCACGGTCAGCGGCGCGCGCGCCGTGAGTGTCAACGCGGCCGTGCCGTCCACGTGGGTCTCGAAAAAGGACAGCGAGACGTCCATGTGGTCCAGCTGGACGGGCGGCAAACGGAAATCGGAACGGTTGCAACGGAAAGACATCTTATTTTCTCCTGCATGCGGTCACGGGCGTCATTATAAAAGGTCGGCGCCACCCCGTAAAGCAGGTATTCCGACGCGCTGCGTCAATTTTACGATGCGCCCGCCCTGGCTTCTCCGTCCACCTCCACCCTTGACGTTTGGGCGCGGGCTTGGGACAATCTCAAAACAAAGGAGATTTTGAACGATGGAACTTTCCGAGCAACAGCGTCAGGCGGTCAAAGAGTGGGTGGCCGCCGGGTCCTCTCTGTCCGACGTGCAGAAGAGCCTGAAGAGCGAGTTCGGCATCACGGCGACCTATATCGACGTGCGGCTCCTGGTGCTCGAGATCGGGGCCGAAGTGAAAGATAAACCCGCGCCGAAGCCGGCCAAAACCGAGACGCCGAAGCCGGCCGCCGCGCCGCAGGACGATCCGTACGCGGACGAGTTCGAGGACGAGCCGGGGCTGCCGCCGGCGGGCGGGGCGGAAGAAGCGCCGCTGCCGGAAGGCGCGGCCGCGGGCAAGGTGGCGATGACGCTGGACCGCCTCGTGGTGCCGGGCGCCATGGTGAGCGGCGACGTGACGTTCTCGGACGGCGTGAAGGCGCGCTGGCTGATCGACCAGTACGGCCGCTTCGGCCTGGAGCCGTCGACGCCGGGCTACCGGCCGTCCCCGGCCGACCTGCAGGCGTTCCAGGTGCAGCTGCGCCTGGAGCTTCAGCGGCACGGATACGCTTGATTTGAACGTGAATAAAGGAGTGTACACATGACAGTCGGATTTCTGGGTGCGGGCAAGATGGCGGAGGCGATCCTGTCCTCCATGGTTGAGACCGGGCTCTGCGAGCCGTGGGAAGTGGTGGCGTGCGACAAGGCCGGGGAGCGGCGCGCGTACATCGAGAAGCAGTACGGCGTGATCGTCACCGACGACGTGGCGCAGACCGTCAAGACGTGCAAGGTGCTGGTGCTGGCGGTCAAGCCGCAGGACCTCGACGCGCTGCTGGCGGGCGTCAAGGGCCAGCTGACGGAAAAGCACCTGCTGGTCTCCATCGCGGCGGGCAAGACGCTCGCGGCGCTGAAGAAGGCCGCGGGCGCCAAGCCGCGCCTCGTGCGCGTGATGCCGAACCTCGCGCTGATGGTGCAGGAAGGCATGAGCGCCTACTGCGCGGCCAAGAACGCCAAGGCGGCGGACAAGAAGCTGGTGGCGCAGATCTTCGGCGGCGCGGGCGCGGCGATCGAGCTGCCCGAGAAGCATTTCGACGCGGTCACCGCGCTGAGCGGCTCCGGCCCGGCCTTCTTCGCCTACGCGCTCCAGGCGATGATCGAAGGGGCGGCGGCCCTGAAGCTCCCGAAGGACGCGGCGCGCTTCCTGGCGGAGCAGACCCTGATCGGCACCGGCATCTATCTGCAGAACACGGGCCGCGACATCGCGGAGTTCATCCAGGCCGTGACGTCCCCCAAGGGCACCACCGCGGCGGGCATGGCCGTGCTGGAGAAGTCGTCGGTGAAGGCCGCGTACGCCAAGACCTTGGCCGCGGCGGCGGCCCGAAGCGCCGAGCTGAGCAAGGCGTAAGCGCGTCGCCCGCGGAGCGGGAGCACGCGGAGGGTGACTTGGCGATGTCGCCAAAGCATCGTTTATTCGTGCAGAAGCCGGCAGGCAGGGGCGGCCCCGTGTGTCCGCCCTGATGGAGTTTCACATGGACAGGCGGATCGGTTTTGTCGGCATCATTCTTGATCGCCACGAGTGCGTAGATGAGGTGAACCATGTGCTTTCCGAGCACGCCGGGCTGATCCTCGCGCGGGTGGGCCTGCCGTGCCGCGACAGGGGAATCGCGGTGATCACGCTCGTTGTGGAGGCCACGACCGACGAGTTGGGCGCGCTGACCGGCAGCCTGGGAAAAATCGCCGCGGTGTCGGTCAAGTCCGCGCTTTCGAAGCTGGGAAAGTGACAAGGTGCGAATGAGAATAAGGGCCATCCTTTCTGCGCTGCTTTTCGTTATCCTCTCGGCGCCGGGGGCAGGTGCGGAGGAGCGCCCGGTGGTGTTCGTTTCGATCCCGCCCCAGGCGTGGCTGGTGAAGCGCCTGGCGGGAGAGGCGGCGGAGGTCCAGACGCTGCTGCCCCTCGGCGCAAACCCGCACACCTATGAGCCGTCGGCGCGGCAGATCCGGAAGCTCGCGGAGGCCTCGCTCTACCTCACGGTCGGGATTCCCTTCGAAAAGCCGATGGCCGCGCGCGCGGGCCGGCTGAACGCCGCGCTGAACGTCGCGCTGAACGTCGCGGCGATGGACGCCGGCCTTCAAAAGCGCGGCGCGCACGAGCACGACCACGCGGGCGACGCCGAGGCGGGGCACGACTGCCTGGCGGGCGGCGACCCGCACGTCTGGCTGTCGCCGCGCCTGCTTTGCGCGATGGCCTCGAACACCGTGTCCGCGCTGGCGCGGGCGCTGCCGCAGCGGCGGCCGGCGCTGGCGGCCGCGCTGGAAACGACGGTGGCGGAGATCCGGGCCACGGATGCCGCGGCGCGCGCGGCGCTGCGGGAATTGCCGGTGCGCACGTGGGTCGTGTACCATCCCTCCTGGGGCTATTTCGCCGACGAGTACGGCCTGACGCTGCTGGCGGTCGAGGAGGACGGCAAGGCCCCTTCAGCCAAGCATCTGGCGGAGGTGATCGCGCAGGCGCAGGCCGCCGGCGTGAAAACGGTCTTCACCGAGCCGCAGTACGACCGGCGCCCCGCGGAGACGCTGGCGCGCCAGGTGGGCGCGCGCGTGGCCGTGATCGATCCGCTGCAGGAGGACTGGCCCGCGCTGATCAGGGACGTGGCGGAAAAACTCGGCGGCCGCTGACCCGTCTTCTCGGAAAGGATGACCGGATGTCTGACCCCGTGATCGATGTGAGCGACGTCTGCTTCGCCTACGGCGGACAGGAGGTGCTGCACAACGTCTCCTTCCGCATCGCCGCGAACGCGCTGGTGGCCG
>CAZOIS010000286.1:0-4266 GCA_964579865.1 uncultured Lentisphaeraceae bacterium | reverse complement strand
CTTCAGCAAGCCGTCACGCTCTGCAACGTCTAAGCGGGCAGCGCCAACAAAACCGCCCCGTTTCGTATCAGGCCGCACGGGCCATGCCTTGTCGGCCGCTATCGCGCTAGCGCCCGGGATGGTAAAGTTCCACGCGGTCGAGCGCCATGGGCACGGACCAGACGATCTTCACGTGGCGGGTGCCCGCGGACGGCGCGAACGTGTAGTCCACCTGCGTCTGACGGTGCTGGTTGCCGCGGTGCGGCGGCGCGATGTGGGCCTTCTCCGCACGGCTCACGGGTGCCGCCGGCACAAAAGTTTGGCCGTCCGCCGAAACCAGGAAAACCGGATCGGCCACGGCTCCCTGCGCGGGCGCGAAAAAGGCGGCTATCCGCGCTTCGCGCACGGGCCCGTCCACCGCATAAGTCAGCCAGTCGTTGGTGCTGCCGCAGACGCGAAAGAGATGCTCCGCATAACGCGCGTTGTAGGTGTTGTCGAGCACAAGCCCGCCCGATTTGCCCGACACGCGCGCGAGGTCATGGAACTCGTCCACAAAACAAACCTCTTTGACCGCGACCGGGCCGACCACGTTGGAAGGCGGCGATTTGCCGCCGGCGTTGCGCGCCGTCACGCGATAAAACCAGGTCTCGCCCGCCTTGGCCGTCTCGTCGCTGAAGAGCGGCCGGTACGCGACCTCCGCGTCCGACACGCCATCCTTCAGCAGCGACCAAGGCCCCTCGGACGAGATGGCACGCTCGATGTCGTATCCCTCGGCGCCAGCGGAACCGCGCCACGAAAACAGCGGCACCTCGCGGAACGGCAGCAGCTCCGGCGCGTCGGGCGCAGACACCGGCGGCACGGGTTCGCCGCGGATGCGAAACGCCGCCGCACGCATCTCGCGCAGGATGCCGATCTCCGCCTGCGCGTCCGCGCTGGCGAATCCCGGAAAGTGGTACGACCACACGCTCGGATAGGTGAATATCTGGTGCCAGTAGTAGCCGCCGCCGCGGTGATGGAAATACATGCTCCACAGCAGCGCGCCGGACACGCCGTCAGTCGCCACGCAGGCGTCCAAAAAGTCTTTCAGCTTGCCCTCGACGTTTTCGCGCGTCAGCACCTTGCCGTCGATGTACGGGCCGAACTCGCCCACGAAGAAGGGGCGCTGTCCCTTGATCTGCTCGACCTCGCGCTTGACCGCAGCGACCCAGTTGGTCCCGGAGCCCTTGTAGTCGGTGTAGTAATGCCGTGTGAGCAGGTCGATATTCGGATCGATGAGCTGTTCGGAAAAAGCCGGATGGTGACGCGTTTCGGCGACCAGATGGTTCGGATCGAGGCTCTTCATATAGGCGGCCATTTCCGAAAGCCAGTCGGTCTGCGCGCTGTGCATCTCGTTGCCGAACTGCCACGCGAGGATCGCCTTATCCTCCCGGTACGGCACGCCCGTCACGGTGTTCACGCGGCCGAGGACGTAGCGCACCGTCGCCTTGTAGTCCTCGCGCAACTGCGGGTCGGTCCAGAAGGCCTCGCGCTTCTTGCCGCGATGCGCCGCATACGTGCCGATGCCCCCGAGATAGTCGCCCGAGCCGGCCGAGAGGCAGAGCATCACGCGCACGCCGTGCTTGTTGGCCAGCGCGAGCGTCTGATCGATCGTTCTGAAGGCCGCCTCGTTGAACTGCCCGGGTGCCAGCACGTAGTGCCACGGCTGCGGAGCCTCTTCGGGGCCGCGCATCGGCAGGTTCCACGTGCGCACCACGCGCATGCCCATGCGCGAAAGGGTTTTCATGGCATCCTCGATCTCCCACGCCGTCGGCAGCGTCATGCGTTCCGGCAGACGCAGCGTGAAATCGTAAGGCACGACCAAGCCCGGCATATTCGCCCCCATGAACCGGAAGTCTTTGCCGCCGTCCATCAGCCGGTTGCCGTCGCGCGTGATGAAGCGCTCGAAGCCCTGCGTCCGCGAGACGAACGCCAGTTCGCCTCGGTTGAGCACCCGCGGATCGTCGAGCAGCTGGCGCGCATTGAGGTTGCGGTGCAGGCCCCACGCGTCGCGCCACGCCAAAAAATAACAGGCGCGCGGCAGATATCGGGCGCACTGTTGAGCGAACGGGCCGTAGTCATAGTTGCGGGGGCTTGCGTTGTCGAGCGAGTTTCCGGGCGGCCCGAATTCGGTAACCGCAAACGGCTTGCCCGTTTTCATCAGCTCGGCGTACACGTTCGTCGCTGTGGCCACGCTGTCGGCATAGATGTCCAGCCCCGTCAGATCGACAAACGCGTTGCCCGGATAGTAGTCCAGGGCTTTCGGCGAAACCAGCGGAGACCACACCCAGACCAGATTATGGAGGCCCTTCACGTTGGTGTAGTATTCGAAAAGATTCCGCCACACTTTGCGGAACGCGACCGGGTTGCGCGCGCCCCACCAGAACGCGCCGGTCATCTCGTGGAACGGACGGAAGAGCACCGGCACCCCCGCGTCCTGCAGGTCGGCCAGACCGCGTGCGATCTCGTCCACCTGCTCCATGTAGCGCGCATAGGCCGGCGTGGTTTCATCCAGAAGGTCCTCGAAGCGTCCGGCCTTGCTCCACGCGAGTCCGCCGTCCCACGGGTTGGTCATGTGGCAGGAGAGCGTGACCAGCCCGCCCATGGCACAGTGTGCCTTTGCCAGTTCGTTGACCAGGCGCCAGCGGGGCGGCTTGAACAGATCGGGCTTCGTCTTGGGCGTGTTGACAAAGGTCTCGTAGTAGTCGAAGCCCGCGACCGCCACCCAGTTGCTGGTCTGCTGGAAGATCTCGTTCGCCGTGGCGAGCGAGACCAGCGGGTACCACCCCATGAACTGCCCGCTCAGGATCTTTCCCTGCTGTTGGTCTGGCAACTCGCTCAGCGCCGCCAGCAGTGCCCGGGACATCGGCAACGCCTGCCGGTCGACCGCGCCCTCGCACGGCGCCATGCGCTCGTCGTCCCGCTCGTCGACCAGCGACACGGCGGGAAGCAGCGGCGCCCCCTCGGTCCATGCCGCAGGCGCAGTCAGCGTGAAAAGCAGGCTCGCTCCGGTCATGTGCACCGCCATGCCGTTGAGGTTGGGCAAGGCGCTTTCGGGATATCCGCGCCCCGTCGTGCTCCACCGGCCGATTTTGGGATTGGCAACCGCGCCGCCGGCCTCGTTGAAATCGGCCACGTCGGCCATCGACAGATAGCGGTCCGAACCCTCCTCGAAATCGGCGACGACCACATACCGGCCGGGCGCCAAGCGAAGCGCCTGAGGCAACGCCGCGAAGCGGAAACCGGCGCGCACCGCGCCGCCCGTGCGCGTCACCGTCCCCGTTGCCAGCAGCGCCTCGTCGCCGACCCGGTAGAGGCGCACGCAACGGTCCTGGGCCAATCCGTCGCCCCCTTCGTCGAGATATCCCAGCGCGGTCACATAGAGCGGCTTCGTCGCGACGAACTCCTGCCCCATCGTCACCGTCTTGTTCTTGTAGGGCAGCGCGATGCCCGGACGCACCGCAAAGAGCGGCTGCGGCTCCTGCGCGAACACCGCCCCAACAGCCAAGACGCAAACCCATATGCCGACGTGTCTCATTGCTCGTCCTCCGCCCGTACCGCCGAATTGTCCCGCACCGTAACGTTGGAGTGGAGTATAAAGAGGGAACGCGGAAATGACTATCGACTTTTGCGCAAAAATACTGCGAATATTGCGCACACGGCGACACGGATCGGCACGACAGCCCATCCGGTGAACTTCACGTTGCGGCATGACCTTGCGGCAAGGGCGTCCAGCGGTGAGTCCGGAACGGATTGGAAATTCCGCCGAGGGAGCGGAACTTCCGGGATTAAGGCGCAGTTACTTGCCGGCCGAGATGCGGAAAGCGCCCGGCAACAGGCACGCCTCGTTGTACAGGTTGCCCTCGCAGGTCTGGCTCCACATGAAACGCAGCTGCTTGGGTGCGGCCACCTTGTCGGAACCGACCAGGAGCTGAGCGCCCCTGATCTCCACCTTCGCCTCGACGAAGTTGCCGTCCTCGCCCGCCACCTCGAAATTTTTGGCAGGCGCGTTGCCGGCCGTATACCAGCACGCGGCGTGGTTGAAGGTCAGCACGAACTTGCCGTTCTCGACCGTGCTCGCCTTCAGCGTGGGCGAGTCAGCCTTGACGGCCTTCATGCCGTAGTCGCGATTGAGCGCCAGCAGCGCCAAACGGCGGCCCACGGTCTCTTTGTCGTTGGGGTGGATGTCGTGCAGATCGCCGACATCGGTGATCACGGCCATACCCGCGTCTTTCTCCTCGTCCGCGAACT
>CAZOIS010000285.1:0-4299 GCA_964579865.1 uncultured Lentisphaeraceae bacterium | reverse complement strand
GGGCCGTCCGCGCCCCCAGTCTTGCGCATCTTTTTCACGGGTGCCGGATAGCTTGCCGGTAACTTCAACGTTCGGCGTTCGATGTTCGGCGTTCGATGTTCGGCGTTCGTTCCCCCGTCGTTTGTTCCCGCTCTGTGGGCGGTTGGCTTCCCTATAACTTCAAGTTTCTGTCCGCAGACAGGGCACTGTGTGCCCGGCTAGGATGACAGGATTCACAGGATCGTTTGCCGCCGTCTCCAATCCTGAAAATCATGCAATCCCGGCAGGAAACACAGTTCGCGGTAGGGGTACGCGAGCCGGGGCGCGTGAAAGCGGGGCCGCGCGGAAGGCCGCTCACACGTCAAGGAAGCGTCTCGACATTCACGATGCGATCAACAATAATTCAGAAACTTGGATCTGGGGCGGGCGTGCGAAAGGGGCGGACATGAATCTCGAAAACCGGCTGGTGGAGGCGTGTGTCGCGCGCGGCGTGACGCTGGCAACGGCGGAGTCGTGCACGGGAGGTCTGGTCGCGGCGCGGATCACGGCGGTGTCCGGCTCTTCGGCGGTCTTTCTGGGCGGCATCGTCAGCTACGCCAACGCGGCTAAGATGGCGCTGCTCGGCGTGCCGCAGCCGGTGCTGGAGCAGGCCGGCGCGGTGAGCGAGGCGTGTGCCGCCGCGATGGCCGACGGCGCGCGCCAGCGGCTGAAGGCGGACCTCGCCGTCGCGGTGACCGGTATCGCCGGACCGACCGGCGGCACGCCAGAGAAGCCGGTCGGTCTGGTCTGTTTCGGGCTGGCCGCGGCGGACGGCGTGCGGACGGAGCACAGGATCTTTACGGGGGACCGCGAGGCGGTCCGTCTCCAGGCGACGGAGCATGCGCTCGCGTTGCTGCTGGGTGCGGCGAAAGGTGAAGGGGGAGGGGAATGACCATGACGGGATTCAGGAAAAGCATCGGGGGCTGCGCGGGCGTGATGCTGGCGGTGCTGGCCGCAGTGCCTGCAACGGGGGCGACGCTCCATGTGTCGCCTGCGGGCGATGACGGATGGGAGGGCAGCCGCGCGCGTCCGCTCGCGACCCTGCAGGGGGCGCGCGACCGTATCCGCCAAGACCGCGCGCGCGGCGCGCGCCAGGAGGCGTATGAGGTTTTGTTCGCGGACGGCGAATACGCGCTGGACGCACCGGTCGCGTTCGAGCCCGAAGATTCAGGCGAGGCCGGTGCGCCGGTCCGCTACGCTGCGGCGCGCGGTGCGCGCCCGCGCTTTTTCGGCGGGCGGCGTCTGCCGCGCTTCCAGGCCGGAGCGGACGGCGTGTGGCGCGCGCGGATCGATCCTGCGTGGCGTTTCGAGCAGCTCTACATCAATGGCCGGCGCGCCGTGCGCGCGCGTTCGCCCAACCGTTTCTACCACTACATGCAGGCGCCGGTGGCGTACGGGATCGATCCGCTGACTGGCGGTATCGCGGATCTTTCGCGTCGGGCATTCATGGCCGCGCGCGCGGACATCGCGCCGCTTACAGGGAAGAGCCGCGCGGAACTTTCGAATGTCGTGGTGCGCGTGTTTCATGCCTGGGAGGTCAGCCAGGCGCGCGTGCAGGAGGTGGACGCCGCCAGCGGGCGCGTGGTGGCGACGGCCAGCACGCCGTGGCCGTACTTTTACTGGAAGAGTTATCTGCCGCGCTTTCAGCTCGAGAATTTCGCTGAGGCGCTGGACGAGGCCGGCGAGTGGTATCTCGACGCAGAGGGCGTGCTGAGCTATCTGCCGCTACCGGGCGAGCGGATCGAACGCGTCGAGGCGGTCGCGCCCGTGACGCCGGCTTTCCTGCATCTGCGCGGCGATGCGCTGGCCGGACGCTGGATCACCGATCTCGCATTCGAGGGCCTGACCTTCACGTACGCGGCGTACGCGCTGCCGGCGAACGGCCAGGGCGACAGCCAGGCGGCCGTGTCGCAGCCGGCGGCAGTCGAACTGGACGGCGTGCGGCGGATCGCGTTCCGCGATTGCGTCTTCTCGCACATCGGCACGCACGGGATCTGGTTCCGCAAGGGCTGCCGCGAGAGCGAACTGACGCGCTGCCGGGTCAGCGACATCGGCGGCGGCGCGGTGCGGGTGGGCGACTCGAAGTGGAGCAAGGAGGAACTGCCGGACCGGCTCACCGGCCGGATCGTCGTCGACAACAACATCTTGCAGACCGGCGGACGCGTCTTCCCCGGCGCGACCGGAGTCTGGCTTGGGCATGCCAGCGATGTCCGGGTGACGCACAACGACATCGGTGATTTTTTCTACACCGGGGTCTCGATGGGCTGGACGTGGGGATACCGCGAGACCGCGACCCACCGCAACACGATCGCCTTCAACCACATCCACCACATCGGCCAGGGCGTGCTGAGCGACATGGGCGGCACCTACACGCTGGGCCTCTCCGAAGGCAGCGCCATCTCGAACAACCACATTCACGACGTCTATTCGTATGATTACACCGGGCGGGGCGGCTGGGGCCTCTACACGGACGAGGGCAGCGCCGGCATGGTCTATGAAAACAACCTCGTGCATCATGTGAAGACCGGTTGCATCCATCAGCATTACGGCAAAGAGAACGTGTTCCGCAACAACATCCTGGCCCTCAGCATGAACGGGCAGATCCAGCGGTCGCGCATTGAGCCGCACACGACGGTCATCATCACCAACAACGTCATCTACTGGGACAATGCGTCGGCGGCGTTCTGGCGGGGCTATGCCGGCGCGGAGGGCACCGTGACTGACGTCGTGGTCAATGCCAACACCTACTGGAATCCGGCCGGTGTCGCGAGCAACGCCTTCAACGGCGGCACGTGGGAGGCGTGGCAGGCGGCGGGTCAGGACACGCAGTCGCAGAGCGCCGACCCGCGTTTCAAGAACCCTGCGAAAGGGGACTTCCGTTTTCGCTGGCGGTCGCCGGCGGTCAAGGCCGGATTCCGGCCCTTTGATGCTGACCGCGCCGGCGTTTACGGAGCGCGCGCCTGGCGACGGCTGGCCGCGAGCCTGCGTCCGGCGCCGTTGCAGTTCGCGCCCGAGCCGCCGCGTTTTGTGATCCGCAGGCTGGAGGACAATTTCGACAGTCTGCCGTTGAAGGCAGCGTTCCCGAATGTCACGACGCATGTGGAGAATAAGGGAGACGGTCTTGCCGTGACAGACGAGGCGGCCTTCTCCGGCAGGCAGTCGCTCAAGGTGCAGGACGCGGAGGGCCTGACCCACGCATACAATCCGCATTTCACGTTCGGGTGCGCCTTCAGCAATACGGTGGTTGAAAACCGTTTTGCGGTCCGGCTGGGGCCTGGGGCTGAGTTCTTCACCGAGTGGCGCGACTATCCGGCCGCAGGCGGGAACGCCTACCGCACCGGGCCGTGCCTGCTGTTCCGCAACGGCACGATCGCGGCGCGCACGCGCCTCGCTCGCGCGGACGGCAGCATCGGCGGGGGCGAGGTCAAGGTCGCCGATCTGCCGGTCGATGCCTGGGCGCAGGTCACGGTGACGGCCGCGCTGGGCGGCGCCGACACGGGACGCTGGTCGGTCACGGTCGTCCGTGCCGGGCAGCCGCCGGTCACGGTGTCGGATCTGCGCATGGCGAGCGAGGACTTTGAGGACATGGAGTGGCTGGGGTTCTGTTCGACCGCCACACGTTCAGCGGCGTACGAGCTGGATGATTTCGTTTTCGGCGAAAAAGAGGAGTAGGCAGGGGGGCGGGAACACGGGTTCAATTTGAAGCGCGGCGGCTTGCCGACGCTTTGGAAAGCGGGAGCACGCTCCCGCACTCCACAAACCGGTCGCCGCCCATCGTCCGTCTCCCCGCTTCCGCCCGAGCACCAGTACGGCTCACGATCTCGATTTTTAGTCGATTCCACTTGCCATCGGCGGGGCGAATCGTATACAGTACGCGACGTTTCTCCGCTCGGGTGGTGGAATGGCAGACACGTATGTTTGAGGGGCATATGCCGAAAGGCGTGGGGGTTCGAGTCCCCCCCCGAGCACCATAGCTGAAACCGCGCAATGAGTTGTCGATCAACACATTGGGCGGTTTTTGTTTTCCGTTAGATGGGGCTAATTGCTGGACCATAATCTTAATCTTAATCTTAATCGTAATCTTGCCTAAATCAAGAGTATGATTACGAGCACGATTACGATTACGAAGGAGCGACCTCAACAGAGCGGCCAGGCGCTGTCGCCAGTCTCGTGTTTGTATTCGGTTAGCCACGGGGGAGTGGCATACTGATGCGAAGGGAAGAGGATGCGACGGGGTGGCTGGCCCCGTTGGTGTCCCGGCTTTAGCCGGCTGGGGCGAAC
>CAZOIS010000284.1:0-4304 GCA_964579865.1 uncultured Lentisphaeraceae bacterium | reverse complement strand
CTTTGTCTGGTTGTTGTGCCGAAACAATACCACCGCCTTGCTGGGCATGTTCGCGTTGTTCATTGCGCTGAATATCGGTCTTCGTTATGGTGCGCTTGGCGGCTGGGACAACCTCGTCAAGGCTGCGCACGGCTGGATGCCAAACCCTCGCCTCGGGGCAAACGCTTCGATGGTGATCGCCGGCCTCGCGCTGGCCTCGCGACACCTTGAGAATTCTGTTCGCACAACGCCTCGCCGCAAGATCTGCGAGACTATGCTGTTCGCCGCTGGTTTTGCAGTCGCGGGGTTGCTCTTGCATCAGCCATGGGGCATACACAAGAACGGCGGAACGCCCGCCTGGGTTCTCCTGTCGTTGGCCATCGCTTGCGCGGTTTACGCCCTCTTATACTGGGTGGTGGACGTGAAAAAAATCACCCGCTGGGCGGCTCCGTTCGCGTCGGCAGGTTCCAACACGCTGCTCATGTACATGCTGCCTTATATTTTTTACTCCACGCTTTCCGTCTTGGGGATCGACGCGCTTCAAACCCATTTGAGCGAGGGCTGGAGCGGCGTCGCGCGTTCGGGGGCGGTTGCCGTGTTTCTGATGGGGGTAACGGTGATGCTGACGCGCATGGGGCTGCGGCTGAAGGTATAGTCGTGGTATGCTTCATGCTGAGGAAAAGAAAGATGAGACTGATTGAACAAAGAATGACCTTCGCGCTGGCATTCCTGATACCCGCGATCGAAATTGCGGCCGGAAATACGCCGACCCCTGTGACGGACCACAGCCGACTCACCCCGCTTCCGCTGGGGAGCGTGACCGCGCAGGGTTGGCTAAAGACACAGCTCGAACGCAGCAAGGCTGGGATGGGCGGGCATCTCGATGAACTTGAGCCCGAGATGATCGCCAAGCCTTTCGTGGACCGCAGCCACAAGTCCAAGGTGAGCCCGGGCTGGAGCGGGGAGATCTCCGGCACGTATTGGACGGGCCTGGTACAGCTCGCGTTCACGCTGGACGATGAGGAACTCAAGGCCAAGGCGCGAAAATGGGTTTACGCCACGCTGGCGCTTCAGGAGGAGGACGGTTATCTCGGCAGCTACCGGACGACCGACAGTCGGCTGGAAGACTACAGCGCGTGGTCGGCGAACTGGTGTTACCGCGCTCTGCTGGCGTGGTACGACGCGACCGGCGAGGACGCTGTGCTGAAGGCCGTCCACCGTGGCCTGCTGTGGTACGTCGAGCATTGGGCGGGGGACCAGAAGACCGACTACGCGGGCCCCACGCTCATGGAGTCGATGATGACCGTCTGGCTGAAGACCGGCGACCCGCGGCTGTACCGATGGTGCCTCGACTATCTCGCGTGGCTCGACCGGCACGACAAGTTTCGGCACGGCATGGCGTCCTGCCGGCGTCCGCGGCTCGAATTCAACGAAGACCACGTGGTGGCCTTCGGCGAGAACGTCAAACATCCGGCGCTGGTGTATATGGCCGACGGAATGCCCGTGCATCTCGAGGCGACGCGCAGCGGCATTCGCCAGGTGATGGACCGGTGCTGGCAGATCAGCGGCGCGCCCGCCTCCAACTTCGAATACCTGGCGCCGCCGTCCGCCGTGCACGAGACGGAGTACTGCAACTTCGCCACGTACCTGAACACGTTCTCGTGGATGGCCCGCATCACGGGGGAACCCGCCTACGGCGATCTCATGGAACGCATCCTGTTCAACGGCGCGCAGGGCGCGCGCAGGAAGGACGAACGGGCGATCGCGTACAACAGTTCGCCCAACCAGTTCTTTGCGACCCTGAGCTCGAGCCTCTTCGGCAACGGCGCGTCGTTCGGCGTTTATGCGCCGAATTTCAACGTGGCCTGCTGCCCCGCGCAGTCGGTCCGCATCTACCCCGAATACGTCCGCGCCATGGTCCTGCGTGATCGCGACGAAAACCTGTACCTGCCGGTCTACGGCCCTTGCGCCGCGACGTTCGCCGCAAAAGATGGCACGCAGGTCGGGATCACGGAAGAGACGCTCTATCCGTTTGACGAGACGGTGAAGCTGCGCGTCAGGGCGTCCGCGCCCTGGCCCCGCGCGCTGAAGCTCAAAATGCCCGGCTGGTGCACGCGCTGCCGTGTGACGCGGAACGGCGCGGAAATCCGTGCGGAGCCCTCCGGCGGATGGCTGACGCTGAATGGCCCATGGCGGGACGATACGCTGACCGTCCTGTTTGCGATGGAACCGCAGGTGGTGGCGGTCAACGATGCATATTTCCAGAAAGAGCCGTTGCGCGCGATCGCGTGCGGGCCACTTCTCTTCGCGCTGAAATACAAAGAAAAATGGGAGCCGGTTCCCGGCGCGCCGCTTACCCCTTTGCCGAAGGAGTGGTCGTGGTTCAATCTTTCCTGCGACGGCGAGCCTGGGTTTTTCTCGCTCAGGCTCGGCGACCTGAACGGCGGCCGCGCCATCGTCAAAAACCGCAAAAACGGATCGCCTTGCCCGTGGGAGGACAGCCCGATCACGTTGTCTGTGCCGATGGTCCGCTCGCAGAAACACGCCTATCCGTGTCACTTCTATGCACACAAGCACACGCTGTTGCCGTACGCGAATCCGGCTTCGCCCGATGAAGGGGCCAAGACGGAGAGCGTCGAGCTGGTTCCGTTCGGCTGCACGGTGTTGCGCATGGCCTGTTTCACGATCTGTGAATGATTGTCCGTAAAGGCGCGCTCGACACGGTTTTCGAAAACACGCATAATGAAAAAAGTGAGGTTGGTTGTCTGCTTTCTTTGAAAGGTTTGCCACATGAATGGACCGTTTTCGCGTTCGCTGTTTCTCTTGTCCCTATTCTCCGTTTGCCCGCTCTACGCCAGACTGGCCGACTATGTGCCCATGGTGGTCCGGTCGGATGGCGAGGCGACCGTCACCCTGACCTTCGAGAACGAACCGCTGCTCGCGACGCCTGATGACGTTCAGGTCGACTATGTTTGCGCCGACGGCCTCAACGCCAAAGGCGTCCCGCTCGGCTACGGCAGATTTGAACCCATGACCGCGAAGATCGACGGCAACACCCTGACGGTGACGACCCGTTTCCGCGGCGAAACCGAACACACCCTCCGGGTCATTCAGAAAAGTTCCGACCCTAAGAAGCCGAAGGTGCTTGGCGTGGCCAAAATCTATTCGCTGTTTCCGGATTACTTTGCGCTCCGGCCTTTTCGGGGCAACCTGCACATGCACAGCAAATTCTCGGACGGCGACAAGAACGAAACGCCGTCCATGATGGTCGCCACCTGCCGTAAGCTCGGGCACGACTTCGCCATTCAGACGGACCATCGCGCCTACGCCGGCTCGCTCTCGGCGATCGAGGAGTTTTCCAAGCTTCCCACGGACATGAAGACGTTTCCCGGCGAGGAGGTCCACAGCCCCGGCAACGACGTGCACATCCTTTCGCTTGGCGCTTCGGAAAGCATCACCGACTGGTTCGTCAAGAAGAGTCCGGAGTACGTCAAGGCGGTCGCCGACGAAAAAGCCAAGCTGCCCGGTTCGCTGCCCGAGAACGTGAAATATCCTGTCGCCGCGTCGTTCGCGGTCTGGGACAGAATCCGCGGCTGCGGAGGCGTCGCCGTATTCTGCCACCCTTACTGGCGGCCTTCTTTCAAGCAGTACATTCCGACGGTCGTGTCCGATTATCTTCTTCAGACTGCCCGATTCGACGCCATGGAAGTCTTGAACGGAGACAGCAACGACCTCGGCATCCTGCGGTACAACGAACTGCGCGCGCAGGGCCAGAAGATCGCCGGCATCGGCGTCACCGACGCGCATTCTTCCAAGAGCTTGGAGCCGGCCTATACCCTGATTTTGGCCGACACGCTCGATTTCCCGTCCCTCGCCAAAAACATCCGCCTCCGCAACTGTGCGGCGGTGGATGTCGATCCGGTCTCGAAACGGCAAACGGTCATCGGCGAATTCCGCTTCTCGAGGTATGCGATCTTCCTGATCAAGAATTTCTATCCGCTGCAGAGCGCAGTCTGCAAGCAGGAGGGCGAATGGCTCCTGAAAGCGCTTGCCGGCGATCCGGCGGCGGCCGGAAAGCTGAAGGAAACCTTGGGCACGACTCCGGGGTTGCGGGCCAAGTACTGGCAGAAGTGAGCGGGAACCGCCATCGGCAATTCTGCCCGCGCGTCCTTATTGGGGAGGAGGAGAAATGATGTTTCAGCTCAAGGCGTTGGCGATCGCCGGTTTTCTGGGGTCCGCGGCTGTCGTGTCGGCCGATGAGCAGGAAATATCCGGCACGGACACGTGGGGCTGGCGGAAGGCCTTGCCCGCCGTGGTGAATCCGG
>CAZOIS010000283.1:0-4346 GCA_964579865.1 uncultured Lentisphaeraceae bacterium | reverse complement strand
AACGCGCCGCTGACCGTGGCCTCGTACCCCGGCGAGCAGGCGGTGCTGAGCGGCGGCGAGCGGCTGACCGGCACGTGGACGCGCACGCCGGGCAAGCCCTACTGGCAGCTCGACATCCCGCGCGCCCGCAGCGGCGGCTGGGTCTTCTATTCGCTGTATGTGAACGGCCAGTCGCGCGAGCGTGCCCGCACGCCGAACTGGGGCGAGAAGGTCCTGCGCGCCGAAGGCCGCGAGCCGGGCGGCGACCCGCGCCAGGCGCTGCGCTACTTCGAGGGCGACGTGAATCCGGCCTGGTCGAACCCGACCGACATCGACGTGGTGCTGCTCTGCTCCTGGACGCCCACGATCCACCGCGTCAAAGAGATCGTGCCCGAGCGCCGCGCGCTCCGCTTCTTCAGCGCGCACGCGCGTCCGGTCGACGCGTGGGAGCGCCACTTCCGCTACTACCTCAGCAACGTCTTCGAGGCGCTCGACCAGCCGGGCGAGTGGTATCTCAACCGCAAGACCGGCACGCTCTACTACTACCCGCTGCCGGGTGAAGACCTCGCCGCCGCCGAGGTGATCGCGCCGGTCATGAAGTCCCGCATGCTCCTCTTTGCGGGCGATCCCGAAGGCGGGCGCGGCCTTGAGCATCTGCATTTCCGCGACTTGGCGTTCCGTCATCTGGACGGCGACATGGACGCCTACAACGGCGCGTACCGCCAGGGGCACATGTACCTCGCCGCCGCCGTCGCCGCCAAGGGATTGCGCCACGCCTCGTTCGAGCGCTGCGAGTTCGCCCAGCTCGGCGAGTACGCGCTGGAGCTGGCCGACGGCTGCCGCGACGTCGCGGTGCGGCAGTGCCACTTCTGGGATCTCGGCGCGGGCGCGCTCCAGCTCGGCGTCACAGACTTGCCGACTCTGCTGGGCGTTTCCGGTAGGGCGCGTTCTCCGAACGCGCCGCAGGGCCGGACGGCGGTTTCGGAGCAACCGCCCGACCCCGAAAATCCGCGCAGGGTCACGGGGCTGGTCATCGACAACAACTGCATCCACCGGCTCGGCACGATCTGGCACGGCTGCTACGGCATCGTCAACCGCTTCGCCTCGAACACGCGCATCACGCACAACGAGATCTTCGACGTGCACTGGGACGCGATCGGGCTCGACGCGCGCTGGGACTGGAAGGGCGAGGCGCACTGCGGCGGCACCGAGGTGGCCTACAACCACCTGCACCATCTCGGCCTGCGCTACCACACCGACGCGGCCGGCGTCTACCAGTTCGGGCCGCTGGACACGCACATCCACCACAACCTGATCCACGACACGGCGGCGTATCCCTACATCTGCGGCTACGCGGGCATCTACCTCGACGAGCAGTCGCGCGGCGCGCGCGTCGAGAACAACCTCGTCTTCAACGCCGACTGGTACGCCTACTTCCAGCACAAAGGTACCGACAACCTCTTCCGCAACAACATCGGCGCCTTTGCGCGCAACGGGTTCGTGGGGCGGGGCTCGTTGAACGAGCACTGGAAGGAGAACTACTTCGAGGTGTCCGGCAACGTCTACGTCAGCAGCAACGGCGTCGCGATCGCCAGCGCCTGGCAACCGGGAACGCGGACGCCCGTCGTGACGAACAACCTCTATCTGTCGACGGTCACCCACGTGCTCGACACCGCCGGGCAAGAGCCGGGCGCGCAGATGGGCCGCATCGAGGCGCCGCTCCTGGCCGGAGGGACGGCGGCCGCGCCGGCCGCGTTCCGCGCCGCCGAGCAGGAGGCCGCGCGCCGCATCGGTTTCGCGCCGATCCTGGCGGAGCTTGAGAAGGCCGGGCTGACCGGCGACGCGGCGTGGCGCGCCTTGCCGTCGCGCTACGCGCGGCGCACGCTGACGGCGGTCTGGGACGAGAAGGATTTCAAGCGGCTCAACGCCTTCGAGGTCGATTGCAACCTGCTGCAGCCGGGCGACACGCCGCCGGTGTTCGCGCAGGGAACCGACAAGGGGGCGGGCTTCGCGGTGACGCGCGAGGTGCCGGGCCTCAGCGGGCCGAACTGTCTGAAGGGCACGGACAAGCGCGGGCTCGCGAAGAGCTTCTACCCGTATCTGCACGTGACGCCGCGCGGGCTGGACGAGGGGCGCGTCGTCTTCACCTTCGCCGCGCGGCTGCCCGAGGCCGGCGCGGTGCCGTTCACGGTCGAGGCGCGCGGCAAGGGAGGGGTCGGCGAACCGGGCTTTTCGCTGAGCTTCGCGGCCGACGGCGCCGTCAAAGCCAACGGCCGTCCGGCCGGCACGCTCAAGCCCGGCGTCTGGACGCGGTTCGAGATCGCGTTCGACCTCGGCCAGCGGCGCACAGGCCACTACACCCTTACGGTGCGCGGGGCAGACGGCGAGCAGCGGCTGACGCTCCCGTTCGGCAGCGCGGCGTTCGCGCAGCTCGGCTGGCTGGGCGTGACGGCGCCGGGCAACAGCGACGGCTGCTTCTATCTCGACGCCATCAAGCTCACGATCAGTGATCCGCGATAGAGACGCCGGGTATTGCGAAGGCCAGCGGCAACAGCTCGCCCACGGTCGAGACGGTCACGTGGCCGCCCTTGAGCCGCGCGATGAAAACCGGCATTTCCGGCGCGCAAAACTCGGCCAGCACCTGCCTGCACGCGCCGCAGGGAGCCGCCGGTTTTTTCGTGCCGCCCGCCACGGCCAGCGCGGCGAAGCGGCGGCTCCCCTCGCTCACCGCCTTGAACAGCGCCGTGCGCTCCGCACAGTTGCTCAGACCGTACGAGACGTTCTCCACGTTGCAGCCGGTGTACACTTGGCCGTCGACCGTGAGCAATGCCGCGCCGACCGGATACTCCGAGTAGGGACAATAAGCGGCGGCGGCCGCTTCGCGCGCGGCAGCAATCAGTTTGCGTTGTATGGTTTTGTCCAATGTCACTCAGACTTCCTCCAGAATCAGCGGGCGCTCCGGCACCGGCTCCGTCGTGAGCCGCACGGCGGCCGCCGCCTCGGCTGACAGCGCCGCCGCACGCGCCGCGTCTTTCGCCAACAGCCGCATGAGGGGCTGACCCCGCTCCACACGTTCGCCCGCCTGCACGAGACGGTCGATCCCCGCCGCGGGATCGATCACATCGGTCGTCGCGGTCCGCCCGCCGCCGAGCTGCAGCACGACGCGACCGATCACCTGCGCGTCCACGAACGCGACGGTGCCGGACTGCGTCGCGGGAACCTCGATCGCCGCGCCGGGCTGAGGCAGGCGGCGCGAATCATCGGCCACGCGCGCGTCGCCGCCCTGCGCCGCCACCATGCGTCGGAAAACCTCAAGCGCGCGGCCGTCATCGAGCCGCGCCGCCAGTTCGCGGCGCGCCGACGCGCGGTCGGGAAAAGCGCCAGACCGCTCGCACATGAGCGCCGTCAGCTCGATGGTCAGAAGACGCGTATCCGCCGGGCCGCGGCCATGGAGCGTCTCGACCGCCTCGGCGACCTCGACCGCGTTGCCGACGGCGCGGCCGAGCGGCTGCTCCATGTCGGTCAAGAGCACACCCGTTCTGCGGCCGAGCGCGCGGCCCACACGGAGGAGGCTTTGCGACAAGGTCCGCGCGTCTTCGCGCGTGCGCATGAACGCCGCGCGGCCGCACTTGACGTCGAAGACCAGCGTGTCCGCGCCCTCGGCGAGCTTCTTGGACATGATGCTGGCGGTGATGAGCGGGATGCTCGGCACCGTGCCGGTCACGTCGCGCAGGGCATACAATTTCTTGTCGGCCGGCGCCAGGCGGTCGGTCTGGCCGATGATCGAACAGCCCACCTCGCCGACCACCCGTTTGAACGCGTCGAGCGAGAGCCGCGTGTCGTATCCGGAAATCGCCTCCAGTTTGTCGATCGTGCCGCCGGTGATGCCGAGGCCCCGGCCGGCGATCATGGGCACGGCCAGGCCGGCCGAGGCGGCAAGGGGAGCGAGCATGAGCGAAATTTTGTCGCCGATGCCGCCCGTCGAGTGTTTGTCGGCGGTGGGGCGCGGCCAAGGCGCGAAGGTCACCAGTTCGCCGGAACGCATCATGGCGTCCGTGAGAACGGCGGTCTCCTCAGGCGACATGCCGCGGAAGAAGATCGCCATGGCGAGCGCCGCCATCTGGTAATCGGGAATCACACCGCGGGTATAGCCGTCGACGAAGGCGCGGATCTCGGCCGCGTCGAGTGCGCCGCCGTCGCGCTTCTTCTCGATGAGCCACTGGGGAAAAAAGTTCATTAGTTCATGAGTGCATTACAAAAACACTGAACGCTGAACTCCCAACTCTTCTTTCATGGCTTTCGCAGATGTTTGTCCGCGAAATCCATGTAGCGCTGCCAGTCGTAGAGCGACAGGTCATGCTTGCCGG
>CAZOIS010000282.1:0-4349 GCA_964579865.1 uncultured Lentisphaeraceae bacterium | reverse complement strand
GGAACCACGACACGGGGGTGCCGGAGTTTTATCGCGAGTGCGCTTTCGAATGCGGGAGCACGCGCTTCATTTGTTTCTTCGCTTCCTATGTCGGGCTGCCGGCAGCGCCCGGCACGTTCCGCAGCACGGGAGCCATTTCCGACGCGTCGCTGGCTTTTGTGGAGAAGGAAATGAAGGCGGCCGCGGCCGACCCTGAGATCCGGCACATCGTCCTCGTCAGCCACTGGAGCGTCGTGCTGGGGGACAAGAACTTCTCCGCCCCGATTTTCGACGCGTGCAAGGAAAACAAAATCAATGACAACCGCCGCAAACTGTTGGCGCTCGCGGAACAGTACGGTTGCGACTTGTACATCAACGGACACGAACACAACGGCAATTATCCGGTCGGACGCGCGGGCCCCCTTTCCGACGTCAACTGTGGGACGGTGACCGGCTCCCAAGGCGCCTGGGCGATCGTCGAAATCCATCCGGAGAAGGCCGTCTTCAACGTTTACTCCCGCGCGATCGCGAAGGAGACGGCGGACGCGCAGGGCCATGCGGCGGGCATCGCGTACACCCAACTTCCCTCGCGTCTGTTCACGCGCGAGATCCTGCTCAAACCGCGTTCCCCTCACGCGTGAGACAAGGCGTGCAGCGGAGCGGGGGTGGCGGGATCCACCGCGACAGTCTGTCAGCACCCCCCGGCCACGTTCACGATTCCGCACGGGGAGGCGTTCGAGGATGGCGTCGTCGGGAAGGCCGGCGGGCAAGGCCGAGTACGGCGGGACGTCCCGGACCGCCGACCTTATCGCTGTTGTAGGCAGTCCCGAACGTCAAGTAGCCACGAACCTACGACCGCCGTTTTTCGGGTCGGTCTCTGCGGCGGAACAAAACAGAACAGAATGGAACAGCAACCGGATTTTCAGACCCTATAGGCGTGCCTTGAAAGATAGAGGCGGTACTGATCCTCGACATGTTCAACATGCCGCTGCGTGTCCTTTGAAAGATGCCCAGCGATGACGGAAAACTCGGTGCCGTCCGATTTCACAATGTCATAAAATTTGCTTTCAAGAATCGACTTCTCAAAAGAAAGGGCCGTCACCAACGCAGCCTTTTCCGCAACCCCGTGCTGTTTGGCTGCAGCAAGCGCCTCGCGCACCGCCGCCACATGCAAACCAATGACTTTCTCGTTAAAAGCGCCGAGGTTAAAGAAGAGATTCCCGGCGTCCAAAAACCTATGCAACGACTTCAGATATTCGCTGTGCTTGGTCTCTTCACGCGCAAGGGACTGCCAAAAAGCCGACGTTTGGGGAAAAGCTTCGCCATACGTCGCATACAGCACGGCGAGCTGCTGTTCCATATCCGCCAACAGGTCAATAAAGTGTCGTTGGGCCGCGCTGATGGACTTCTTGAGGTCGTTGTTCTGTGCGTTCGGCGCATCGCCGTTTTCTTCGGGGAAACTCATCGTTCGACATCCTTCGGATCAGATGATGCGGGAGTGTTCCAGACACATACCTTCGCAAAATCTATAATTTTGAATCTTAACCCTTTCGGTCGACAGCCACAACACGGAAAGTTGACGCGGGTACTCCCGGCAGAACTCCCGGGGACCTTTTCTCCTCCTTCGGGATACCGCCGCTTACGCTCCGTGTTCAGGCGTGTCTGCCGGAGCCACCTGCCTGCGGACGCGGAAGACGCGTCTCTGGGACGAACGGCGAATGCGCCATCCCGCCCGCAACGGCGATTTGGCTTATGTCGAATTACGCCCGATGTCCCCCGGCTGAATTCGGATGATGAATGATGTGGGTGATGCGGTGGAAGGGACTTGAGTGGAAAGCAAGCTGTGTGTTACTGTGCAGTCACGATTCGAGTTTCTGCTGTGGCATTCAAGCCTGTTATGATGGGCATGCCTGACGCTCATTATTTGGGAGTTCATAGGGATGAGGACGATTGAGAAATTGGGCTATGATGATCATTTGGAAAAAATACTTTCTGCAGTGTTCGGGGTTATGAGTATGAGATCGGGCCGACGGGGCAGATCAGCTATGCCGCGCCAAGCGGCTATCACGATGATTGCGTGATGGTCTTGGCGCTCGCCGTGTGAGGCTGCCGCACGTACGGTGTGGAGCCGGGAAGGATGTTTAGGCTGTGCGAGGGATTCAGGTCGGAGGACAGAGGCCGGAGGACGCTGACGTTGGCGTGAACGTCGAGGGGCAGGCTCCAGTCTTCACGCAAGCAAACCGCGCAACTCTACGGTATCGCCTGTACGGTGAATGTCGTCTTGTTGACCTTGTAGAGCCACGATTGGGCGTTCGTACCCCAGCCGTCTCGACGATGGACGATCCATATGTCACCGACGTCCTCCGGCGTTTCAGTAACGGCCTGCCGGGATGGGACGTTGTGGGCGGCCTCAAAATCAGCAACGGCCTTCAGGATTCGTCCATACTCGCTTCCGGCATCAACTTTACCAGGTTTCAACGCGATGAGCTTAAGCGGTC
The DNA here is from genome assembly GCA_964579865.1 of uncultured Lentisphaeraceae bacterium. Classification (GTDB taxonomy): domain Bacteria; phylum Verrucomicrobiota; class Kiritimatiellia; order RFP12; family UBA1067; genus DAOPZC01. The sequence goes on along the minus strand of CAZOIS010000282.1, from coordinate 1,872 downwards.
CATGGGGAGCCACATAACTCCGCCTCTCGAAGGCTACGACGGCCGCCGGCTTTGCACTCGTCCTCAGCGTCAAGGCAACAATGTGCCCTTTGGCGAACGGGAATACAGCTTTTTTGAGCCTGATCCCCGATTCCGGCGTCGGCCACTCGTCGGGGTAAACGAAGTTCACTTCCTTCTCGGTCCACGTGCCTTTTTCGACCATTAAGACATCCATCGAAACCAAGTACCAGTGATAGTTCCAGTCCTTGCTGGCGGAGGTTGTGGAGTACTCATCGGCCCCGCTGCAGCGGGCGATGACGACGGTGTCGCCGCTCTCCATCCGGTCGAGGCCATGCCAGACCGCGCTGCACGCTTTGGGCGGCGTGGGCGGCTCAGGTGGATCAGATGGAATGCCAGTCCTATGCGGACCGCAACCGACGGCTGCGACTGTCAGCAAGAGGCTTGCGGCGCAAGATATCGAGTTCATTGAATCTCCTTTGCGGAACTTCTTCACGAGGATCAAAAACCGCAGGGAAAATCGCAATGTTTTCCGTGCAGCAGATCAATCCTCTGTGGGGCGTGGAGCCGGGCAGGATGGCGAGGCTGTGCGAGGGATTGAGGCCGGAGGACAGAGGTCGGAGGACGGTGACGCTGGCGTGAACGTCGGGAATCATCAGCGAGTATTCTTGCCTGATGCATTTCCTTGTTCGTTTTTTTTCGTATCCGTGTTCTCATTATTCGATTCAGGACCGTCGTGTATTGGCGTAATCATGACACAGCCTCCACGAATATCGAATGTGTAGCCGGTAACGTCACACACTAATTTGAGTGCGTCATATAGGCTGATGAAGCGGGCGTGTATTTTGGGAAGAACGGGAGCGTCACTATGAGTGGCGGAGACAGCAAAAGGATCTTCATTATCGGCTAACTCACGGTTATTCGCGTCGCGAGCACTCAGTAGCAACGCAAGGCTTACCCCGCGCTGCTCTACAGGTGTTTTCGGATCAGCGTAATCGCGGCTGGCCTGTTTAAAAAAATCCATCGCGTCAATCAAGGTTGCGGGAGGTTCAAATTTTAACTCAGGAATTATGATCCTGAGGAGTTGTTGTTTAACGGTAAGAGCCATTAAATCAGCCCAAGCGTCTTCGCATGGGCCATTCCCCTCATGACGCTTTTCAATATTCGCAAGTGCCCGTCTGAAAGCATTTATCGCCGATTCGTCTACAAGATGGTCTCTGGCAAGTTCAATTGTTTGTCGATATAGCATTGACGATTTTTCAAAATCTTTTTTTCTAACCGCTTGCTTTGCGTGCTTGAGGGTGTCGTAAATCTTCCTGTCAAGAGGCGTGCCTAAAACCCTCTCGGATGCCTTCAGTTCATCGTATAGAGCATCCAAATCTTTATCGATTTTCCGGTATGCTTCTTCAGAAACAACGTCTTCCTCATGGAGCAATTGTGTTTCGGGTGAAACCAATCGTTTTTGTGCACAACCCACTAGACACATAAGCGGAATGAGTAACGACAACACAAATGAAGTTCCGATTTTCATTTTTATTCTAACGACGGTTTTGGAGGAACAATGATAGCAGCGGTGTTTACATCCTGACATATGACAAGGTGTTACGTTCGTACTGCATCGTCTCACTATTGCATGAAGGTAGCATACAGTCTTATTGAGGCTCAAGCCCGTTCTGCCCCGTTGTCCAACGTTCTATGATTGTGTCGTCTGTTGATTACGCGCCTTAGATGGAGGCGTGGTTATGGCACTGACGGTCTACACAAGCAAGGACAACCAATGGCGCGAATACGTGAACCCGCTGCGGGGGCTGACGCTGGAGCGGATCGTCAGCCTCATCGAGCAGGGTGAGCGCGGGGCGTTTGCCGATCTCCAGT
>CAZOIS010000281.1:0-4357 GCA_964579865.1 uncultured Lentisphaeraceae bacterium | reverse complement strand
TGCCCGAGCCGATCCATCTCGACCTCGTGGTCGAGGATGAAAAGGTCGTCGAGGCAATCCCCTCGATCGGCTTCATCCACCGCGGCCTCGAAAAGCTGGTCGAAAAGAAAGACTTTCCCGAGTTCGTCTACGTCGCGGAGCGCATCTGCGGCATCTGCAGCTTCATCCACAGCCAGTCGTACTGCCAGGGCATCGAGGAGATCATGAACCTCCCCGTACCGCCGCGCGCTCACTACCTGCGGACGATCTGGGGCGAGATATCCCGCGTCCACAGCCACCTGCTCTGGCTCGGGCTGATGGCGGACGCCATGGGCTTCGAGAGCCTTTTCATGCACGCGTGGCGGGTGCGCGAACGCGTCTTGAAGATCATCGAGGCCACCACCGGCGGGCGCGTCATTTTCGGCGTCTGCAAGGTGGGCGGCGTGCGGCGCGACATCGACGCCGCGGCGATGAGGAACGTGCTCGCGGAGCTGGCCGAGACCGAAAGCGAAACGAAGGAGATCGTGAAGGTCTTTCTGAACGACGGCACCGTCAGGCACCGCCTCTGCGGCGTCGGCGCGCTCTCGCGCGAAGACGCGTACGCGCTGGGCTGCGTCGGCCCCACGCTGCGCGCCAGCGGCTGGATGAGCGACACCCGCAAGCTGGGCTACGCGGCCTTCAGCGAGCTTTCCTTCGAGCCCGTCACGCGCACGGAAGGCGACTGCTACGCCCGCGTCGCCGTGCGGTGCGACGAGATCTTTCAGTCGATCGACCTGATCCGGCAAGCGGCCGCCAAGATGCCCGACGGCGAGCTGGCCGTCAAGGTGACCGGCAACCCCAACGGTGAAGTCTTCGTGCGCACCGAGCAGCCGCGCGGCGAGGTGCTCTACTACCTGAAGGGCAACGGCACCAAGAACCTGCAGCGGTTCCGCGTGCGCACGCCGACCTTCGCCAATATTCCGGCGCTGGTCAAATCCCTGCAGGGCTGCAGCTTGGCGGATGTGCCGGTGCTGGTCCTGACGATCGACCCTTGTATCAGTTGTACGGAGCGTTGAACCATGTCGCTTTTCTGCATGACCGGTTTGGTGATGAAGTGGCTGCTGCGGAAACCCTACACGAGCCGCTATCCTTTCGAGCCCCGCCAGCCGCTCGCCGGCTCCCGCGGGACGCTGGGCGTCACCATGGCCGATTGCGCCTTCTGCGCCCTCTGCGCCAAGCGCTGCCCCACGCAGGCCATCGAGGTCGACCGCGCCGCCAAGCGCTGGACGATCGACCGCCTGCGCTGCATCGCCTGCAACTGCTGCGTCGAAATCTGCCCCAAGAAATGTCTGGAGATGAAAACCGCGCACGGGATCCCGACGGTCACAAAAGACCGCGAAACGTTTACCTGAAAGGTTCGACATGACTATTCCGCGTGGGTCCTTCCTGATGGTCCTCTTGCCCTTTTTGTTCACGGCCGCCGCACCGGCGCCGGCCGCAGGCGACGGCCTCGCCGTGCGCGTTTCCGACAAAGGCGTCGAGCTCCTCTGCGGCAGTATGGGAGCCTTCACGCTTGAGTTTCCCAATCTTGACCTGGGCGACGGCAAGAAGCACGCGCCGATTGAGGCGCGCGCGCAAGGGGCCTCCGCCTCGCTCGGATATGAGGGCGGCGGCCGTATCGGCGTGAGCGCCGCCGCCGGCAAGATCGTGTTCAGCTTCGAGAACATGCCGGCCAGCGTCAGCACCTTCACCTCCGAATTTCTCATCGCGCCCAACTACGGCGAGGGCGGCACGTGGCGCACGGACGACCAGAGCGGATCCTTCCCGAAAGACAAGCCCGCGAAGCCGCACCTCTTTCAGGGGCACTCGCGCAGCTTTTCTTTCGCGGACATCAACAACAAGCGCCTGTCATTCGCGTTGCCCGAATACACCTATGTCCAGCTTCAGGACAACCGCGAATGGAATTGGAACACGTTCTGGGTCCAGTTCAAGATCCCCTATCTCCGCGACCGTCCGACCTATGAGCTCGCGGTCGCCCTGGACGCCAGCGACGCCCGGCGCGTCGTGCTGGTCGACCGCTTCGGCCAGACCACGCAGCGCGATTTCCCCGGCAAGATCAAGGACGAGGCCGAGTTGAAGGCCGATGCCCGGGGCGAAGCCGCGTATTACGCCAGCCTCACGCCGCCGGCGCGCAACCGCTTCGGCGGACTGCCCGGCAGCGGCGCGAAGCTCGGCCTCAAGCGGACCGGTTTCTTTCACGTCGAACAGAAAAAGGCCGGCGGCCGTGAGGTGTGGGTGATGGCCGATCCGGACGGCGACGCCTTCTTCCACCTCGGCGTCTGCACGTTCGGGCCCGGCGAGGACTACACCTCGGTCGAGAAGCGCGAAGACGTTTTCGAGTGGCTGCCGCCGCACGCGGACGCGTTCGCCGCGGCGTGGCATCCCGATGCGTGGTGGAACCCGCGCGCGGTCTCGTTCTACAAGGCCAACGTGGTCCGCAAATACGGCGCGTATGACGATGACGCGCATCTCGCCCGCCTTGTGGACCGCGTGCGGCGGGTCGGCTTCAATTCGGTCGGCGCCTTCTCGGGCGTCTCGCCGGCCTTCGCGCAGAAGGGGGGTCCGCGCGTCGGCTCGCTTCCGCTCACCTCCTGGCAGCTCGGGCCCGCCCTGCCGGGCGTGCGCGGCGTGTTCGATCCCTTCGAGCCGAAGAACCTTGCCAAGATGGACGAGCTGTTCGCCAAGTCGGTGGCCGACAAGGCGGGTGACCCGCTGATCATCGGGTATTTTCTCGACAATGAACAGGCCTTCGAAGATCTTCCGAGGGCGGTGCCGGCGCTGCCCGGCGAGCACGCCTGTAAACGCGAGCTGGTAGCCCGCCTGCGGGCGAAGTATAAGACGGTCGCCGCCTTCAACGCCGCGTGGAAGCTCGACGCCGCCTCGTTCGACGCGCTCGCCGACCGAGGTCTGCCGCTGACCACCCGGGCCGCTTTCGCCGACATGCAGGACTTCTCCGAGCACTTCCTCGACGTCTATTATGGCCGCGTCACTGCGGCGTTCCGCAAGGTCGACAGAAACCACATGCTGATCGGCAACCGGTGGCAACCCGGCACCGCCAACAGCGAGACGCTCTGCCGCGTGGCGGGCAAGTACATGGACGTCATCAGCATCAACTACTACACCTGCGGCATCGACGCGGCCTTCCTCCGCCGCCTCTACGAGTGGAGCGGGCGCAAGCCGCAGATGTGGAGTGAGTTCTACTTCACGGCCGCCCAAGAAAGCAACGCCGCTTCCGGCAACAACGACATGGCGACCCAGCGCGAGCGCGGCCTCGCCTACCGCCACTACGTCGAAGGCGCGGCGGCGCTCGGCTTCGTGGTCGGCGTCGAGTGGTTCACGCTCATCGACCAGGCGGTCTCCGGACGCTTCTTCGAGGGCCTCAACGGTGAGCGCGCCAACACCGGCCTCTTCAACGTCGCCGACCGCCCCTATAAAGCCCTCTTCGCGGAGATGGCCGAGACGCACGCCTCGGTCTACGACGTGTGGCTGAACGGCAAGGCGCCCTACGTGCTCGCCGATCCGCGCTTCAACGGAGAATCTGGCCGCGCCGCGCGCACCGTCGTGGCCGGTCGCCCGACTGCGCCCATGGCCATCGATGGCCAACTCGCCGGCTGGCCGGGCCGGCCGGCGGAGCGCATCGGCGCGGACCGGCTCGCCGCGGGCCGCGAGAGCGGCGGCGCGGAAGTCGCCTTCAAGCTCTGCTGGGACGAGAAGGCGCTGTACCTGCTGGCGAACGTCACCGATCCCACGCCTATGGCAAACGGCCACACGGGCGGCGACCTCTGGAATGCCGACGTGCTGGAGCTTTTCCTCGGCACGGAGCGGATCGGTCAAGGTGGCCCGTTGCTCTTTACCGACCGGCAGATCCTGCTCGGCGCGGGCCGGAACAACCAGACCTATGTGGTCAACGCGGCGAAGCAGCCCGAGATCGAAACCTCTGTCAACTCCTGGGTCGACGGCAAGGGCTACACGCTCGAGGCCGCGATCCCGTGGAACGCGCTCGACGTGGCCCCCAAAGAGGGGATGACCCTGCTTTTCGACCTCGCGGCCGGCAACAGCGCAGACGGCAAGCAACGCTCGAGCCAGCTCGTCTGGAACGGCGGCCCGCGTAACTCTTCCGACCGCGGTGCCTGGGGCCGCCTCTCGCTTGTGCCGTGAGCGCCCATAGGAACGTGCCGGTCCTCGGCGTGGCCATCGGCTTGACTTCGCCATGCGTTTTTGCCGGCTCCGGATGAACGAGACGAAAGCGCACGGGCCCGGCGGGTCAGTGAATCGCGCGGTGCCCCCCGCCCGGTGCGCTTGCGCTTGTTTGCGGCGCGCGTTCCCCGTATACTGTTCC
>CAZOIS010000280.1:0-4376 GCA_964579865.1 uncultured Lentisphaeraceae bacterium | reverse complement strand
TTACGGCTTACGTTTAACTGTTTACAATTTACAGACGGTTGACGGTTATCTTAACAGGTGTTAAATTAACGGCATGAAGTTTTATGACAGGGAATCGGAGCTCGGGACGCTGGCCGCCATCGCGTCGCAAGCGGAGCGCTCCGCGTGTTTCACGGTGGTGACCGGGCGGCGGCGTATCGGCAAAACCGCGTTGATTTTGAAGGCGCTGGCGAAGACCCGCAGCCTGTATCTGTTTGTCACCCGCTCCAGTGAACCCGTGTTGTGCGCTCAGTTCCAACGGCAGGCGGTTGAGACATTGGGGGTGCCGGTCTTCGGAAATGTCACACGGCTAGCCGATCTGTTCGAGGTTTTGTTCGCATTCGCCGAAACGCAGCCGTATACGTTGGTTGTTGATGAGTTTCAAGATCTGGAAAGAGTCAACAAGGCTGTCTTCGGCGAAATCCAGAACGTGTGGGACCGGCACAAGGACACGGCCAAAATCAATTTCATCGTCTGCGGCTCGGTCCATTCGATGATGAAGCGGTTGTTCGAGGACGACAAGGAGCCGCTGTTCGGACGTCTGACGGCAAAAATCCCGCTGGCACCCTTCCGGATCAGGACGCTGAAAGAGATTCTGAAAGACCATGCGCCGGATTACAGGCCGGATGATTTGCTGTGTCTGTATCTGTTGACGGGGGGCGTCGCGCAGTATGTCGGTTTATTGATGAACGCCGGCGCGGTGACCCGCGACGGCATGTTGGCGTTCGTCACGCGGGAAGGGTCGCCGTTTCTTGCCGAGGGCCGGGATCTGCTGATCTCAGAATTCGGGCGGGACTATGGCGTTTATTTTTCGATTCTGCAACTGATCGCGGCGGGAAAGAATTCGCAGACCGAGATTGATTCCGTGATCGGGAAGAACACGGGCGCGTATCTGGCGCGGCTGGATGCGGATTATTCGCTGGTGGAGAAAAACAAGCCGATCTTTTCCAAGCCTGAGAGCCGCAATGCGAGGTGGATGATCGGCGACAACCTGCTCCGGTTCTGGTTCCGGTTCATTTTCCCCAACCAGATGCTGCTGGAGACAGGAAAAAATGCTTTGTTATTGGCGCAGGTCAAGGCGCAGTATGAGCAGTACAGCGGTTGGATGCTGGAAAAATTTTTCCGTCAGAAATATGCCGAGGAGGGCGCTTGGACGCGCGTCGGTAGTTTCTGGGACAGGCGCGGCGAAAACGAAATTGATCTGATTGCGCTGGATGATGCCGGCAAGCGTGCGGTGGTGGCCGAGGTCAAACGAAACGCGAAGAAGATCGACAAGACGGTTTTGTGGGCCAAAGCGAAGGTCCTGGGGGCCGCTCTTTCCGGGCACCAGGTCGAGTTCGCGGCTCTGTCTCTTGCGGATATGTGAGCGCGGCAGAACCTTTTCAGGCCTGCCATGAAAATCTGATTACAGGTGCGTTCGGGTTTGTTGGGCTCTTTCCATGACCCCTTTCTTTTCCATCGTCATGCCTTCCCTGAATGCGGGTGTATATCTCGAGCGCGCGCTTCAATCGGTGCTCGCCCAGGCCGGTGCCGATACGGAGATCATCGCCGTCGACGGCGGCTCGGCTGACGGGAGCGTGGAGATTATTCGTTCCATCGTGGCTGCGCCGCTGGTTCAAACGGCCTGCGGCCTGGTTCAAGGGGTTAAGAACTCAAGCGCGGATGGAGGAAGAAGTGTTGGAGTTCTAAAGTGCGAGAGTTCGAAAGTGTGCGCGGAGGAGCAGAAGAAGGGGGTATACGACAACTTTAGAACTTTAGAACTCCCGAACTCCCGAACTCTCTTCCACTGGTGCTCGGAGCCGGATCGCGGCCAGAGCCACGCGCTGAACAAGGGCTTCGCCCGCGCGACCGGCAAGTATCTGCTCTGGATCAACGCGGACGATCTGCTGTTGCCGGGGACGCTCGACCGCGCGCGGGAGTTTTTGCAGACCCATCCCCAGTGCGCCTGGCTGGCCGGGAATTTGGTCTACATCGATGGGCAGGACCGCGTGTTGTGGTGCGCGCGGGACGGGCAGTGGCGTGACCGCCTCTACCGTCATGCGCCGGTGCGGGTCTACGGCCCGACCTCGATCTTCAGCCGCGCGCTGCTTGAACAGGTCGGCGGCTTCGATGAGTCGCTGCACTACGTGATGGACACGGATCTGTGGCTGCGGTTCAAAGCCGCCGGCGCGCGGTTTCATCGTCTGGAGCGCTATTGCTGGGCCTTCCGCGTGCATGGGGCCTCGAAGACCAGCGGCGATCTGGCCGGCCGCACCGATCCGCGCATGGCCGAGGAGCAGGCGCGGATGTATGCCAAGAACGGCCTGGCCGTGACGCGCGCCGGCCTCTGGCAGCAGCGTCTCTGGCGCCTGCTCAACGGGTGTTATTTGCGCGCTTGGCTTGACACGCGGCGGATGCAGGGGAAGCGCGTTTAACCACGAAAAACACGAAGGACACGAAACCGAAAGAGGGGTGGAGATGAAAGAAGATCTGATCTATCCTGATGAGTCATACGCGATCCAAGGCGCGGTGTTTGAGGTCTATCGTGAAATGGGGTGCGGATTTCTTGAGTCGGTCTATCAGGAGTGCCTTGAAAGAGAGCTTGCGGCTCGGGGAATTCCATTTTGTGCGCAGCAGGAGTTGACGATTTCTTATAAAAATCAACCGCTCAAGCAGATATATAAACCGGATATCGTCTGTTACGGGAACATCATTGTAGAGTTGAAAGCGGCCCGGGCCTTGTTGCCCGAGCATCAGGCTCAGGTTTTCAATTATTTGGCCGCCACGAAGATGCGGCTGGGGTTACTTGTGAATTTTGGCCACTTTCCGGGGGTCGAAATTAAGCGGATTGTAGTGTGATTTTTACGGTTTCTTTCGTGTTTTCCGTGTGTTTCGTGGTTAAATAGGACGTATGCGTATTCTTCACATCGTCGCGGGCGTGCCGCCGGGGGGCGGTATCGCCGAATCCGTGCCGAGCCTCTGCCGGCACCTGCGGCAGCTCGGCCACGAGGTGACGCTCGCCACGCTGGACGGGCCGCTGAGCGAAGCGGCGCAGGCCGCGGATTCCGCGGGCGTGCGGCTGGTACGCTTCGCGCCGTCGTTCCCGTACGCGCTCTACTTCTCGTGGCAGATGCTGCGCAGCCTGCCGGCCTTGGCGCGCGCGGCCGATGTGGTGCACGTGAATTCCAACTGGACCTTCCCTGTTTGGTGGGGCTGCCGCTGCGCGCTGCGGGCGCACAAGCCGCTGGTGATGTCGCCGCGGGGCGCGCTCAATCCCGTCTATCTCCGACATTCGGCTTGGAAGAAGCGGCTGGTCGGCTGGTTGGATCGCATCTTCCTGCGGAAGGCGGCCGTGATCCACGCCACTGCGGCGTGCGAACGGGATTGGATTGAGACTTATCTTTCCCGCCAAGGTGCCAAGGCGCCAAGGACGGTTGATGTTGCCGTGATTCCGAACGGGATTGAGCTGGAACCACGAAACACGCGAAGTACACGAAACTGTGAAAAGGGTGAGGCGCGGATTCTCTTGTACCTGGGGCGGTTGCATCCGCTCAAAGGGTTGGACCTCCTCATTTCGTCTTGGAAACGCATAGCCGCTTCCTATCCCGAGTGGAAGCTCTTGATTGCCGGTCCGGATGAACAGGGTATGCTGCAACGTCTTGAAGAACAGGTTCGTCAACTGGGGATCAATGAAAGCGTGGGTTTTAGAGGCGTGGTTCAGGGCGAGGAGAAAACGCGGCTTTTTGCGGATGCCGACCTGTTCGTGTTGCCGACAAGGAGCGAGAGCTTTGGCATGGCGGTTGCCGAGGCGTTGGCATGCGGCGTGCCGGTGATTTCGACGAAGGGTGCGCCCTGGTCCGAATTGCTGGGGAAGCAAGCGTGTTTAGCAGATTGGCAGGATAGCGGAGTAGCAGATTGGCAGGATAGCAGTGTGGCGGAAAGGCAGAATAGCCGGGGCGGGGCGAGGACGGAAAGCCCCGCTCTCACCGCTAAACTCGCTACACCAGCTATGCCCACTAAACTCGCTACACCAGCTAATCTCGCTAACCCGGCTATCGCGGCCGACGGCCGCTGTGGCTGGTGGGTCGACATCGGCGCGGAGCCGCTGGCGGCGGCGCTGCAAGAGGCCATGAGCCTGACGGACGAGGCGAGACGCGCCATGGGCGAGAACGGGCGACGGCTCGTCGAGCGGAAGTATCGGTGGGAGACGGTCGCGGAGCAGATGGCCGAGGTGTATAGCAGGGTGGCAGAGTAGCAGAATAGCGGGGTAGCAGAATAGCGGGGTAGCAGGATAGCGGGGTGGCGGGGCTAATCTGCTAAGCCGGCTAACCTGCTAATCTGCTAAGCCGGCTAACCTGCTAATCTGCTAAGCCGGCTAA
>CAZOIS010000279.1:0-4379 GCA_964579865.1 uncultured Lentisphaeraceae bacterium | reverse complement strand
TTCCTCGGTCAGGCGCCGGAGGGCGGTTTCCGCGTCGAGTCCTATCCTACGCTTGTCACAACGCTGGACAAGCATCCCGAATTGCGTGAAGTCCTTTATGACGTGGGCCACGCCCTCGGTGCGGATCCGGCCTATGAGCTTGGTCGCAAGGTCGTCGCGGCCAAGCGCGAACCGCTCTTTACGCCGCTCGCGCAGATGGGCTTCTTCATGCCGGAACTGAACCGTGAGCCGGGGCCGGACCCATACAACCGCCGCGTGCGCGAGGGATTCGTCGCCTGGGCGCAGCGCAAGTACGGTACGCTCGAGACGGCAAACGCCGTGTGGAAGACGAGCTTCCCGGCCTGGACGAACGTCGTTTTGAGACACGTCGCGGAAGGCCAGCCGCCGGCTGACGTCTACGCACATGGGCCGCGGGTCGCGCAGAATATCCTGATGGGCGAATACCGCAACCTCCGCGCCCGCCTGCGCACGATTGAGCGCAATACGCAGCCCGAGCTGTACTGGGACTGGTTGCGCTATACGATGGACGACACGATGGCGTTTACGGCGACGCAGATAGAGGACGTCCGCAAGATGGCGCCCGGTACGCTCGTCGGTAGCGACATCCGCGGCCATCATGAAACGTGCGACCGTTACGTCGCCTACAATCCGATGGTCATGGACACGATGGCCGACCTCATGCTGGTGCATAACCAAAACTCGGCGTGTGACTACCGCAACAAACCGTATTCGGACGACGCTCTCCAGGATGTCATCTGCTGGCCTCTGTTCACCAGCCGCTTCTTCCAGCGCAACACGACGAAGCCCATTGTGAATGTTGAGAACATCGTCCAGAAGACTCTCGGCGCGACGTCCACGCGCGAGGCCATGGCGAAGAACGATCTTGCCGGTTTCGCCGAAGCCAAGTGGTACGTGCAGGTGCGTCCGGCAGACAAGGGCAATCTATATCGCACAAAGTTCCGCGTCAGTCCGCGCTTGCAGGCCGACTATCTCGACGGCACGCGCAAGTACTATCTCGTCGGCTACGGCAAGGGATATTTCACGAACATCCACCTGAACGGACGCTACATGCCGGGGACTGGCAAGGCGTTTTTCAAGATTGACATTTCGGACAAGATCAAGTACTATATGGAAAACGAGATCGTCGTCGTGATTGGCTCGCAGACGAAGGACGTTAAGCCTGAAGTCTACGTGCTGGCGGACGACCTGCTCGTCGAACAATCCCATTACGGCGAGAAGCAGGAGATCTCGCAGTACTGGTCTGACCTGATGTCGGGTCTCTCAGGCGACATTGTCTGGTATTGGACGGGGCTCGATCACCGCCGCCCGTATCGCGCGGCGATCGCGAAACGGATTGAGGCGGCGGCCGAGATCGTGCTGCCGAATATCCGCCATTACCGCAGCCGCGTAGGATTCCTTTATTCATATCTCGGCTGGGCCGGTGTGCCGATGGACGTCGAGAACCGCCATCGCAGCCTGATGAACTGGTGCGGCGCGCTTGAGTTTACGGGACGCCGCCCCGACATCCTCGGCGAGGAAGCGTTTTGCCGCGATGCCATGCGCTATGAGACGATTGTGGCGCCGATGGCCTGGTGCGTCGAGGACGAGACGCTGGCGGTCGCGCACCGGTACGTCGAGCAGGGCGGGTGTCTCGTTGTAACCAAGGGGAGCCTCGGCAAGACGTTCTCGCGTTATGCCGACAGCGGTTTCAGCGCCTTTGCGGCGGCGCATCCCGACCGTGTGACCGTTCTGCCCGCCAACCTGCCGATGGCCGAACTCGCCAAGCGGCTCGATCCGTTTTTGCCGAAACCGGAGCTTGACGTGACGATCGCCCCGTCCGCCGAATTCCCGTGCATCGAGCGGATGCTGGTGGGCGACGAAACGCGCAAGGTGCTGTATCTGCAGAACTGGGGAGGACTTCGCCATGAGGTGACGGTGCGCCTGCCCGAATGCTGCCGCGACTGGCGGATCGTGACACTTGACGGTTCGATCAAGCGTATGGACGCGGGTCTTGTCGCCCAGGTGGAGGGCTCGCAGGGCGTGACGGCGTGCATTCTCGCCGCGCCGGGTGCAAAGGTTCCCGCGACCGAAATTACCCCCGCGCATCAGACGGCGATCAAGAAGATGATGGCTCTGAACGAGTTCCCGAAGACCCCCTCCCGTCGACGCGTCCTCTTCCCGATCGAAGATCCGACGTCTAGTGTCGAGACGGGCAAGGCGTGGGTCAAGCGATTCATGGCCTATGGCGTTCAACTATATCCGCACCATGTCGAGGCCGTCCGTGCACTCGGCTACGAGGTCGACGCCGTCTCCCCGTGGAAATGGACGCCGGAGCTTCTGGCGCAGTACGATGCCGTATTCATCTTCGAGTCGACCTCGCAGTCATTCTGGATCCCGCTGAACGGCGATGCGAAGGGGAAAGCCGCGTTTCAGAAGATGATCACTGATTATGCGCAGGCGGGCGGTAGCGTGTTCCTCCAGACCTACACGGGCTGGACGGCCGGCGCCATCGGCGTTTCGATCCTGAGCCTCGGTCCGGAATGGCTGGGCGTCAAGCTCCGGATTCGCGACTATCCTTACGATCCGAAGAGCTGTGGTTTTGACGATCCGCGTCAGGCGATCGTCTCGCCCGTCGCGGAGAGCCCGCTTGCGCAGGGCGTCGACAAGGTTCAGCTTTCGTGCATCTCGTCCTTCGGGCGCACCTCGAAGGGCAAGCAGTGGCTCAAACCGGCCGTCGCGATCGTCCCGCAGAGCGACCGTCTCGTCATGGCCACGGGCGAGATGTGCAAGGGACGTTTCTTCATCTCCGGCGACGCGCTCGCGTTCCAGCCGTTCCGCATCGAATGCGCGAACAACGCCGAGCTTCTCCTGAATGCCGTTGGCTGGCTTTTGCGCCAGGAGGTGACGAACGAGATGCGCAAGGACTTCCGCAAGAACCTGTTCGTGACGACGGAACTGCTGAAGGAAATCGAGACCCCGTGAGGAAGATTCTTCTTGTTTGAAAATTAGAGACTTATGGATAAACTATCATTGTTGTTGGTGAGCATTGCTCAGATGGGGTGGGTGTTTGCCACTGCCCCGATTTGTGTTCCTTTTGACAGCGAGATGACCGCGTCAAACGACTCTCCGGCGTTGCCCATGGGATGTGCCGACTTCACGGTTGAGGCGCCGCGAGAGCGCTCGGGTGGTGTCATTCGCGCGACGGACTTCGGTCTGTCGACGGCGAACACGAATAACGCCTTTGCCATCAACCGCGCCGTGGATGAGGCACGGCGCACGGGTGCGCGGCGGGTCGAACTCGCGCCGGGTACGTACCGCTGTTTTGGCGAGACGGTTCTCATTGAAGGTTTGACGGACTTCGTTTTTGACGGACAGGGCGCGGAACTCGTTTTTTATCGTCCTGCGAAGATTACGGACGGAGTCGCGGCCTCCGAGTGCCTGCGAGATGCCAACTTCCTGATTCGTAACTGTGAGCGGACGCGAGTCGGCAATTTCAAGATGGACTGGGATTGGGACCATCATCCGCTCGCGACGCTCGTGCGCGTGGCGGACGTTCATGTTGGCGTGCAGGCGGACGATTCGTCGTATCTCGATCTCGAGCTCTTGGGTTATTCGGCAGAGAAGCCGCATCCCGAATATGGTAGTCCGATTCCGGTCATGGGCATCAATCCGATGGATCTCCAGATGAACTTCGTCCCCGGCGAGCGTTCGTGGATCGGCAACTATGAAGGCCACTATGGCCCGCGTAGCATGTGGCTTGGCCCGAACCGCCTTCGGCTCTGGCCGAAGGTGAAGGATCCGACCCAGCATTGCCATCCGCTTTATGCGCCGATGTTCAATCCGAAGCAGAACCTCGCAGAAACGCGCCGTCTCGGCAAGATCGGCGCGACATACCGCCTGATTCACGGCTATGCCGGCAAGGGCGGCATCAATATGGATTCCAACCGTCACTTGACGCTGTCGGACGTGACGATTTGGAGTTGCTACGGCATGGCGCTCATCATCCACGGCACGCAGCAATACTGGCGCGTCGAGAACGTGTCGATCGAGCCCAAGGACGCCACGCGGCCGATTTCATCGACGGCGGACGGCATGCACGTCGCTAATTCCCTCGGCTTCGCCCAGTACGTCAACTTCAAGGTCAAGCGCAATCATGACGATGCGTTCAATTTCCACGATTGTTTCACGCTCGGCAAGAAGGACGGCGCGCGGCGTGTTAGCATCACCCATCCCCGCAAGGCCGACTACGCCCGTATCCGTAAGGGCGATGACGTGGAGCTTGTCGAGGCGCATCTGTCGCGGAGCGGCTTTACCGCGAAGGTCGTTGACCGTGACGAGTCGGGTACGTGGCTTGAATTTGACCGGGATATTCCAAAGGA
>CAZOIS010000278.1:0-4390 GCA_964579865.1 uncultured Lentisphaeraceae bacterium | reverse complement strand
CGCTTTCCCTCGCGCTTCGTCTGCCCCCCCCCGTGGCTAACCAAATACCGACGGACGACAGAAAATCAGGGTGTTGTGCAGACGGTTGTGATAATCTTTCGATTTCAATATCCACGTGGGGGAGAGGACTGCGGCCATGCCTGATTACGTGATACCGAACTTGCTGAATGCCGGGCGCGTGCTCAAACTGCTGGCCTCTGAGCCGGCGCTGACCGCCCTGCAGATCAGCCGCACGCTGGGGATTCCGCGCACCACCGTGATCCGTATCGTCAATTCGCTGGTCCGGGAAGGGCTGCTGGAAAGCGACGAACGCCACCTTTATGCGTTGGGCCCGGCGCTGATTTATCTCGGCATGCGCGCCATGTCCGGCGTGGATCTCGCCGGCCTCGCCAAGCCGCTGCTCAAACAACTCGCCGAACGGACCGGCGAGACGGCGCATCTCGCCATGCTGTCGGATGAAAAATCGCTGCTGATGGAGGTGTGCCAGAGCCCGCTGCCGATCCGGGCCGGGGCTCCTGCCGGCACGCTCGCGGACCTGCACTGTTCGGCAACCGGCAAGGTGTTCCTGGCCTGGAATTTCCGCGACCGCTTGGACGACTATTTCCGCCGGACAATGCCGCGACCGCGCACCGGCCGGACGATCGTGACCGCCGAGCGGATGGCGAAGGAGGTCGCGCTGATCCTCAAGCGCGGCTATGCGGTGGATGAAGAGGAGTTTTTCGACGGCATCCGGTGCGCGGCCGTGCCGGTCTTCAACAGCCGAGGACATGTCACAATCGCGCTGGGCATCACCGGCGTGACGCAGCGCTTGACGCGCGGCCGCGTCGCGGAGTGCGCGGCCCAGCTCAAGGCGGCGGCCTCGATCCTTTCGGAAGCGCTCGGACACAGGCCGTCGGCCTGATCACCGCGCCAGCCAGCCGCCGTCGACCGCCAGGGTGTGGCCGTTCATGTAGTCCGAGGCCGGCGAGGCCAGGAAAACCACGGCGGACATGAGGTCTTCCGGCGTACCCCAGCGGCCGGCAGGAATGCGGTCGAGGATCGCCTGGTTGCGCGCCGGATTCTCGCGGATGGGGCGCGTGTTTTCGGTGGCGATATACCCCGGCGCGATCGCATTGGTGCTGATGCCGTGCGCGGCCAGCTCATTGGCCATCAGCATGGTCAGGCTCTTGATGCCGCCTTTGGAGGCCGCGTAGCCGGGCACCAGGATGCCGCCCTGAAACGAGAGCATCGAGGCGATGTTGATGATCTTGCCGCCTCGGCCCTGCGCGATCATCTGTCGCGCAGCGGCTTGGCTGAGAAAGAAGGGGGTGCTCAGGTTGACGCTCAGCACGTCGTTCCAGTTCTTGGCGCTGTGCTCGGTGAAGGGCTCGCGCCGGATGATGCCCGCGTTGTTCACTAGGATGTCGACGCCTCCGAGCTGTTTCACGACGTCGGCGATGATCGCGGGAGCGGCCGTTTCGCCGTTGCTGAGATCGGCGGTGACGGCACACACCTTGCGGCCGAGCGCGTGGATTTTTTCGGCGGTCTCGTCCATGGGGATCACGTCGACGAGCGCCACATCCGCGCCCGCCTCGGCGAGCGCGAGCGCGTACCCTTGTCCGATGCCGCGCGCGCTGCCGGTGACGATGGCGACTTTGCCGTCCAGTTTGAAGAGATCGAGAATCATACGGGCACCCATGGGGAGTTAGGAATTAGGAGTTAGGAATTAGGAGTTGGAAAGGCGTCACTTGACTGTGACGGTGAGCGGTGCGCGGAGGGAAGCCGCGAAGGCGGACACGTGATCGGCCCAAGAGTCGGCGTTCACGAAATCGCCCGCGCCGCTCCAGGCGGCCCCCGCGTACCAGACGAGGGGCTTGTCGGGCGTGAGCGCGGCCAGCAGATAGACGTTCTCGGTCGCGTCCGACATCAGCGTCGCTTTTGCCGGCAGCACGACGGCTGTGGCGATGGCGCCCATTTTCGGCTGCTCCGGCTCGAAGTTGGTCATCCAGCCCTGCTCGGGATGCACGGCGAGCAGGCCGTTGTGCAGGTGGGCGGCCGAGGTGTCGATGCCCGGGCCGGCCGTGAGCGGCGCGGAGCCCGTGATGGTGAAGCGGCTTTCGCAGCGCGTGAAGTGCGAGCCGGCGTCGAGGCTCATGCGCCGCGTCTCGGCGACCGTGACGCCGTTG
Source organism: uncultured Lentisphaeraceae bacterium (assembly GCA_964579865.1). Taxonomy (GTDB): domain Bacteria; phylum Verrucomicrobiota; class Kiritimatiellia; order RFP12; family UBA1067; genus DAOPZC01. Next base: position 2,225 of record CAZOIS010000278.1, on the reverse strand, counting down.
CCGCACGCCCACGGCGCGTAGGTGACCTCGAAGACCGTGCGGACCGGGCCGCTGGCGAGGTGTTTCTGCGTGGCCCAGTTCTGGCTCACGAAGCAGGTGCCGGCGTTGAAGACGCCGAGGCCGCCGCAGCCGCGCCCGGGGCCGACCTTGTAGTTGTCCATGCCCTCGCCCGCGTCGGCGTGGTAGTTCTGGCGCTTGAGCCATTTGTCGATGATCGGGTAGCGGACGCTCTTGTTCCAGATGTCGATGCCGCTGGAGACAAGCGACTGGCCCGCAGGCGCAGGCTTCATGATCGCGGGCCCGTAGATGCGCGCGGCGGTGCGGTCGTTCTCCCACAGGTAGTCGTCCATGCGCTCCGGAGCGTAACGGCTGAAGCAGACTGCGGCGGTCGGGGCGGCGGGGACGGTGTCGCTCTCGAAGACCCAGAATGTGCGGCTCTGGCGGGCGAGGGCATACGTCTTGAAGAGCAACTGGTCCGGTGCGCCGTCGCCGTCACTGTCGAAGAGCTGGTGGGGCAGCACCGCGCTGTTGCGCACGTCGAAGACGCGCACCTTGGCGGCCTGCATGCCGAGCCCGGTCCAGTCCAACGTGACCGTCTCAGCACTGCGATAGAGCGCGAGCGGGTTGGCAATCTCGACCGTTTTGCGGGCCGGGTGCGCGTCGGCGACGATCAGCTTGCGCAACTCCATGGCGGCGCACAGGTAGGCGCCGACGGCGTACACTTCATGGTCATCCGCCGTGAAGGATGCCACGGGGCGGTCACCGATCGGCTGCACCCAGCCGAGGCGTCCTTCGGCATTGATGTTGCGGCAGATGGCTTTCCACGCCTTCTGGACGCAGGGCAGGTAGTCGGCGCGGTCAAGCACGCCGTTGTTGATGCCCCACAGCAGCCCGTACGTGAAAAACGAGGTTCCGCTCATCTCCTGCATGTCGGGTTCGGCGAGGTCGCCGAGGTTGGGGCTCCACGCCCCGTCGGTGCGCTGGGCCTGTTTGAGGGCTGCGGCCATCTCTTTGAACAGCTTCAGGTAGAAGGCGCGTGACGGACGGTCGGCGGGCAGATCGCGCAGGATGATCGGCAGCGAGCCGAAAACCCAGCCGTTGCCGCGCGACCAGTATTTGTGCTTGCCGGCTGCCGTCAGTTGGTCGAAGTAACGCGAGTCCCGGAAAAAGAAGTGCTCGTCCTGGCTGTAGAGGTAGTCGGTCGTGGCCTTGTACTCCCGGTCCATGAAATCGAGATAACGGGCGTCGCCCGTCAGCCCGTACATTTTGACGAGGACGGTCGGCGACATGAAGAGCGCGTCGCACCAGCTCCAGCGCTTCTGGTTGTCCTTCTTGGTGAAGTCGAGCGGGCCTTTGTGCGGGTTGGCGAGGATGTAGTCGTACGTCAGCTTAAGCCCCTCGGCATACGTCGGGTTATTGTCGAACGCCGCGACTTCCAGCCAGCTCTGTCCGATGCAGTGGTCGTCGGCGTGGTAGGTTCGCGTGAGCGGTTTCCAGGCGCTTTTACGGCCGAGGTCGCGGATCTGGTCCAGATACGGCAGCGCCGGATCGGAGAGGCCGAGCGCGGCGATGCCCGCGTAGAACGCGCCATACGTCCAATCCAGTTGGCTGTGGCGTTTCGGGTGGGCGGTCATCCAGTCCGCCACGAGCCGCGCGTTGGCGTTCACGGTCTCCAGCGTCCAGGCGTCGGAAACCCCGCCTTGAGATTGCGCACGCAGCGAGAGTCCCGCGCAGAGAACAGTGAGGAATACCGCGAGTCGATTCTGATTCATACTGGCTCCTAATGTGGGCAGGCCCACAACCCTCACCCCGGCCCTCTCCCAGAGGGCGAGGGTGAAAACAACTTTTTGTTATTGTGCTTGTTGGTTCGTAAGGCACTAACGATGCGACGTGTTCAAATCAAGACAGACAAAACGAACGATGGAATCCAGTGTACGCGGTTTTCTGACAGATTCAAGCGCAAAGCGTTTTTTTGCAACGTTCATATGTGAACATCGGAAGATGCGGTGAACCCCTCGTCCATAACTTGAGCGTTAAGCGTTGAACGTTGAGCGTTGAAAGTTTCCCCCTTGATCATTTGCGGCGCAGTCGCGCGGCAGGCTTATCTCCTTCCTCCTTTCTCCTGCCCCAACCGCCCACTGATTACGGTGAATGTAATCGGCTAGCGACAGGGGGGGGCAGACGAAGCGCGAGGGAAAGCGGAACTGATGCGGCACAGGCTGGTG
>CAZOIS010000277.1:0-4421 GCA_964579865.1 uncultured Lentisphaeraceae bacterium | reverse complement strand
GTGACGATCGTGGCGGCGGGCGGACGGTTGGATGTCATGGGCGCCCCCGAACTTGAGACGAGCTGCAAAAAACTGATTGCCGAGGGGGCGAAACGGCTTCTGCTTGACATGGCATCTGTGGAATACATCAGCAGTGCCGGACTGCGCACGCTATTGGTGCTCGCCAAGGCCATAAAAATCGCCGGCGGGACTTTGGTCCTGTGCAACCTGACGTCCGCGGTTCGCGAAGTGATGGAAATCTCCGGCTTCGACACCATTCTTTCGGTGACGCCGGACAGATCCGCTGCAATGGCCTTATTCGCGTAGGAAGCGGAGGATCTCCCCTCATGAGACAACGAGCGCCTATGTTGCGCGGACGGTTCCTGACAATGGCCCTGTTCGTTTGCTTGTCGGGGTGCTCCGTTTTTTCCCAGTCGCCGCAGGGCCAGCCCCCCTCCCCGGTTCCCATACGCATCGCTTTGCAGTGGTTGCCGCAAAGCCAATTCGCCGGTTTTTATATGGCCATGGAGAAGGGACTTTATCGGGACGCAGGGCTTGAAGTGTCGTTGCTCCATACGGGCCCCGGGCCCTCATCACTGGATTTTCTGGTCCAAGGCAAGGCGGACTTCTCCACCCTGTTTCTGGCCGATGCGATCTTCGACAACGAACAGACGGCCCCGCTGGCAAACGTGTCCCAGCTATCCCAGCGGTCAAACCTCATGCTGGTCGCGTGGAAAAACATGGGGATAAGCAAGCCGGCTGACCTCGATGGGCAGCCGATCAGTTACTGGCAAAGCGCCTTTTCGATGGCGTTCGACATCTTCTTCAAGCAGCAGAACATCCGGCCGGAAGCGAAACCGCAACACTACTCGATCAATCTCTTCCTCCATCGTGGCGTGGCCGCCTGTGCCGCTATGACCTACAACGAATACCATCGGATCTACCAGGCCGGTGTGGACTACGACCAGTTGACGGTTTTCCGGATGAGCGACTTTGGCTTAGGTTTTCCGGAAGACGGAATCTACACCCTCGCCGAAACCGCCCGACGAACCCCTCAAGTCTGCCGCGCGCTGCGCGAGGCGACCATGGCGGGCTGGGAATATGCGCAGCTGCACCCTGACGAGACGGTTGAAGTGGTGCTGCGGGAATCGAGCCGTGCGGGTGTGCCCGCCAACCGGCCGCACCTCCGCTGGATGCTGAATCATGTGCTTGCTTCCGTCTGTCCGCCCGGCAAAGGGGTGCGTCGAGGTCATCTCGATCGCTCCGCTTTCGACGACACCGTGCGGGCCATGCTATCCGCGGGGAAGATCAAACAAGCCCCGGCATTCGAGGACTTCGCCCCCCTTGAAACGAGGGCGCCATGATCGGGTTCAGCTCCATTCGCCAACGCTTGCTGACCTGGCTGCTGGCTGTCGTCAGCCTGGTCCTGGTGGCGGTCATCCTCTGGAGTTATTCCACGGCACGACACCGGCTCGAAGTCGACATGGAAGCCAAAGCTGTTTTTCTTGCCGACAACGCCGCCCGGCAGATCGATGCCCAGCTTGGGGTCCTGCAGGGCGTCGTGCAAGGCATGGCGCTCACGCTGGAATCCCAGTACCGCACCATGACATTCGAACAAGTGCGCGCTCTCCAGACGGTTTGCCTCGAAAAAAACCCCGGCATCTACGGCGTTTGCGTGGCCCTCGACCCTGAAAACGCGCCTTCCGGCTGGAAAGACTTGGCCCCTTGGGGACACCGGAAAGGTGCGGTCCTCAGTTACACGGGTCTCTCCGGCGACACCCACGCGCACGTTCGGGAGGACTGGTTCGAGTTGCCGAAGCACTTGGGACGACCGGTCTGGAGCGAGCCTTACAAGTGGGAAGGTGTGCTCATGGTGACCTATTCGGTACCGATCTATCACGGCTGGCCGAGGACGCGTCAGTTTGCGGGAGTGGTCACCTGCGATTTGACCCTCGACTGGCTTGACCGCATGATCGCGAACCTCCCGCTGGGAAAAGGCGGCTACGGACTGCTGATCAGCCGGAATGCGACCTACGTGGCCCATCCCATGCGCGAGATCGTGCTCAACGAAACGGTCTACAGCATCGCGGAAGAGCGCAACGATCCGGAGCTGCGGGAAACAGGCCATCAGATGGTCTCCGGCAAGTCCGGCATCATCCCCTTCAAAAGTTTTGTCACAGGAAACATTTCTTGGCTGGCGTTTACGCCGCTGCGCTCCGGCGACTGGATCATGGCGGCGATCATTTCGCGCGATGAAATGCAGGCGGCCATCCAGCAACTGAGCCGCAGCCAGACGGCCATCGGACTGCTCGGCTTGCTCCTGCTCGCGCTGGCCATCGGCCGCATCTCCCGAACGATCACCAGGCCGCTCGGCAAGCTGCGCGATGCGGCCAACACGCTCGCGGCAGGAAATCTGGAAGCAGCCCTCCCGGAGCCCCGCGGCCACGACGAAGTGGCCCACCTGACCCATGCGTTCGCCGAAATGCGCGACAACCTTCGCCGCTACGTCGCGGACTTGCGCGAAACGACGGCCGCCCACGAGAGGATGAGCAGCGAGCTGCGTATCGCGCATGAGATACAGATGGGACTGGTCCCCAAAACGTTTCCCGCCTTTCCGTCGCGGACCGATCTCGACCTGTATGGCGTGCTCGAGCCGGCGCGCGAAGTCGGCGGCGATTTCTACGACTTTTTCCTGCTCGACGAGAACCGGATGGTCGTGGCCATCGGCGACGTTTCGGGCAAAGGCGTACCTGCGGCCCTTTTCATGGCCGTCACACGCAGTTTTCTCCGCTCGGCATTCCGATCCGAAACCGATCCGTCCGCCGTGATGGCCAACGTCAACGAAGAATTGGTGGAAGGCAACGACACCTGCATGTTCGTGACGCTTTTCTGCGCGGTGTTCGACATTGACACCGGACGGCTGCAATACGCCAACGCGGGGCATAACCCCCCCGCCATCCGCCATCCGGACGGAAGCGTCGAGTGGATCACGCGTCCGCGCGGCCCCGTTGCGGGCGTTGTCCCCCACGCCACCTATCAGGACGGGGCCGTTGTCTTGTCAAAAGACGACATGCTGGTCCTGTATACCGACGGCGTGACCGAAGCCATGAACGACGCGGAAGAGCTCTACGGTGAAAAGCGGCTGTCCGACAGTCTTGCAAATCCCGTTTGCGGCGAGACCTGCCGCGCCGCGTCGGAACGCATGCTCGCCGACATCCGCGCCTTCACTCAGGGCGCCCAGCAGTCCGACGACATCACGCTTTTGGTCGTCAAAGGACTCAAGGCATCTCCCCCCGTGACAGCCGCTCCGGCCACGACTTGTTCGTTCTCGCTTGAAAACAGCTTTTCCGACATGGAACGGGTTTTGGACGATGTGGAAAGTCTTTTGCAGCCGACCGGAGCCTCGGCGAAACGTAAATACGCGGTCCGCCTTGCTTTGGACGAGCTGTTATCCAACGTCATCAAATACGCCTACGACGACCAGGCCGTCCACCGGATCACGCTAGACCTCGAGACGGGAACTCCGTTCGCCTTGACCATCACGGACGACGGCAAGCCGTTCAACCCGTTGCAAGACGCGCCGGCGCCGGTCCTCGATGGCCCAGTAGAGGACCGCCCGATCGGCGGACTGGGGCTGCACCTCCTCCAGAAGATGGGGATGCGGATGCATTACCGACGCGAAGATAACCGCAATGTGCTCCGCGTCGTGCTTCCTGAAGACTAGGCGCGCGTCAACAGACCCGGATGCCACAGCCCACAATACAACCGGTTTCAGAATTGATGAATCAACGCAAAGGAGTCACACATGGATTTTCACGCAAACGCTAGCGGAGGTTCGCGCGCCGATACGGCGCGGAACGCGGTGATTGCAGGCGCCATCGACACGGGCATCACGTTGGCCGCGCTGGCCGCGTCCCGCTCATCGGTGATCCTCGCCGATTTCTGCAAAACGTCCCTCGAATTCTTTGCCGTTCTGTTGGCCTGGATCGTGATCCGCAGAATCCAGCGGGGTGCGGATGAACGTTTTCAATATGGAATGGGCAAGTTGGAAAATCTTTCGAGCCTCTTTGTGGGCGTGATCATGATCGTCAGCATTCTGGTGATCCTGATCAACGCCGTGAACAGCATTCGGCATCCTTCGCATATCACGGGCGCGGGCGTCTGGATAAGCTTGGTGTCACAAGTCGCGTATTTATTGATCAACGCGGGACTCTGCTGGAAGGCGCGGCAGCTGTTCCGTCAGGATGCCTCTCCCATTATGGCCTCGCAGATGCGCCTGTTTGCCAGCAAGGCTTTTGCCAACCTCTTCATCTTATTCTCGCTGGGCCTCAGCCTGATGCTCCACGCCCACTCCTGGTCGATGCTTATCGACCCGGTGGCGTCACTGGGGATCGCCCTGTTTATCCTGCTGGCCGCAACCGGAATCTTTTCAAGCTCGTTCT
>CAZOIS010000276.1:0-4438 GCA_964579865.1 uncultured Lentisphaeraceae bacterium | reverse complement strand
CGCGCCGAGTTCGACCGACGCGCCGGCGCCGATCCGGTTGGTCATGCTGCCCGTCATGGCGTTGAGCGTCAACAGGCTGCCGTCGCCGGGATCGGTCAGCGTCACGTAGTTTGCGACGTTCGTCTCGTTGCGGCCCTGATAGTCCACGCCGAAAGCCATCGCATACGTCGTCCACCAGGAGTAATAGCTTGTGGGGGCACCCACGCCGCCGCCGCCTTGTCCGAAGCGGGCCTCGAAGGCGTGCGCGCCTGGCGACAGGGTGAGGGTGCCGATGGTCGGCGTGTTCCAGCCGCCGCCGCCGTTGAGGACCGTCGTGCTGTCGATCTTGAGCAGCACGCTGTCATCGAACTGCTCGGCGAAGGTCCACGTCACATTGGTCGTCGCCCGGTTCCAGATATAGCCGGAATAGATGTACGTCGAGTTGTCGACCCAGAGGCCGGTGCTGCTGCCCAGCGAGACGTTCGCGGCACGGGTTGTGAGCTGCACGTTCGTGCAGGGGTTCGCGTCGGTCGTGTTGAACGACCCGGCGAGCCGCGCTTCGTAAAGTCCTGGATACATTGCTGCCATCTGCAACACGCCCCCGTCGATGCGGATCGGCTGGGCCGCTTCCACAGACGCGCCCAGAGCGAGATTTCCGCCGGATTGGGCAAACGATCCGCACGCCAACGCGCCGTTGAGAATCTGGCCGCTGCCTGTCACCGTCATGGTGGCCTGCGTATGGCTTTGGCCGGCCAAGTCGAGCGAGCCGCCGGCGAGCGTGAGGATGCTGTTGGCGGGAACGGACCGGGGAACCGCCAAACGCAGCGTGCCGTTGCTGACGATCGTCGCGCCGGCATAGGTGTTGGTCGCGGCCAGCGTCAGCATGCCCGTCCCGAGCTTGGTCAAGCCGCCGCTCAGGTTGGCCCCCAGCGTGACGGTGCCGACCGCGGTCTGAACATTGGTGCCGCCGCCGGACAGCCTGACCGTCGGCGGCGAGGTGTAGCCGAAGCCGGGGCTGGTCACCAGGATGCCGGTGACGCTGCCGCTGGCCGAGTCGAACTGCGCGACCGCCGTGGCGCCGGTGCCGCCGCCCCCCGTAATCGTCACCATGGGCGGCCCGATGTAACCGCCGCGGGGCGTGACGCCGATCGACGTGACCCCGCTGTTCGCGGGTGCCGAGAGCGGCGCAAAGGCCGTGCAGTTCTGATTGGAGGTGTCAATCGTGGCGCCGCCCGCGTAAAGGTTCACGACATCCGGGCAGCTGGTCCCGGTGCCGAAAAGGTTCCCGGAAGTGCGGGCCACCAATTTGCCGCCGTTGAAGTTCACGAGGGCGAGCGCGCCGCGGCGCACGCCGCGGCTGATCGCGTTCGCGAACAGCGTACCGCCGTTGAGGTTGACGACGGCAACCATGCTGGTGCGTTCGGCCATGTAGATGTTGCCGTTGATGTCGGCCGTGCCGCCGGCGAGGGTGAACTCCGCGAAGCCGTTGGTGGCGTTATTGTCCGACGACTCGCCGACATCCAGCGTTGTCGCGGTGCTGAAAGTGCCGCCGGCCACATACACGACGCCCGTGCCGCCGCGGCTGATGCCGAGGTTGCCGTCGTAGACGTTACCCATTTTGAAGGCACCGCCGAACTGCTTCAGAATGCCGACCGACTGATATCCGAAGCCGAGTTGCGTCCACCCCATATTGGTGAAAGTGCCGCTGTTCAGCTCGTAGTACCCGTAGCCGTACACGCCGATGCGCGGATCGCTCGAAGACCCGCCCCAGTTGTGCATGACGCCGCCGTTCTGGTAGACCGCGCCCGCGCTGCCGGAATTGTTGCCGACATAGAGGCGCTGCGTGACCGAGGCGTTGTCCTGGAGGGTGAGGAGGCCGCGGCCGCTGTTGCCGATGACGAGCGTGGTCTGGCCCACGTTCTTGGGATACAAGTAGCCCGACCAGGCGCAGTTCCCGCCCAGGATCATCCGCCCGGACTCGCCGGCACTGTTGCCGATGTAGGCCGAGTTGTTGGTGACGTACACATACGAGGCGGCCTCGTTGGTCATGACGAAGGACGCGGTGCCGACGGTCATCTGGCCGATCGCGTGATTGCCCGAGCCGAAAGCCAGCGTGCCATTGTTGACCAGCGTGGGACCGCCATAGGTGTTCTCGCCCGCCAACACCACCGTGCCGGCGCCGATTTTGCTCAGGCGGCAGACCGCCCCGTTCGTCACGATGCTGGCGTTAATGGTCAACGCGTTGCTCGAGCAGTCATTCGCGAGCGAGAGGCTGCCGCCGGACGAAAGCGCGGAAAGCGTGCCCTCGCGGGGAACCGTCCCGATCGTCAGAGGCGCTTTGCCCGCAGCCAAAACAATGTCTGCGACCTTGAAGAGCGTGTTGGTGGTGATAACCGTGGCCGGCGTGTCCGAGTTTTGAATCAGCGAGCCCACGCTGCTTTCGGGCGAGGTCTCCAGGGTGACGGGGCCTGATTCGCCGGGAAGGCTGATCCGTGCGGCGAGCGTGGCGTCATTGGTGATGACGGAGTAGCCGCGCGCAGCGATGTCGACAGCCTCAGGTGCCGCATACACGCCCCGGCTGCTGCTATAGGCGGCATAGCGGGAACCGTTCAGCGTCGCCCATGAGCCGATCAGTCCGTCGGCCTGTCCGGTGATGAATATGCGGCTGCCGTCGCTCTCCCCAAGCCCGATGCCGGTGAAATCGACGGTGCCGTCGTTGGCGCGGGCAATGGAGGCAAAGCGCACCGTCGAGGTCACGCCGTCGGCCACCGGCGAGAGCGCGACCGTGCTGGCGCCCCGGCTCACGATCAGCGCGCCGGCCGTCTCGCTGTAACTGGCCGCGGTCAGGTCGTTGGAAAAGCAGAACGTGCCGCCGTTGAGCGTGACGGGAACGGAATCGGAGAGGCGGTCCGGAAGATTCGACGCGGCGGTGTTCAGCAGGACGAACGTGCCGCCGTTGAGCGTAAGCCCCGAAGTCGACCGCACATATCCGTTCGTGCCGCACAGGACCAGATTGCCGTCGCTCACCGTCGTCACGCCGCTATACGTGTTGGAAGCCGTCAAATACCAGGCTCCGGTGCCGGACTTGGCGACCGCGATGTTGCCCGGGATCACGCCGGCGATCTCACCGGTTCCGGCCGTCGAGCCGCGCAGCGTCATCGTCGCCCCGCCCGAGGCGCTCACGCCGCCCGTGAGTTTCAGCAGGCCGCCGGGTCCCGCCTGCTCGACGATCCCGTCCCTGCGGAACTCCAGAATGCGGTTGCTCTCTTCGCCGACGCCGAGGTACTTCAAGCACGACGCGCCGCCGGAGGAGGAGTTGAAGATGACCTTGGTGCCGGCCCCCAGATTGCTCGTCGTCGAGGCCTGGTTGCCGACGTTGGTCACCGCGATGGTGCCGGCGGCGTTCATGATGACGTTCAGCGTAAAGTCGTTCTGCCCGAGCAGGGCGATCGTGCCGAAGCGGGTGTCGTTCCAATACTCGAAACCCGTGGCGCCGGTGAGCTTCGCATTGATCGTCAGCGTTTTGCCGCTCGACACACAGTTGTCGGCGAAGTTCTCGCCGCCGCCCGTGCTCAGCACCATCGCGCCGGGCCCGTTGATGACCGCATTCTGCGAGACCATGAGGTTGTTGCCGCCGCCGCTGTTGAAGGTGGTCAGAGAGCCGGCCGCCAGATTCAAGACCGCGCCCGCGCCATTGATGTTCAGCATGTTGAGCTGGTTGTTGACGCCGCCCAGCGTGACCGGCCCCGTGCCGTTCTGATTGACATTGAACGCGTAGCTGCCGCGGGACAGGTTGCCCGAGATCGAAATCGCCCCCGAGCCGCTGAGCGTCAGGTTGCATGCGCCGGAGCAGGTGACGTTGTTGAAGGTCAGCGTGCGCGCCGTGGCGCTGTTGGCGAAAGTGAAGTCGCCTGGCAGCTGGACCGTGGCCGCAAAAGCCTGATCCGCAACGACAGACGCCGTGAGTCCGATCTGGCCGCCCGCCACGACCGTCAGCGTCTGGCCGCCCGCGCCGCCGTTGCCGATCGTGTAGCCCGCCACATTCGGGCTTTCGAACGACAGCGACTTGATGCTCGAGAGGCCGGCGAGATCAATGACCGTCTGACTGTTCCCCGCATTCGTGAAGCTCGCGGTGTCGCCGCCCGACGGATAAGGCGATGCGCTCCAGTTGGCGTTGTTCGTCCAGAACGCGTTATCCGTACCGTTCCAAACGCCGCTGGCCGCCGCCGCAGGCCCGACTCCGAAGACACCTAGGAAGCCCACGACCAGACCAAAAACAAACAGGCTCAAATGCTTTTTCATAGGACCGCTCCCCTTGCACGTACGATTGCAAAATTAGTATGCATTAGCTTTGATTTTAAATTATGAGGCCAGCCGCGGAAAAGTCAACACCGTTCAAAACGCGTGTCGGCGGCAGAGCAAAACTGGAATAATTGTAAAGTGCAAAGCTGGACAGCAT
>CAZOIS010000275.1:0-4465 GCA_964579865.1 uncultured Lentisphaeraceae bacterium | reverse complement strand
GATTCCAAGACACCGCTTCTTCGGCTACGGTGTCCACGACTATGACATACCGCGTTGGCCCCCATGAGGTAACATCACGATTGCAACGACGGTTTTATTCGCCTAGAATAGGATTAATAGTTTGACATATTAGTTATACAGTAAGCGGCACATCGAGGAGTGGCTATGAAGGGTATGTTCAATCGGAAGTTGTTGGGAATCGCCATGGCCGTGTCGGTCGGCAAGGGCTTGTTCGCAGCCGATACTGTTTGGACCGCTGCATCCGGCACTTGGAACGACTCGGACATGTGGCAGGACGGTGTGCAGCCACAGACAGGCGATGCAGCGTTCTTTTCCGGCGGGAGCGGTGGTACAGTCACGGTGCCGAATGGCATGCCCTTCTCGCTGTCCGCCCTCCATTTCAACACCAACAATCTGGACAGTTATTGGACAATTATCGGAGAGACCAATACCCTTACCGCTCCAGCCCTGTGTTTAGTGAGCAACGGTAATGCCTACATCTGGAGTACGCTGACCGGCACGGACGGTTTGACTAAGGCTGGTAGGGGTATTTTATGCCTGAACACGTCGAATAATCTTTTCTCTGGTACAGTTCAATCCCTGAACGGCAATCTGTTTGCCGAGACCGACCTTTCCCTAGGCCGCGTACCAGATGTTTATACACCGGATGCCGTCGTTTTGGACGGTGGCAGCCTCGGTAATTATACCGGCATGCTGACCCTGCACCCCAACCGCGGCGTCACCGCCGGTCCATCGGGGGCCTACCTGTTGGGCCGCACCGATGGTGGTGTGGATGTGGCTTCGCCGATCACTGGCATAGGCCCCGTCTGCATCATGCAGGAACAAGCAGCGGTCACACTCTCTAATCCCAACAACGATTATGCGGGCGGCACGATCGTCGGTGCGGCCGGCCCTGGGATTTACGGCGAAATCTTGGCTGGTGCCACGTTGCGGCTCGGTGCTGATGAAGTCATTCCGCATGGCGCCGAAAAAGGGGCGCTTGTGATGAACGGCCAGCGTAAGGCAGTGCTGGATCTCAACGGCCATACCGAAACCGTCAACACCTTGTCAATGACCGGTGACCTCGCGCTTGCGAATAGCGCGATTGTCCCCGGGGTCCTGCGCGTGGGACTGGACAACGCCGGAATGACCATCAATGGTGCGATTCAAGCCGGTGCCACGCTCGACAAGATCGGGAGCGGTGACTTCACGTTTTTCGCGACCGGTGTATCCACAGGTCGTGTCCGAATCTCGGAAGGAGCGCTCGTGTTCGCGGCAGCAGAGGCCTTGGGAACAACAACCTTCACGTTGAACGGTGGTTCCCTCGCTATGACCGACTGGCTGGCAGGACTGTCGGAAAGCCGTGCCCAGCTTACCAACGGTGCCATCAATCTCGATGTTGTACACACCACATCCGGCGTGCGTCCGACCACGCTAATGGCCAATGCTGGTTCAATCAATTATCCAACTTGCACGCAGTACCGATATACCGGCCAATGGTACGTCCCCGTCGCTGGCACGTACAGCTTTGCCAAGGCGTTTGACGACGGTGGCTATCTGGCGATTGACGGCACCGAATTGTTGCGCAACAACTCCGCCGTTGCTGTAGCCGTGACACAGAACGTCGCGCTCGCGGCAGGATGGCACACGGTGGATATTGCCGTGTCTCAGGGATCCGGCGGTGTCGGACCTCGCACGTCCAACGGTTTTTCTGCAGGCATTATGTTCGATCCGGCCAACGGGCCCTTCACGAACGCTGCGGAAATCGCGGCAGCCGCCCAGCGCTTTGAAGACCCCGGCGACGGTAGCGTGCTGCGGACCGTTCCTCTTGGCGCTTCGTCTCAAACTGTCCGCGCCCGCTTGGAATTGGCTCAGAGCACCGTATTCGACCGGTCGGGCACCGCTGCATCTCTGCTCTGGGCTGGCGATCTGGTCAAGACGTCCGACGGCACTGCCGGCACGCCGGTGCTGACGGTCACGGGTAGTGACGAGCCGTTCCGCATGGGAAGTCCGGACCGGCATGCCGTATTCTCCATCGATGTGAATAACGCGAACGGAGTGACGTTCAGTGACAAGGTGTGGTTGCTCACACTGCCGAGTTCATCATCCTGGACCATCACACCCGGCGCCGACATGGCAGCGGGTACGCCCGGCGTCTTGGGCACAGGTGCGCAGACGCTAACCGACTATTCGCTGCGTATTCCGCGCGCCGACGCCCTGGGCACCGGCAGCGAGTCCGTAAGCGTCGGTGGCACGGACCTGACGGTGTGGTTCGACGCCACGCGCGAAACCGAAGGGCGCCTCTACGACGATCCGGATTACGCCTTCACGACCGGCCATGACGTCACGCTTAGTGGAACGAGGGCGTCCGTCGGCTTCGACGGCGCGGGCACCGTGACCCACACCGGCACCATCAGCGGCACCGGCACACTCGTCAAGCAGGGTGCCGGCGACGCGGCGCTGACCGGCATCAACAGTTTCACCGGTGACATCGCCATACACGCCGGTCGCCTGCTCGTGAGCGAAGACGCAGCGTTCGGCGACAGCGCCAATGCGATCACGTTGGCGGATGGCGCCGTTTTAGGCTTCTCCGGCACCGAACCGCTGACGCTCGCACGAACTCTGACCTCGACGGCAGGCGTGCTCGACGTGCCTGCGTCTGTCTCATTGACGTTGACCGGAGCGCTGAGCGGTTCGTTGGTCAAACAAGGCACCGGATCACTGAAGCTAGGCGGCACGCTATCCTCCACGTCGCTGGACCTCGCGGTCGACGAAGGTGTCGCGATCCTTGATAAAATTGATGTTCCGTCTGTCCGACACATCCTGCGCGTCGAACCCCAAGCTGAAGCGCACCTCGCTGGTAGCGGAGGTAACCAAATCAGTGGAAATGTGACCTTGACCGGCGGTACCCTTGATATGAACGGTATATCGGAGGGTATCGGGCGATTGGATAGTGCCGTGCTCTCCAGCACCGTCACCAACAGTGGAGCATCGCCTGCCACACTGACCGTTGGAGAAGGCAACGTATCGAGCCGTTATGTCGGGACACTTGCGGACGGTGCGGCCGCACTCGGCCTGACCAAAACCGGGAGCGGTACCTTCTGGCTCGCTGGCGCGGCGGAAACCCCGAAAGCAACCGGCAGCCTGCGTATTGAGGGTGGCAACCTGGTGCTGGGCGGAGGCATCCGTTTCATCCGTTTTTCGCCGCTCCAGACTCGTATTGCCGGCAACCAGCCCTCACTTGCCGAATTCCAATTGTTACGCGACGGCTTACCCGTTCCCTGGCCGATTGGATATAGTTGGAACGCGAGTTCAACAGCCGGTACAAACAACTCGTCGCTTGTCTATGATGGTAATTCGCGTTCCTTCTGGCAGTGCGGCTCAACCATCGGTTGGGTTCGCGTCAACCTGCCAGCCCCGCTCATTTTCAATGGTTACCGCTGGTACACTGGCGTAAACTCAGCGAACGACCCGGTGGCATGGACCATCGACGTCAGCGCCGACTCCGTAAACTGGTTCACGGCCGACGTGCGGAGTAATCAAGCCGCAAGGATCACGTTCAATCGCGGCGTGTTGGCCGGTGCCTACACCCTCAATGGCACAGCCTGGCCGATCGACGCGCTATCGCCTCGATGCGGTGTGGAGGTCGCCTCCGGTTCAACGCTGACTGCTCAACTATGGCAAGAGACCCTCGGTGTACTCAGTGGATCAGGGGCTGTCCAGTTGGACGAGGCGGCTACTTTAAGCGTGGCCGACCTTTCTGCCTTCACCGGCACCTTCACGGGACGCGGGCGCGTGACGCTAGGCGCAAATGCGGCGGTTAACGTCCCATCTTTTATGGATCGTGTCACAGTAGCCGGTGGCGCGGCTGACGCGGTGATCGTGGGCGCGAACGGCGAACGACTGTTCACGGCCGCAATCGTGGACGGCGCGGCACCGGTCGGACTGGTCAAACGGGGTTCCGATCTGACTTACATGGCAGATGCGGGCAGCCGTTACACCGGCGACACGTGCGTCGAACAAGGCACGCTCGCCGTGCAACCCAACGTGTGGACCTTCCGCTACATCCGTTTCAACCCCACGTCCGCGGTCAATGACGGCGTGGACTCCTACAATTTTGAGCTGAGCTTCGCCGAATTCCAGCTCTTGCGTAACGGACAGGTCGTCGCCTATCCGACCGGCACCACAGCCACCGCTCCAGTAAGCGGCACTCACACGGACGACAAACCCGGCAACGCCATCAACGGTGTGTTGACCGACCGCTGGCTGACAAAGCCGATCCCTAATCCGCTGACGATCGACACCCAGACCGGTATTACGTTTGATGCTTACCGCTGGCACACAACCAGCGCCAGTTATGGGTCCGATTCCGGTCGAACGCCCGATGCCTGGACCGTCGAGGGCAGCGATGACGGCGTAACCTGGTTCACACTCGATATCCGACAGAATGTGGCATATGTCGGCG
>CAZOIS010000274.1:0-4478 GCA_964579865.1 uncultured Lentisphaeraceae bacterium | reverse complement strand
CAGCTCGGGCAAGCCGACCGACGAGGGCGTGTCGCGCAGCGCGATCCACAGCCCTGCCGCGCCGACCAGCGAGACGGCCGCGGGCAAGAAAAAGCACCAGCGCCAGCCCGGGTGCAACGCGATGTCTAAACCGAAAAGGCTGGCCGATTGCGGGATCGTGCCGTTCGTGCAGAGGGTGATGATCCAGCTGCAAAAGACCACGACGATCGAAGCGCCGATGGAGTGTGAGGTGTTCCAGATCGACATCTTGGTTGCCAGTTCGCCCGGATGGATCCAGTGCGTCAGCAGCCGCGCGCACGGCGGAAAGCCCATACCTTGAAACCAGGCGTTCGCCACCCACAGCGCCCCCAGCGCGATCACCGACGAAGTGAACCCGACCACGAGGTTGATGACGGCCGCGCAGACCAGGCCCGCCACCATAAAATAACGGGCGTTGATGCGGTCCGCCAGCAGGCCGTTGCCGAACCGCGCCACGCCGTACAGCAGGCTGAAGGAGGTCAGGATCACACCGATCTGCGTGTTGGTCCAGCCGAGTTCCTTGCCCATGTCCGGCGTCGCCATGGCGATGCTGAAATTCTTGCGGACAAAGTAAAACAACGCATACCCGACCATCGTCGCGAGTATCGTGCGCCACTGCCAGTATTTGAAGCTCCGCACGGTTTTCTCGTTCACCAGCCGACTCCTTTATGCGAACCGCTCACCGTTTTCAGCCCCCCCCCCGGCTCCCCGACGCGGAACCAAACGCGTCCGGAGCCCGCACGCCACGTTGTCCTACCTCGCGGCCGCATCCCATAAACAACCCACGCCGAACAGCTCCTCCAACCAGCGATCCAGACAGCCCGTCCGCACGGCCAGATCCAGCACCGTAAAGCGGCGGCGGATATGTTGCGCGCGGATCACGCTGTCGCGGAGGCAGGCGCGGGAGATGCCGATCTGTTCCGGCTCGCTCGGCGCACCCACCGCATCCAGCCGACGCTTGACTTCCTCGGCGGTGAACAGCTGTGCGCAGAGCAGACGGCGAAGGTCGGGCCAGCGCCATTTGAGCGTCGCGAGCTGCACCTCCAGATCGGGAACAGGAATGTATTTCGCCTGCGTCTCGCGCACGCCGAGCTCGGGAAAATCGGTGCCCGCGTAAAGCGCCCGCGCCCGCGCTTCGGCGGCCTCCCAGTCGGGCCATTGCGCACAAGCCGCCGCCACGTCCAGCCGGTCAAACGGCGTGGCCAGCGCCCGCTCGTACAGCGCGGCGATGAAACGCGTCGCGATGCCGACCTTGAAGCCGTGCGACGGCGTCTGGCCGTTGTGCGTGTGGTGTGTCATATCCCACAGGTGGCTGAACTGGTGCTCCGCGCCCGAGGCCGGACGGCTGGTCCGCGTGTGCTGCATCGCGAACCCGCCCAGCATCAGGCCTTCCATCAGCGCGGCGAGCGCACGCTTGTCGCCGGCGCGCGCGCCTTCGGGATCTTCCAGCGCGGCGCGCAGGCCGCCCTGCACGATCTCCCACGCGTCCGGATCGATCGGCTCGACGCCCAGCACATCCGCAAGGATCCAGTCCGCGCCGCATACGACTTTGGCCATCAGGTCCGCATAGCCGGACGCGGTCATCTCGGAGGGCGCCCGGCAGACCACATCGAGATCGGCCAACACGGCGCGCGGCGCGGGACAGGTGAAGGTCTGTTTGTTACCCTGGAACGTGATCGACGCGCCGAAGGCCGTGTAACCGTCCATCGACGCCGCCGTCCCCACACACATGTAGGGCCTCCCGCAGCGGTGGGACGCCAGTTTGGTCAGGTCATTGACGGTCCCCGAGCCGACCGCGACGGACACGCCATCGTGCCGCTGAAGCGCGGCCGTCAAGCGGTCAACATACGTCATTTCCGCATACAGGCCCGCCGCGTCGAAAACGAACGGCTCAGCCTCCGAAAGCCCCGCCGTTTTCAGCGCCTCGCAAACCGACCGGCCC
The DNA here is from genome assembly GCA_964579865.1 of uncultured Lentisphaeraceae bacterium. Lineage (GTDB taxonomy): Bacteria > Verrucomicrobiota > Kiritimatiellia > RFP12 > UBA1067 > DAOPZC01. The sequence goes on along the minus strand of CAZOIS010000274.1, from coordinate 2,518 downwards.
GCCACGCCGAACGTGGTCGTGTCGGCAACGACCACCGCCTTTTTGCCGGGAAACGCCTCGCGGAAAACGGATGGCGCGTCTTTCAGAATCCCGTCGCCGATCAAACAGATCCGCGTGTCGGTTGCGGAAGCCAGCGCTTTCGCCAATCGTTCGGTCATACCTTGTTTTCACTTTCCCATGAATTAAAAAAAGGAAATCGTTTCATCACCCACGGCCAGGCCAGCATGATGTACAGTTGGACGACAAACATGCCTGCCGCACCGCCCCAATGCTTTCCCAGTCGACCCTCAATCCAATAAAACACGGGGAACACGACGAAAAGCATCACCAACGCGCCTAACCCGCCCCGGAGAAGTCGCCGCGCCAGACCAACCCCCGTGGTCTCGAAACGGACGAACCGGCGTTCGAGGCGCCAGCCGACCAGCGATCCCAGCCAGCATCCCGCACACCGATAGTCATCGATCACGATCTTGAACGAATCAATCTTTGGCATGGTAGCGCGGATCACCGGCTCTCTGCAAAGCGAAAATACGAGCAAGACCATGCCGGCAACCACACCGCCCCACAAATACCATGCCCCCCGCTCTGGATGCCGCTCCAAATCGAGAGCGATCTTCCGTGCCACCAGAAGCGCCAAGATCGCCACCGCGAACCCGCCGAGAACATCCTGCGGCGTGTGGACCCCCAAGAAATTGCGGGACGCGCCGATCGTGACGATCAGAAGAACGGCGAAACAGCGGAACGCCGTGTTTTTCCAACACATCGCCAGCCCGCCGAAAACACCGGTCACGTTCACCGTGTGACCGCTGGGAAAGGAAAAACCCGTGGCCGAAGGCAACGCGTCTCTGATCGGCACAATCCGGGGGTCTCGGACCCACGGCCGATAGGCGCAGATCGAAGTCTTCAGAAACTGCGTGAACACGAGCGCCAGGTTCCGCGCCAGATTACAGAAGACGCCGGTTTTCCGGTCGACGGCCCAATAGACGATGGCGGGTATGAAAAAACTCTCAAACCAGTGGCCGATATCCGAGAGATGCCAAGCCACCGCATCGAAGCGATGACCGGTCATCTCGCGGATGTTCTGCCACCACAAAAGATAGTCTATATCAAACATTGCTAAAAGCACTTATGTGTCGCAACGCCTCTTCCGTATGCGCTAACGCACCATGATGGACGTTCCATTCTGAACCAGCTTCACATAGACGGCTTGGTTTTCCATGAGCGTCTGGATCGCATAGCTCGGGAGACCGATGTTGACGCCGCGGAAGCGAATGCCCTCGCAGGCACCGAAATCCGCCAGTTTGATGAGGAACGTTTTAGAAAGCGGGTCCGCCTCCGTGCGGCCGAAGTCCAGAATCACGACGCCCTCGGCCTTGAGCGTGCCGCTCACCGCGAAGGCGTCGTGGGTGGCGCCGTCCGCGGTCGTGTCGCACGCCACGGTCGAACCGTTGGCGAAGGTCGCGTTGGCGAAGGTGAAGGAGGCGCCGGCCGCGCTGTTCGTCTCGCCGATGGTGAATACGCCCGTCACGCGTGTCGTGCCGTTTGAAGCCATGCCCGTTCCGGCGAGGTTCGCCACGTCGCAGGTCGTGCCGTCCATATCCAGCGCGGCGCCCGCCTTCACGTCCACGTTCGAGGAGAGCGCGGCGGAGCACCGCACGCGCAGCGCGCCGCCTTCCACCGTCGTCCAGCCGTTGAAGGTGTTGGTGCCGCTGAGCGCGAGCATGCCCGCGCCGCGCTTGGTGAAGCCGCCGTCCGCGCCGGCCAGCGCCGCGTCATGCTCCAGAGCCTGGCTGACCGTGTAGACCGCGCCAGCAGACAAGCACGTCGTGTCGATGACCACGCCGTTGGTCGAGACCGTCACCTGCGTGAGGCCGCCGAGCGTGCGGTTGGCGCTGTTCGAACCGAGCGGCCAGTATTCGCCGCCGTTCCAGTAGAGGTACGCCTTGCCGCCGGCGAAGAAGTCATAGTCTGTGCCCGTGGCCGTGTTCTGCAGGAAGATGTTCTCGCAGACGACCCTGCCGCCGTGCAGGTTGAGCCTGGACGTCGAGGCGTTGCCGCCCATGTAGATGCGCTGCACGTCGCGGAATTCGCCGCCGTACAGGTTCAGCGTCGCGTCGCAGGCGCGCTTCTGGGCGTTGTTGCCTTCCGCCGCGCTGCTGTAGTAGCCCATGTGCGTGCCGTAGGGCTTGGTGGCATTGTTGTAGTGGTTGATGACGCCGCCGTGCATGTTGATCGTGGCATGCGGCGGGTTGATGCCGGTCTTGTTGTAGGTCTGGCCGAAGCGGAAGACGGAGCTGATGTTCATCTGGCCGCCGTACAGGTTCGCGACCGACTGGCAGGAATGATTGTAGGGGCCGAGGTCGTACGCCATGGCGAACGTTTCCAGATTGACCGTGCCGCCGTATTGGTTGTACGTGGCGTAGGTCGGCGCATACGACCCGGTCCCCGCATCGTAGTCGCGGACGAAACAATGGCCGATGTAGAGCCACTTGTTGCAGTTGAACAGGCCGTCCAGCAC
>CAZOIS010000273.1:0-4493 GCA_964579865.1 uncultured Lentisphaeraceae bacterium | reverse complement strand
GCGCTTCCTGCTTTTCAGATACAGGTGCGGGAGCCGGCCGGTTTTTCCGCCCCAGATCCCGGACAAGGCGCTTCAGCTCTGCGATCTCACGTTTGAGCATGGCCACGTCGCGGCGCAGGCCGGTGATGGGCTTGCGGGTGGCGCGGGCCGCGCCTTTGGCAATGGCGGCGTTGATGGCAGCGTTGAGATTCATTGTTTTCTCCTTGTTTCTTCCGACTGACAGGCATCACCGCGCTCAGTGTGTGCTAACTCAGGGCAAATCGACCTTGACCCTGTAGAACCTGCTTCCGGCGTTAGTTGGTCCCCACACCGCATCCAACAGATTGGTCTTGCCCCACACCGTGTAAACGCGTTCTGCCCCGAGATCAGGATTCCAAGTTATTAGAGGCCAACCATTGCTGACCATGATCTGCGTGCACAAAACATCACTCCTGTTCGTAGGATTCGAGCCGGAAACGTACTCCTGCCAAGCGGGATGGCCGTCACCGTCTTGATCCCGCATGGCGGCGCTCTCATACGAAAAGGTGCCTGCAAGACGGAATTGGTCAAGCCAAGAGAACGGCACGAACACATCCCCAACCTGAACGGCGACCGCCTTCCATTGCGCGTACAGAACCTTAACTGACGCGTCATGCCATACTCCAGATGGAGTCATCGAGGCATCGAAGTACCGAGTCCAGTAATACTCGTCTGGTGCGTCGAAGAATCCCAGAAACTCGAAGCCAGGGCGCGACGGAGCCTCAAGCGTAAGCGGAAGTCCCTCTCCAACCTTGACTGTAAAGCTTGCGGTGCCGCCAGAGCCGCCGCAAGCGTCGAGCAGCACCGCATAGCTGACAGGCTCGCCCAGGACCAGGTCCGCCCCCCAAACATTGCCTGGGCTCCAGTCATAACTCTGCGTGACATCTGCCCAGACCTCGCCGCTAGCGTATGGACCGTTGGTTGCGAAAATACCGACACACATCCAGTCCAACCCGGCACCACTCCACGACAGCGTGTAAATACCCTTACTGTTTGTCTTCGCCGTCCTGCATATCTGCCCTGTATACCAGTCAAGGGCCAGAACCGTGACATTCGTGGCGGGGGCACCAGCCAAATCCAATACGCGTCCGCTGACCAGCATTTTCTCCGAGTCCGGAAAAATGTTGTACACAATTCCGTCCAACGCTGTAAAAACGCCAACAGTGGTGTCCACCCGAGGTACATTGTACCAGGCGTTCTGATAACCGCCGTTTCCGTTCTGGTTCCAGCCCATGTTCAGGTGGATATACCGGGCACCGCTGTTGAAGCCATACCCGTCAGCGATGACGGCATGCTTCTCCGGATCCCCCGAGATTGCAATATATACGGGAAAACCGTGATCCAGATTACTTAAGAGCGCACTGCAAATGGTATCCTCAGAAAAACCCCGCCAACCATCGTAACAATAAGCGCTGGCATATCCGAACACGTCAATAAAAGCTCCAGGAACATATGTACTATAGGCGCAAGATTTATCAGCCGCATACTGCATTTCTACAGAGACGCCGGCATCATAACACAGCTTTCCAATCGCGGCCCGGATTGTTTCACTCGGAGCAGTGTCGAACCCCTCATCAGGCAGAAGCGTCATGTTTCCCCAACTGTAGAAGCCCCCTTTCATGGTCAAATCGGTTAGAGCTCCGTTCACCCGACAGGAGAAGGTTTTGGCTGGCACCGACGATGTTGGAAAACAGTGCTTTCGCATGATCTGAGCCATTGCAGTCGCCACACACCCGCACGGATAGTTGTTAGGCGTGTAGTAGTTATAGCAATTGTAGTTTTTCCAGAACCCTGAGACTGTACTCTGCCCCCAATGGGACAGCACGATCGGAGCGACCCTCACGTCACTCACCGAGGTCAGCCCTAGAGGCTGGACCTGTCGGCCGACGAGCAGGCTGGCCCACTCCTTCTCCGCTTCGGTTGGGTCAGAAATCGCCTGCGCCTGCCTACCACGCAAAGCGGTAACCGCAGCGCGCCGCTGCGACAAGTCCTTGTTCAACAGCGCCCACAGCGGGTTGCCAGCATCGGCCACAAGATTGCTCCCCTCTGAGAAGGCAATGACAGGGTGGATAACGTCATCGGCAGAGGTCACGACGAATCCGCCACCCTTGAGCGGTACGGCATGGAATAGCGGAACGCCAGCGGCATCCTTGTATGTTGTCGCGTCGAGAGTTGAGCCACCCAGTCTCGCTTCCAGCGGAGCCGGATCCCTGTACAACCAGTTGTCAACAGCTGTCCGTGCCTGCGCGGAAGTAATCTCTGCGGCCTGACAAATAACCGTAAGCTGCGAAGCCCATGAGGCAGCTGCAACTGCATTACGCAAAAAAGTGAAACCGCCTGTTTTCAAGGCACCCCCTAAGCTGCAAACCCGGCAACCATTCTCATATCCTTCGGCAAGTTGAATTTAAACCCTATGTTGTGGTTCACCGTGAACTGGACAAGCGCCCTGTTCTGTTAAGAGACAGGGAAACCGTCCCAGCCTCAGATTGGTTTGAATGTAGCACTCAGGCTGCAGACTGTCGAGCCTGCGCCCGGCGTTTTCGCGCCACCCTTGCACCTCTTCAGCATCATCCCGTACCTGAAACCGCAGGCCGTGTACCGGATTCGTGCCTTCCTGAACCGGTCCCGGCCCCCCGCGGACCCGTACGCCGGCACCTGAAACCGGTACAGCCTGCCCTATCCGGTACATTGACCAGGCTTCCAAGTCCGGCCCGGCCTTAATACCGTCTCCACCAACGTTATAACAAGACACACAAGGATTCGCTGCCGATCAAAAGGCGGCGGACCCTTTTTCATTTCACAGACCCCAACCAAGGATAAACATGTCCCGCCCCGACAATACCTACCGCTATCCCTGGCCGGCTTCGGCCATAACCCCACAGGACATGGCCCTGCTGCACAATGCCCGCGAAACTGCGGCAAAGCGCGTGCCCATCACCGCGCTCGTGGCCGAGGCCGTGCGCCGGTGCTACGGGCAAGCCCTGCAGTCCAAGGCCCAAGCCCTCACCCAACCCCACAACGAAAGGAAAATCGCATGAGCAAGTGCAAATTCATCGACGAGATCCGGAAACTCAAGATCCCCGGCAAGTGCAAGGCCGAGCTCTTGATGCTCTACTCCAAATGCCAGCGTCTCGCCTCAGCCATCGTCAGTTTCATCAAGCGCCACCGCAGTTTCGGCGAGGCCATGATCCTGGGCTGCGTCGTCGCCTATTTGCTGGCGCAGGTGCCGTGGCTGGGCGGCTTCCTGGCGCTGTGCGCCTTGGTGACCGCTGCAGCCATCGGCCTCATGAACGAGCTCCGCGAAGACCTGACCAAGTTCTTCGACGCCGAGATCCCGGCGCAGGCCTGACCCCCAAACCCCAAAACCTAAGGAGCACACATGAAGATCACTATGACACGCGGCGAACTCAGGAACGCTGTTTCTGGATTCTCCAAAATCATCCCCTCCAAGACCGGCATCGCGGTCCTGGGCTGCGTCCGCTTCTACGTCGAAGGCGGCGACCTCAAGGCGCAGGCGACGGACCTGGACCAGACCCTTGTCTACCGCTTCGATAATGCCGAAGTCGGGGGCAGTGGCGAGATCATCGTCCCGTTCCCGGCTATTAAGGAACTGGCCAGGGGCGACGCATCCGACACCGTATGCCTGGAACAGGGCGGCGACAAGGTAACGGTCACGAACTCTGTCGGCGGCCACGAGGTTACGTCGACCGCCGAAGGCCCGGAGGCCCGGGACTGGCCCGAGTCCGGCCCCGAGATCCCGGTGCAGGAGGCCAAGGGATTCCTAAAGGCCTACCGGCGCATGGCCCCGTTCGCGTCCGCCGACGAGACCCGGCGCACGCTCCAGTGCGTGTACGTCGACGTGTCCGGGACCGGCGAACACAACGCCACGCTGGTCGCTACCGACGGCCGCAGATTGTGCTGCTGCAACAGCCTCAGTCTGCCCGTCGACGACGAACACGGCGTCATGGTGCCCGTGACGAAGTTCCTGCTGTGGAACGGGCTCGCAGAGGACGTGCAAATGGGCGTGTCCAAAACGAAATCGGGCGGCAGGGTCTGCGTCAGGTCCGGGCCGTGGACATACCTCGTCAAGTCCGTCGACGGACAATACCCGAACTGGCGGCAGGTGGTCCCGGTCAAGGACGGCATGGCGCACACGCTCACGTTCTCCGACGCCGACGCCGAGGCCATGACCAAGATCGTGCCGGCGCTTCCTGGCAAGGAAGCGGTCGGGCTCGAAGGCGTCGGCGGCGGGATCACATTGAGGGGCCAGGACGGCGACCGGCAGGTGCGGGTCCCCTTGACGGCCGGGAGCGCGTACGCGGGCAACGGCTGCGGCATCATCGTGAACCGCTTCTACCTCCTGGACATGCTCCGGGCCGGCTTCCGCAACTTCATGTTCGCGGACCAGGTCTCGCCGCTTCTGAGCGACGACGGCAAGGGCGCGAAGCACGTGCTCATGCCGCTCCGCTACGACG
>CAZOIS010000272.1:0-4495 GCA_964579865.1 uncultured Lentisphaeraceae bacterium | reverse complement strand
CCTCCTGCTGCGGTTCATGCGCCATGTCGCGGGCTGGAAGCTGAGCTTCTCGCGCCTCGCGGGCGTCGCGCGCGCGGCGGTGTGGGTCAAGCGTGACCTGGTCGGTATCCTCAAAACCTATGGGACAGCACCGCGGCCGGAACCGGGTGAATCCCACGGAAAACCCCCGCCTTTGCGGGTCTTTTTCGATTTCTGGCGGATCGACTATGGGACAGCAGGGCCGTAAAACCCAACAAAAACGCGAAACGGCCGGCCCCGCCGGGAAAACCTCCAACCCGAAACCTCAAAACAGACACCGAAAACCCAAGCAAATCCGCATGGGTAAGGGCTGACTGCTCCGCCTATGGGATGCTGGTGTACAAAAATCACTGAATCATCGCAGACCGAGGCATCCGGACGATACCTGACGCCCTTGACTCGAAAGTCACGGCCGGACTAAACGGGCGACGCGGGTTGGGGATATCCGATCCGGGGTCATTCGGAATCGCCGCGCGTCTCTGCTCGGGATTGCAATGTGTATAACAAATCTGTTATATTATCGGCATGCGGATCAGAAAACCCCTTGTGATACTGTCAGGCGAAATCAAAACGCCTCCTTTCAGTGAGGATGCGCGCATTGAGGCCGGGGTCTTGCTTGGGGTACTTCAAAGCGGCGGAAGTCCGTCCCTGCCTCACGCCCGCCCGATGCCGTGCATCGGCCCGCGGTGTCTTGCATTGCGCGTGAAAGACAAGACGGCGGAGTGGCGGATCTTCTGCCGCGTGGATTCGGACGCGGTGCTGATGGTTCACGTGCTGATGAAGAAAACGCAGGCGACCCCCAAGTCGGTCATCGACTTGTGTGTGGAACGGCTGAAGGCTTTTGACCGTCTAACAAAGAGGTGATTTCATGGATGCGAAGAAACGGAAACAACTGGAAGCCGCAGGCTACAAGATTACCGATTCGGCGGAATGGCTGGGGCTGACGCCGCAGGAACAGGCGATCGTGAACATGCGCGTTAATTTCGCGCTCGAAATTGAACGCGTGCGCAAGGCGTCCAATATCACCCAGCAGGAACTCGCCGAAAAAATCGGAACACGGCAATCCGGCGTGGCACGGATGCTGAACAATCCGGCATCCGCCACGATTGACAGCCTCATCAAAACGCTGCTTGCCCTCGGAACATCACCCAAGCGCATTGCAGCGTTAATCTGAAAAACGCAACACCGACCCCTAACCGATTTCGCATGGATTCTGCCTATTGAGTCACTTATGATTGCGATCTCAATAGGAGTGAGGGAACTAAGAGACAGGAAATCGGGTTGCCCTTCTCTGCGGCTCGGCTGCGCCACGCACGGCAGGTGCGCGTCAACGGACGATCGTGTAGGTGCCCGACAGGTACGTTTTGGTTTCGCCGCCGGGGACGGTCACCGCGGCCGACGTGTTTGCGGGGATCGTGAAGGTCCATGTCCATCGGTCGTCCTTCCCGTAAGCCCATGACGAACGGATGGTGCCGTACGCGGAATCGTATTCTGCGGAGACGTTCCCGACGCGCCTGTCCGGAAGCGGCGCGAGAATGAAATGCTTGAAGCCCGGTGCTGCAGCATCTTCCCGGATACCCGCCATCGTGCCGTACATCCACGCGAGCACCGCGCCGTAGGCGTAGTGGTTGAAGCTGTTCATGCTCGCCGGGCCGAAACCCGTCGCCTTCACGTAACTGTTCCAGCGTTCCCAGATCGTGGTCGCGCCCTGATCGACGGAGTAGAGCCAGCTCGGGTTCTTGTGCTGCAGCAGCAGCGTGTAGGCGACGTCCGGCGCGCCCGCTTCGTACGTGAGGGTATCCATGAGGATCGAGGTGCCCAAGAAGCCCGTTTGCAGGCAGTCCCCGTGATCCTTGATGTTTTTGAGCAGGATCGACCGCGTTTCGGCGACGGCTTTCGCGTCCGCCAGCAGGCCGAGCTTGAGCGCGAAGAGGCTTGCTGTCTGCAGGTCGCGGAAGGTCGTGGAAAGCAGTCCGTCTGCCATCACGTATGTGCTGCGGATGTGCGCGAGCGCCGTTGCCGCCATGTCGCGGAACGCCTTTTCGTCAGCCGGCTCGCCGAGCGCCGCAGCCATATCGGCCATCATCCGTGCGTCCCAGAGCCAGTAGCACGCGCCCAGGAAATCCCAGTATTCGAACGCTTCTTTGGGCGGGTTGTTGCCCCACGTGGCATTGCAGGGCTGGTACTTTTCATAGGACAGCCAGTCCGCGTACTGCCGATTTCCTGGCGGCGTGGCGTGCTTCGTCTGCGCGAGATGCGCCATGAACGTCTTCATCGACGCCCAGTTCGCCTTCACGATCGACGCGTCGCCGAAACGGCGCCACAGCGTGTAGGGCACGATGATTCCCGCGTCGGCCCAGCCGAAGCGGTCGCCCTCGTTGCCGTACTGCGCCACTGGCGCGACAGAGGGATACGAGCCCGTGGTTTCAAGCTGGCTGTCGCGCATGTCGCGCATCCACTTGAAAAGGAAGCCGTAAACGTCGGCGTTGCAGGAAGCCGCTTCCGTGAAGACCTGCGTGTCGGCCGTCCAGCCGAGGCGCTCGTTGCGCTGCGGGCAGTCTGTCGGCACGGAGAGATAGTTGGAGTACTGGCCCCACAGCACGTTGGAGATGAGGCGGTTGACATCTTTCTCGCCCGTCTGGATGCTCCCGAGCTCCAGTTCCTTCGCGATGGACGTGACGGGGACGGACTCAAGTTTCTTGATCGTCACCTTGTCTGTCGCCGTGAGCGAGAGATAGCGGTAGCCGAAGAACGTGAAGCGCGGCATGTAGGTCTCGTCGCCCGCACCGGCGAATGTGTAGACCGCCTGCGCGCCGTCTTTATGAATGCCGCGCAGGTTTACGCGGTAGACAGACCCTTCCGGGCCGTCGTTGCCACGGCTCTTGAGCCCCGCCTCATCGTTCAGCATTTCGGCGGGCAGCAGCGTGATCGTCGTGCCTGCGGCGGCAGACGCCGTGAAACGCGGTTCGGCCGCAGCGTTCTGTCCGAAATCGACGACCAGCGTTTCGCCCGGCGCAAGCGTCATCGCCTCGCCGGACGTATACGTGCGGACGGTCTTCACCTTTCCGAATTTGCCCGTCGCGTCCGCGCCTTCAACGCCTTGCCACACAGACGCGGCCGCCGGACGCCTCGCGAGATCCTCGCGCAGCCGGATCGGGCTGCCTTCCATCGGCACGATCTCGCCCTTGAACTCGTCGATCGTCTTGACCGCCTGAAAGGCGTTGTGTCCGTCCTTTTCCGTCCAGCGCATCGTCTCCCGCGCGTCGTACTCCTCGCCCTCGAAGATCGACGCGCGTTTCACGGGGCTGGCGATCGCGCCGCGCCATGAGGCGTCCGTCCCGAAGCGCTTTTCGGAACCATCCGCGTACCGGATGATCAACTGCGCACGGAACGCCGATTCCCTGCCGCGGTAGTGGACGATCTTGTCGCGCCACCAGCCGGCGGATACCATCGCGGCCAACACGTTTTCACCGTTTTTCGCGAGAAGCTCCGTCACGTCGTAGGTGAAGGCATGGCGCGTCTTGAAAACGTGCGTAAAGCCGGGCTTGAGGAAATCGTGGCCGACGCGCGTGCCGTTCACGAACACGTCAAACACGCCCTGACCGGTCACGGTCCAGTACGCTGCCTTCACGTTCGCGCCGAGATCGAGCGCCTTCACGAAGCAGCTTGTGCCCGGAACGGCGCGTTCGTTTTTGGGAACGTTGTTGGAAGAGATGACCGCTTGGCCGGGCACCGCGATCCACGCTGACCCCTTCCAGTCATCTGCGGCCAGCAGCCCGGTCGTGAACGTACCCGTTGCGGGTTTGAGCCATGCGCCCGTCTCGTCACGCACCGAAACTTCCCACACGTAAGCCGTCGCGCTCTTCAGCGCCGGCCCGCCGTACGCGATTCCCGTGGACCGGGCGTCCGGCACGCTCTGGGAGTCCCACACGACGGTGCCGAGTTTGAGCCCTTCGGCTGATCCGACTCTGATCCGGTACGCCGTCTGCCGCGCGCCCTGCCGCGTCGACGTCATCTTCCAACTGAAGACGGGCGCGGCGATATGGGACGGCGCAACAAGGCGGCACGTCTGCAGGCCGACGGTTTTCGAGGCGTCGGTGTTGATCAGGCTGGACACGCATCCGGCGAGCGCCGCCGCCGCGCAGAGAGTCAAAAGTTTTTTCATATCGGTCCCTTTCACATGGTTGACAAGGTGAAAGATACCAAAAAACCGCACGTGCCGCCTCGCGAAAAATACGTCATCGGTTGGCAGCGGCTATGGCAGGCAGAAAAGGGTCTGTCGTTGGTGTCAAGCGCAACACGTGAGGTTTTGTAACGGCGACCACTCATATCCTTCACCTTATTCTTGAGGTGTAATCAGAGGTTGGGGACATCGAAATCGAAATCGCTATCGCTATCGGGATCGAACAAAGAAGGAACGCTATCGCCTTCCCGTGACCGCGTACGGTCCCGCGACTGGCCGAAGCTTGCTCTCATC
>CAZOIS010000271.1:0-4537 GCA_964579865.1 uncultured Lentisphaeraceae bacterium | reverse complement strand
GCCCTGGGCAACGCCCCGTCGGCCTGAGTGTGCAACAATGCCAGAATCTTCATGGGAAAGCTCTCTTTCTTTGCTTGTACGGGCGTGCCGCGGCTCGCCCCTACTTCTTGATCCACTCCACGATCTCGCGAGCCACATCGTCCGCAGACGCGTCCTTGACGATGCGCGTCGCGCGCTTCTGCGCCGGGATCTCCGTCTTTTCGTAGGCGATGCCGCCCACGCCTACGGCGGCGGGCTTGGCCTTCATCAGCGCAGGCATGACGCCGCGCATATTGGCCATGCCGACCTGGGGGTTGTTGGGCGGCTCGGGCAGGTTGCCGGTGGCCCACGCCAGCACGGCCGGGGCACCCTTGCAAGTCGAGACCTGATACTGGCCGCCCTCGATGCGCTCAAGCGTCGTGAACGAACCGTCCGCCTGGACCTTGATCTCATCGACGCCCGCGAACTGGTCGCGGATGCCGAGGCGCTCGCCGACCAGCTGCATGGTCACGCTCGCGTCGCGCGAAGCCGAGGCGCAGCCGCCGAAAACCAGCAGGCGACTCTTGTCGAGTCCGGGGATCGCCGCGATCGCGTCGGCCAGCGCGGCCGCCACGACGTGCGCGTCGGTGAAGCCGCTGGCGCTGCCGTCGAGGGCCACCAGCTCGAAGGGCACCTTCTGCGCCACGGTCATCATGAGCTGCTGCAGCTTGGCCTTGGGGCCGAGGCTCACGAGGTAAACCTTGCTGCCGGCGACCTGCTTCGCCAGATTGGCCGCCTCGAACAGCGCATGCGCCGACCACGGGTCAAGCACGGAAGGCAGCATCGTCTCGTTTTTCAGTCCCGGACCTTGCGGGGTCGTTACGGGCTCAAGCGTCTGCAGCGGGTCAGGCACAAGGCTGCCGCACACGACAATCTGGAATCCATTCGTCATTCTCTTCTCCTTGTTGAAAAGGCGTTCCGTCCGCGGGCGGCCCCGCAGACACGGCCCCTTCACATTGGGCCACACTATACCAAAGCGTGCGACCCGTTGGGAAGGGTTTGGCTACAGCGAATTCACGTATTCGGACAGATCCTCGACCTCCTGCGGCGTCAGATCCTTCGTGTTGCCGTGCCGGTTGTTCGTGTTGTCGGTCGTGATCACGTCCTTGATGGACACCGCGCGGCCGTCGTACATGTAGGGGGCCGTGCGCCAGACCTCAATCAGGATGGGCGTCGCGAACTCGCGGTCCCGCTCGCTGTCCGACCCGAGCCCGAAGGCGTATTTCTTCTTGTCGCCGAAATAGGGCGCCACATGGCATTTGGCGCAGGCCGCCTTGCCTTCAAAAACCGCCTTGCCCCTCAGCGCCGCTTCGGTCAGCGTCCCGTCCGGCTTCAGGTAGGGGCTGGGGACGGGCTGCAGAGACTTCACATACGCGTTCACGTCATCGAGCCGCATCTCGGGCAGCTCATGGAACTGGATCATCGAAAACCCCTTCGTCACCGCGATTTCGGCCGAAGCCCGAACCCCCGTGATCATCACCGGCGAGGTCCGGTGCGAGTAGAGCAGGCTGCGCGACTGTTTGGGGTTCCCGATCCCGTCGTTCAGCAGGTCCCAGTTGGTCCCGTCGGAGCGGGTGTCGGGATGGCAACTGGCGCAGCTCAGCCACTGCTGGTAGCAGCACGTGGCGTCATGGAACGCCGCCTCTCCGGAGCGGACGAGATCCGCCGCCTTGGCCGCGCCAAGCGGCAGCGCGACCGACGCGCCCGGCCCGTCGTCCCACATCTCGACCACGTTGAGGCTGTCCGCGAACCGCATCGCGCTGTAGACCTTGTTGCCGACGACCGCCAACGACCGCGCGCCCTGCCCTTCGAGCGGCACGCGGGTTTTGGCGCCGTACAGGAAGCTGAGATCGTTGACGACCTCCTGCGGCGCCTTGGCCGCGCCCAGGCGCTTCATCATCTCTTTGAGGTTGACGACGATCAGCTCGTGCGTGCCGGAGGCGTTCACGCACAGCCACTCGTCTTTGCCGGCGACCGCGAGGCCCCACGGGTTGGCCGCGCCCTTCACGGTGTCGTCCAGCAGCACGGCGTTCACATACGTGCGGCTGACGGCGTCGAAGACGGAGACCGCGCTGGTGTTGATCCAACCCCGGTCCAGGTGGGTGGTCGGCACGGTGAACCGCCCGATGGAATGGGAGACGAAGAAATACTTCCCGTCGGCGCTCATGGCGGCGTCGCGCACGCCGAAGGAGCCCGACGGCAAATCCAAGGTCGCGATTTTTTCCAGTGTTGCGCTGTTGTACAGGCAGAGCGAGGCGTACACGTGCTTGCTGTTCGCCGCCATCAGCGGCAGATAGTTGGCCACCCAGAGGGTTCCGCCGTCTTTCGAGAGGCGCATGGCGGCCGGCTCGCGGATCGCCTTGGCGGAACATTTGATCTTTCCCGACGCCACGTCGAGGGCCTGCACGTCCGGCTGGTCGGCGCGGGAAAAGCGGTTGCAGTAGAAAAGGGTCTTGCCGTCGGCGCTGAGGACGGGCGACTCCGGCGTGTGCCCGGCCGGCAGCGTACGCACGATCTTCCCGCTTTTCAGATCGATCTCGTGAACGCTGCCGTTGAAGCCGCCCGCCGTCGCGAACAGCCGGCGCTGGTCGGCCGAGAGCGCCAGCTGGCCGACGTTCGGCACGTCATATCGGGCGGTGACTTTCTCCGACTCCGTGTCGAACGCCAAGACACAGCCGGCCGTTTCGCAGGCCACATAGAGGACCTTGCCGTCCGCGCCCGCCGCCAGCGACGAGGGGGAAAGATAGCGGTCTTCAGCCCCCGCCGGGTGCGCACCCAGCAGCACCGCCAGAAGCAGGGATGAAACACATAAGCGATGGATGCTGCCCGTCATTCTCTTTTCCTGCCAGTCCTAAAACAACATTTTCACCACACAGACTCCACGTCCACCGGAAAACGCTTCGGTGAACGTGGGGCTTGCCGAGTCTTGGTGGCCTTCGTCGGTAGCGGGGCGGCTACTCTTCGATGACGACGCGGAACCCGACATTGAACACGCCCTGCCACGGGGCGTAGCCCAGACGGTAGCTGGCCGTCGCGCGATAAGGACGGTCGAAGAAGGAGCCGCCGCGGACCGTCTTCTTCTCGCTCAGGCTCTTGGAGTCGCTCTTGCCGGCCGCATACGGGTAGCGCGCATAATCGCTGCGCGTCCACTCGGCGACATTGCCGTGCATATCATAGAGGCCCCACGCGTTGGGCTGATACTGCTTGGTCCCCGTGACGAGGAACTGCTTGTCGTCGAAATCGGAGACCCGCGGCACGAAATCGTAGACCTTGTTGCCGACCAACCCCTTGTTGAAGACCGGATTGATCCCGTTGACCGCGAATTTCTCGATCGACTTGTCGGCCAGGTTGGCGTACGGGCTGAAGTCCGACGTCTTGGCGCCGAAGGACATCGCCGTGTCGCTGCCGGCGCGGCAGGCCCATTCCCACTGGGCTTCCGTCGGCAGCGCCACCTTCGCACGGGCCTTTTTGGCGAGCCAGGCGCAGAACGCGTCGGCGTCCTTCCAGCTCATGCGCGTCGCCGGCTGCTCGACGTAGTTCGCGTAGTAGCCGAGGCGCACGTGGTCCTTCCACTGCTGGTCGAAGACGCTGGCGTTGTGGTCGGGCTTGAACGCGAAGAAGGCCGCGTTGTTGATCTCGCTCTCGGAGATCCAGAACGGCTTTTCGATCTTCACGCGGTGCCGCGGCTGTTCGATCGCCGTCTCCTCATCGCTGCCCATCACGAACTCGCCCGCCGGCACGCGAACCAGCGTGATGCTGATCCCGTCGCCGAGGTCGACCACCCGCTTCTGGTCGCCGCCCGCCTGCCTCTGCATCTGTTTGGCGACTTCGGCGCTGAACGGCCAGCCGGCGGCCGAGACCGCGAGGGGCGCGCTGCGCTCCTCGCCCTTCTCCTTGGAGGCCGTGACCGGATAGGGCTGGGCGGGGATCGCTTCCCAGTCGGTATCCACATTGGCGTAGCGGGCGCGCAGCGAGGCCGCATGCGCCGAGATGTTGGTGGTCCAGGCTTCGCGCTTCTCATCGATGGCATAGACCGAGGACCAGTTCCCGTAGAAGGGCACGTTCAAGTCGATCCACGTGTAGAGGCGGCTCCAGGAGTCCTCGTCCAGCTTCACGCCGTAGTGGCCCTTCTCGAGCAGCTGCACGCCCTCCGACGTGGACGCGTGATACTCATAGGGGTTGCCCATGATGCCGTTGCTTTCCGGGCCCGGCCTGCGGAAGTATTTGTGGAAGGCGTGGTAGGAGTTGCTGTAGTGCTCGTCGGCTTTCTTTGTTTCGAACAGCGCCTTGTTCTTGAAGTCGGGCTTCTTGGCATCGCTGCCGTCGTGGCAGCGCACGCAGTAGGCGTCCAGGATCGGCTGGATCTCCATGTCGAAGGCGAAGCCCTCCACGCGCGCGCGGTGCGGCGCGATGGCTTGCGGCGCTTTGCCCGACGCGATGGTCTTGCTGGTCACGGGCGGCTCGGTCGGCGGCTCGTGGCAGCCGATGCAGGAGAGCTTCTCGCCGGGCATGGCCACCA
>CAZOIS010000270.1:0-4610 GCA_964579865.1 uncultured Lentisphaeraceae bacterium | reverse complement strand
TTTGTTTCCGGCCCTCTCCTCAATCGTCAACCGAAATATGTGGGGATAGTCCACACGGAATTTCCCGTACGTCGAGATCGCCGACCCCCTTTAGCGTTTTCGCGATGGGGGCGTTCTTGTACACAACCACGGAAACCTTGCCCTGCCCGAGCCAAATGACGCCGTTTCTGATGAAGGCGGCCGTGTCGGCTTTGGACGCGCCCTCCTCGGTATAAAACGAGGGATGCCCCACGGCGAGGACGCGTCCCCGACCGTAAAAACAAGCGGCGGCTACAGGCTGCACAGACCGTCCGCACTTCGCGCCCACGACGGGGAATGCATTTGAGCCGGCGCAAAGGATGATGCCTGGCGCACCGCCGGAGTTGATGACGCGGACGTTTTGGAGCAGGGCCTTACGGGCATCCGAGTGCGACATGGTTGACGCATCGGCACGGCCGACGCTGACGGCCGCGAGAACGAGCAACAGGCACCAGATTTCGTTTGCCGGCATGCGAGCTCTCCAATGATGTCGAGGGCAGGCCAAGCGCTCCTGAGCTGCCGCGTGTCTGCCATCCCCCGTCAAACAGCTTGCGGTTTTTCGCGGACGGACGCGCCGAGGAAGCGTAATTGGGGAACAAAGTCGGGGAACGACTCGTTCAGGATTTCCGCGTGATGAACGGTGATGGGGGCGGGTGCGGCCAGCCCCGCCAGCGCGAGCGACATCGCCAGACGGTGGTCGCCGCAAGCCTCGCAAAAGCCGCCCGTGAGTGTGCCCCCGAAGATCGTGAAGCCGTCGGGATGTTCTTCAAGTTTCACGCCGAGTTTCTTGAGCTCGCCGCACAGGACGGAAATCCGGTCGGTTTCTTTATAACGCAGTTCCTCGGCATTGCGCACTTCCGTCTGGCCGTCGGCGAAGCAGGCGGCAATGGCGAACACGGGCAACTCGTCGATCATACGCACGACGGTGTCGCCGCCGACGCGGATGGCCTTGAGCGGGGCTGCGGCCAGCCGGATGTCGCCGACCGGCTCGCCTGCGACCAGGCGCTGGCGCTCCAAAGTGATGCGGGCTCCCATCGCTTGCAGAACATCCAGAATGCCGGTGCGCGTGGGATTCAGCCCGACGTCGCGGATGCAGACCGAGGAGCCGGGGACAAGCGCGGCGGCCACGAGAATAAAGGCGGCAGACGAGATGTCGCCGGGCAGGGTGAGCCGCAGCGGCAAGAGAGGACGTGTGGGCGGTCTCACGGTGACCGTGAGACCTTCCGTGCGAATGTCCGCGCCCATGGCGGCCAACATGCGTTCGGTGTGATCGCGCGAGGGGCCCGGCTCTCGCAATGTGGTGACGCCGTCCGTGCCGAGCGCGGCGAGGATGAGGCATGATTTCACTTGGGCGCTGGCGACCGGCAGCGTGTAGTCGATTGCGCGCAGCGGGTGGGCGGCGTCGCGTGCGGCGAGCGAGAGCGGCGCGCGGGCGTTGGGCGTTGAGATGGGGACGCCCATGAGTTGGAGCGGCCCGGTGATGCGGTCCATCGGACGTTTGCGCAAACCTTGCGAGCCGTCGAGTACGCAGGGCGTGCCGGCCGCGGCGAGCGCGCCTGCCAACATGCGGATCGTGGTGGCGGAATTGCCGCAGAAGAGCGCCTCGCCGGGCTGCGAGAATCCGCCGAGGCCTTTGCCTTGAACGGTGAGGCGCGAGCCCTCGAGGCGCCACCCGATGCCCAGGGCGGTCAGGACGTCCAGCATGACGCGGGTGACGCCCGAAACTAAAAAACGGTCGATGACGCTTTCGCCCTCGGCGAGAGCGGCAAAGAGTGCCGCGCGGTGCGAGAGCGATTTGTCGCCCGGCATCAGGAGATCGCCAGCCAAGGGGGCAGATGCGGAAACAGAAAGGTCAAGTTTGGATTGCATAACCGATATTTTTAACATAAAGCCGCGCTGACACGAAGGGAGAAAATGGCATGGATGCAAATTTCTGCAGGCGGAACGGCCGTCACGTTGATCCCGGCGGGAGGACTGGCATGGGCCGAAGGGGCAGGACACCTCCATCCGCAACACGATTCATTTCCCGAAGCGCCGCGAGTGAGATATAATGTGCGCCATTGTTCAGGAGCGGGCGTGCGAAATCGGCCCGCGCGTGGCATGATCTGTAAACGTTGTGCTCATCATGGCATGCGGAAAGGACGGAATGAATTTTCCGATTTTTGAGGCGATCATGCTGGTTTGCTTCGGTTTGGCCTGGCCCGCATCGATATGGAAATCGTGGCGGTCACGGACGAACAAAGGCAAAAGCCGGTTTTTTATGCTGATCGTTTTTGTCGGATATGTCTCAGGCCTGGTCCATAAGCTGTGGTGGCAGGAGAAGGTTGACGGCGTGGTCTGGCTCTATCTGCTGAATGCCGTGATGGTGGTGATCGACGGTGGGCTTTATTATCGGAACATGCGGCACGACAAGCGGGTCGCGAAACACGGAAACTGAGAGGCGGCGGGTATGGGGGAATACAAAAAAGAGCGGATCCTTTCTGTCGATGCGGCGCGAGGCTTCGACATGTTTTGGATCATCGGCGGCAGCGAGCTGCTGACGCGCCTGGCCGCTGCCGTCCATCCCCGGGCGGGGGCGTTTGTCCAGACGCAGATGGCGCATGTCCCCTGGGAGGGGTTCCATTTCATGGATCTGGTCATGCCGCTCTTTGTTTTCCTGGCTGGCTGTTCGCTGCCGTTTTCCATCGCGAGCCGGAAGCAGCGGGGCGATTCGACCGCCAAAATCTATCGGCACACGGTTCAGCGAACGCTGATCCTGTGGGTTTTCGGCATGATGCTTCAGGGACGGCTGCTGGAATATGACTGGTCGCGGTTGGTCTTCTACAGCAATACGCTGCAGTCGATCGCGGCGGGCACCTTTTTCAGCACGGTCTTTCTTTTGCACTGCGGCCGGAAATGGCGGATATGTCTGACGGCAGGCAGTGTGATTCTTTTCGGCCTTCTGATCCGTTTCGCGCCGGTTCCCGGATTCGGTCCCGGGGTTCTTACGCCGGAAGGCAACTTCGCGCATTACGTCGATGTGCTCGTTTTGCGGACGCTTGACGCGCCCGCCTACACCTGGGTGTTGAGCACGCTTGGCTTTGTGGCGACGGCGATGCTCGGGACTTTTGCGGGCGACATCCTGCGGTCGGGTTTGCCCAAGACGCGTATCGCCGTCATGCTTTTCACGGCCGGCGCGGCGTTGACGCTGGCGGGGTGGGCGGGCAGTCTCTGCATTCCCATCATCAAGCACATCTGGAACGAGACCTTTGTGCTGTGCTCGGGGGGGCTCAGCTTCCTCTGTTTGGCCTTATTCTACTATCTGATCGACGTGCTGGGGTGGCGGCGGTGGTCGCTTTTCTTCGTCGTTATTGGAACGAATGCGATTTTCATCTATATGGCAACCCATCTTTTCAATTTCGCTTGGTTTGGCGACCGTTTCGTCCAAGGGCTGAAGCATCATACCGAGACGTTTTATCCGCTGATCAGCGCGTCGGCCAAATTCGCCGTGGGGTATGCGTTGTTGCTGTGGCTGTATCGGCGCAAAATCTTCTTCAAAATCTGAGACGGAAGGATTAACGCGATGAAACCTGTTCGGCCGTGCGATTTGCGGATCATGATCATCGGGGCGCACCCGGATGATCCCGACATCACGGGGGGCGGTATCGCCCTAAAATATGTGAAAGCGGGCGCGACCGTCAAGCTGGTCTCGATGTGCAACGGCGACAGGGGCCACATGACGATGTCGCCGGAAGCCTTGGCCGCGCGGCGGTACCTGGAGGCGCAGCGGTCGAAAGCGGCCCTCGGCGTGGATGAGTATCGGGTCGTCGCGCATCACGACTGCGAACTTGAAGTGACGCTCGACATGCGAAAAGAGATGACGCGGCTGATCCGCGAGTTCGCGCCACATGTCGTGTTCACGCACCGCACCTGCGACTACCACGCGGACCACCGGGCTGTGGGAACGCTGGTGATGGATTCCGCTTACCTGTTGGGCGTTCCGCTGTGGTGCCCGGAAACGCCGGTTCCGGAGGTCAAGCCCGCGATCTATTTCCTTCGCGACGCGTTTAAGCAGCCTGCTGAACTGCGCCCCGATATCGTGGTCGATGTCGGGGCCGAGATGGACCAACTGCTGACGGCGCTCTGCGCACACGAGTCGCAGTTCTTCGAATGGCTTGTGTTCGACAAGCGAATCGAAGAGCCCGTTCCTTCCGATTTGGCGGGGCGCAAGGCGTTCATCGAGAAATATTGGATGGGGCCTCGCAAGACGTTTGACGCCGAACGTTTCCGGTCCCGGCTGGCGGCTGTGTATGGCGCGGAACGGGCGTCCCGGATTCGCTACGTGGAGCCCTATGAGCTGAGCGAGTACGGTTATCAGCCGTCTGCGCAGGAGGTCGCGTTCCTGTTCCCGTTTCGGGAATGACGGCGGGGAATGAATGTGCGCGGTCCGTCCCGCCGCTGTGCTCTCTTGCTCTTGCCGCCCGTCTGACGCACAAAAACAAAAAAGCCCCACGCTCTCAGCCGAGCGCGGGGCTTTTTCTGTTACGGTCCGGCCGCTTACTTGCAGAGCGTGTAGAGGACGCCCGCGACGACGGCGGAGCCGATGACGCCGG
>CAZOIS010000269.1:0-4622 GCA_964579865.1 uncultured Lentisphaeraceae bacterium | reverse complement strand
CCCGCGTAGCCGCCGGTGGCCCAGTTTCCGCCGGCGTCTTTTTTCACGGGCGTGGACGAAAAAACCGCCTCGGTTTGGGTTGCCGTGAACGTGCTGTCCCATTCGATCGCGTAATTGCCGTTCGGCTGGGTGGTCACGCGGACCGTCCGCTTCTCGCGGACCGCTTCCTTGCCCTTGGCGATATACGAGAGCGTGCAGTCCGCCGTGAAGGTCTTGTCGTCGGCCGGCGCGACCGACTGGGAAAGCACGCGCGTGACGCCGTTGGTGTCGGGTTCCCAGAAGTTGACGCCGTTGATGAATTTCCAGGAAAACCAGAAGCCGAGGTGCCAGGCGTGGTCCGGCGGGCGAAAGGACGTGAAGACGTCGTCGGTGCCGGGGATGGCGAGGGGGTGAAAATAGGGCTTGCCCTCTTTGCTTTGCGGCACGTACGTCCAGCAGGTCTTGCCCTCGACCGTCATCGAGACGGCTTGGGTGGCGGGTTCGGTCACGAATTGACGCGCGTCACGCGTTGCGCCCTGAGCGCTCGAGTGGAGCAGAAACGCGGCGAGCGCGAGGCTGAAGGCGGGCGGCAGGACGTTTTGGACGGTCGATCGCATGGCGTATTCCTTTCAGATTACGCGCATTAGAATACCAGCAAGAACAGGGCGCGTCCAGTTTGGCGCTTCCCCTCCGCCCTCGCAATGGGCGAGGGGAAGACCGGGTTCATGAGGCGGAAACGTCCGCCGCGTACTGCCGCGAGACCCGCATCCGACCATCTCACACGAGCCCAGAGCCCCGTGTCGCGCGACTCCAGATCGGTGATCCAGCCGGCCGCCCCGCTCGATTGGCCCGTGTCCAGGGAGAAGTGGTCGAAGTCGACCAGCACGCCGGGGAAATTGGAGTCAGACTTGCGGCCATTGAAATCCGCCGCTATTGCGTCGCAAGCCGCGCGGTCGATGACCTCCACGACGCCCGCGCCCGCGTGCGGGAACTCCCCGCACGGCGTGATATGACACCACCCATCCGCAGCCAGCATGAAGTCATTGCCGTTCATGCGTTACCCCCAACTAATGCAATAATGCACTCCCGCACTAATGAACTTCTCCCGGCCCAGCCGGAAGACTAATGCACGAACGCACTAATGAACTCCCGCACTTCTCCCGCCCTCCAATAGAGGGCGCGAAATCAACTTTCTTATCCCAGAAAACAGAAAGGCCGCGCGGTTTCCCGTGCGGCACTTCATCCTCTTAACATTTCAACGTTGCCAACGTTCAAGATGAGCTATGGAGGTAGATGGCGCAGAGCGTGCAAAAGCACGATCCGTGACAGCTACCGGAATTGTCTCCATCGCCTTGTTGAAGCTAAGTCGGTCTCAACGTATTTTTAGCTTTTCCGCGTCGGTTTTTTTTCGAATCCGCTGCATCGTAGATTTTTTGCATGAGGGACAATAGGTCAGCCGACGGGGTTCTCCGTCTGCTTTATATCTCACTCCTCCGGCCCCCCAATAATCTTGCAGATTTCCACACGGGCACTCTGCGAGCCATTCTTTTGTACCTGATTCTACGGCGGCAAAGACCCTCGCGGGTAGTATAAATCGAAGCAATCGGTGTTCTGCTGCTTTGCTGTTCATAGGGCTGGTTCCTGCCTAACGCCCACGCTTACGGGCGGCGGTACGCCGTACCGTTCAGCGTGTTGTTCGCCATTTCAGGTGTTCTTTCGCAGTACGTCATAGCATCCGATAACGTCTTTGACGTTCACGGACTTCATCTGGACGGCCCCTCTTGAGAGGCCGGGAAAACTGGCCATTATGCCGCCTGCGCCGCCTTGGGCTGCGGTAGAAACTTCGACCGTGTTGAGACCAATCCAGCGGTCAACGATGCCAGTGTTGATCGACACCAACTGAATATGACGGTTGAAGAGAATCTTGATCGCGACATTGAAAATGCCTTGAGCGACGATCGTTCTCTCCGGGGTTATGATGTAGTATCGGTTCTTCCATGAGTAATAGGTGATGACGAGGGCAAGGGGGAGCGTCAGCACAATCCCGACGAAAAAGAAACTCAGACCAATGATACCCCAGCCAATCCCTGAAAGAATCATGCTGAGCACCAGAGCGCTATGAGCCGGACGTGCCGCATACAGAGGCACCTCGTCATCCCATAGGACTTCTCGAACACGCTTGGGAATATCGCCCATCGCGACGCGCGGGTTGAGATCGGCCTGGGTGCGCATTCGCGGAGGTGTCATTCCGCTTGTCGGCGCAGCCTTCTGCTCCAGAATGAAGTCCTTCTTGCACATGGGACATTCGGCCATCCCGCCGAGATCCCCGGCATTGGCTTGACCTTCCCAACCGCAATGTGGACAGAGAACCGTGATCTTCATCTCGTCTTTCCTTTCCTGTTGGCGAACGTCGGTGGTGAGGGACGGCGCGTCAGCGACGTTCCTCTCCACTGGCGGGACAATGACACTTTGATGACATTTCGGGCAATCGATCACGGCACTTTCCTGATCGGCGGGAACGGACAACGGTTGATTACAGTATCCGCAGTGAAACCGGATGCGTTCTTCGGGGTACTTACTCAACGGTGGGAGAACGACGGGTAGGGCGACTTTTGCGGGGATAACAATGGTCTGTCCGCACTCGGGGCACGGAACAGAACAACCGGCCCCCCGTTCTGAAACAACCAGAGCACCACCGCACTTAGGACAATCAAACGCTATGTCAGGCATAGGGTGCTCCTTACAGGTATTCGAGCTTGATTCTTATTCACTTGTGAACCCCCTTGTTCGCACGTCGTGTTTTCGTTTCTCGTCTAACGTCGGAGGCTAGACACGTCGCGTAGCGGCGTTGTCTACACCGACTGGTTGTGCATTTTAGTCATTCTACCACGAAGCTTCGTAATTGTATGGGGCACGTGGCTGGTATTTGTGTTCTTTGTCAGTTGGGTCAAGTAACACGCGGAAGCCCAGCCACTGTTCCTTTGTATTTGTCTCATGCGCGAATCCCCAATAGTCTTGCCGTGGTTCAAAAGACGTCCACTCTTTGCCGCCCGAACCACTTTCTCGGTTAGAGTCCTTAAAAGATCCGCCCATCCACCTCGTCCCGACGAACGCAAAAGTCACGTTCACGACATTGCTGGGATGGATAACCATTTCACTTACGTTCCCCCACATTCCGTACAGCCCTTCTGGCGTGCGCCCCTGCGGGCGCCATTTGACCGGTTCAGGTGACGTTTCTTCAAACTCTAGGAGCCGGTCAATTTTGACTGTGTCGTTTGTTCCCTCTGCGCGAGGTGGCCGACGGGTATAACGAAACGCATCATCTTGCCACTGGTCGCCCCACGGATATTTCCTGTCTTTCCCATATGCCGCTATGAGCCACTCAGAGTCGGTGGGGAGTCTGAAGGTCCCCAACTCAGGATACTCGGCGGTCAGCCAAGAACAGAAACTCTCGGCATCGTGAACTGTTATTAGGGTGACAGGGAACGAATACAGGTGCGGCCATTGACCATCCCACAACGTCATGCGATTCATCTGCAAGTTAGAACTCGCATCGAGATAGCTTGTGTATCCATATTTTCCGTACTCGTCATGCTTGAGGCGCTTCTTGGCCCCGCGAACCAACTCCGCAATATGCGCATCGTAAATGGCATAGTCCCCTTTGATTCTTCCCGTTGCGAGAAGAAACTTAGAGTACATGTCATTGGTGACTTCTGTTTCGAGTAAAAAGTAATCCGGTTGGGTCATCCCGTAGTGTGATGGCGAAATTCTCCGAAAGGTCATCTCCTCACGCGGTAAAGTAATCGACTTATCGATTTGGACGGGAGGCACCGATTGGCCCCTTGTCTCTTCGGTGGGCCAGGGTTTGAATGATGTGCAACCGCAAACCAACAGCACTCCAACGTTGAGGAGAAGAAGCACGCGAGCCAGCGTCTCTGTTTTTCTTTTGTTCATGTGTTCACGTGCACAACGTCAGCACCCACCAACCACCGGAGCCGGAGGCGAACGGTGGTTGGGTGGGGTGCGTTGTTAGCGTAGTTTGTCTGGTCGGTTCTGTTTGCCCTTGGATTCGTCTGAAGGAGCAGTCTCCTCCACATCTATTCTGTGTGTCTCGGGAAGTTGCGCGTTGATCAGTCGAAGGAGGGCCAAGAAGTCCGGCCTCTCCGTCAGCGCATTCATGCGCAAGTCTGACACAGAAATCTCTTGGTCGCCAACTGTCAATTCCAACCGCATGTTCCATGTGTAACGCGCCTGCCAAGCCTTATATATACCGGTAGAGGTGGTGTCCACTTTGAACCGCGTGATCGCAAGTCTTGCAGCTTGAATGATGTCCGCAAGGGCATCCTTGTCAACCCGACATTCTACCGTTCCGCAGCTGATTGAGCGTCCCGTGACCATGACTTTGAGATTTCCGTCACTTCCAATCCATACTAAATGGCACGAATTGGAGTGAGGCGGGTTGACCCAAACATGAATCGCCCACTCTCTCGGGACGGAAGGGATGTCCACCGCGGAACAGAGTGTAATGCTGCTGAGTAGAATCAAGACCGCTAGGCATTGCTTGATCATTGTTATCTTTCTCCGTCGCTAATGGGGCGCGGGTCAGCGGCGGTGCGGGAGCGCGCTTGCGCGCGGACGCGACG
>CAZOIS010000268.1:0-4684 GCA_964579865.1 uncultured Lentisphaeraceae bacterium | reverse complement strand
GTGCGCAAGTGGGAGACCACGTCGTTCACCTGCAACCGCGACGGCAGCGACGTGCGGCGCTGTTTCCCGGACGGGTGGGGCGGCTCGCACTTCAATTGGCTTGACGGCGACCGGCTGATGGTGACGGCCAAATATAACGATGCGGTTTTCAGCCACGTGCTTTTCACGGTGGGCAAAACGGACTACACGCGCGTGGGCCGCGGGGTGTTGGACTTCGACGGACACGGCGTCTTTTCGGACGACGGGCGGTGGATGGCGACCGACACGTATCCGGACAGGCTGAACGAGCGCAAGCTGATGGTGCTGCGCATGGAGGACCAGGCGGTCCTGCCTTTGGGTTCTTTCTTTGTGCCGGAGATTTACCGCGAGCAGTACTCGCGCTGCGACCTGCACCCGCGCTGGCGTCCCGACGGAAAGATGCTGGCGTTCAATTCGGTGCACGAGGGCACGCGGCAGGTGTATGTGATCGACGCGGCGGCGCGCTGAGCGGCGGCGCGCGATTCATGTCCGGCGGACAGGGGGACGAGAGAAATGCAACTTCAGGAATTGATCGGGCGCTGCGGCTTCGAGGCGGTGCAGATGCCGGACGCGCACGCGGAGGTGACCGGCGCGTACACGTCGGATTTGCTCAGCGATGTCATGGCCCATTGCCCGGAAGGGGCGCTGCTCATCACGGTCCAGAACCACAAGAACACCGTGGCGGTGTGCACGCTTGTCGGCGCGCCGGCCATTCTCGTGGTCCACCGCCGCGAAATTCCGGAAGACATGCTTGAGGTGGCGGGGCGCGAGGGGGTGGCGCTGCTGCGGACGGCAGATGACCAGTTCACCGCATCCTGCAAAATCGGCGCCGCCTTGGCGCCGGCGGGAACCTGAAGGCGGCCGGTCGGCCTCCGCGAAATAACGAAGAGAAGGACATGCAGATGAAGCGAACCATGATGACGGGGGTGCTGGCGCTGCCGCTGTTGGCGTTGGCACAGTCGGTGACAATCAAGGCGGACCGCGAGTCGTACGTGTACGTGTGCGGGGAGCCTGCGACGTTTTCCATCCAGGTGCTGGACAAAAACAACCAGCCGGTCAAGTCCGGGCAGCTGAACGTGACGCTGACGAATTTCGGGACGCAGCAGGTGGCGAGTGCGTCGTTCGACTTGGCGACGGCCAATCCCGTGACCAGCCGGGGGACGTTGCGCGAGCCGGGGTTCCTGAAGTGCACGGCGACGGTGAAGCTCGACAAGGGCTACCGGGGCGTGTCGGGCGTGGCCTACGAGCCCGAGAAGATCACGGCGGGCTCTGCGAGGCCTGCGGATTTCGACGCTTTCTGGGACGCGGCCGTCAAGAAGCTCGAGGCCGAGGTGCCGCTCGATCCGCGCGTGGAGCGCATGGAGAAATTCTGCAGCGGGACGCATGAGTGCTTCCGGGTGAGTTTCGCGACTTTCGACGGCCAGCGCGTCTACGGGTTCCTCAGCGTGCCGAAAGGCGCGGGGCCTTTTCCCGCTGAAGTGAACGTGCCGGGCGCGGGCCCCGGGGTGGTCGGTCCCAACGCGGGCATGGCGGACCGCGGCTTCATCCATCTGGTGATGAACGTCCATCCGTTCGAGCCCGCAGTCGATGCCGAGACCCAGAAGAAGTTGTACGACGCGCAGGATAAACGCGTGTTGGAACAGTATGGCGTGGATCGCTACTGCCGTGCCGGAGCGGCCAGCCGCGAGACCTACTTCTATTACCGCGTCCTGCTGGGAATCAACCGCGCGGTGAACTGGCTGGCGGCCCGGCCGGACGTGGACAAGACGCGATTCTGCTATACGGGGACAAGCCAGGGCGGAGGCTTCGGCTTCCTGCTGTGCGGGCTCAACCGCAACTTCACCAAGGGGGCGATGCACGTGCCCGCCATCACGGACCTGCTCGGCTTTCAGAGGGGACGCGATTCGGGATGGCCCAAACTGATCGAGACGATGCGGGCCCAGGACAAGTTGGCCGCGATGAGCGTCGCGCCTTACTTCGACGGCGCCCACTTCGCGCCGCGCATCACCTGCCCCGTGCGGGTGTCGGTCGGATTCATCGACGAGACCTGTCCGCCCTGCGCCGTATATTCGGCCTACAACGCGCTGCGCGTGGAAGACAAGGCGATCAGCCACGGTTTGGGCATGCCGCACCGGGTTTTTCCTGAGATTTATGAGAAGATCGATCAGCAGTGGGTCCGGCAAAAATAACCGATATTTTTCATCGCCACGATTGACAGCCTGGCGTTTTCCGGTTATTTTATCGCAAAACATGAAGTCGCAATCAGACATTCTGATCCTCAAGAGCAGCCTCCTCGTTATCGAGCGGGTTACGCCCGTATTGTTTATTACGGCGTGCCAGGCGGGCTCCTGATGGATTAAGTCAGTATGTGATTTCGGACTTAGAACAGAACCCGCCGGTGCATCACACGGCGGGTTTTTGCATTATGAGAGAACAGACGAGCGAGGTAAACATGAAAGACAAGACGGCAGAGGACACGGCAACGGAGTCAGCGCAACCCCTCAAGACCGGCGCGCAGTGCGTCATCGACGGCTTGGTCAAGGCGGGGTGCGAGGTCCTTTTCGGATATCCGGGCGGCGCGGTCTTGGACATTTTCAACTCGCTCTACGATGCGCCTTTCAACTTCGTCCTTGCCCGGCACGAGCAGGGCGCCGTGCACATGGCCGACGGCTACGCCCGCGCCACGGGCAAGCCGGGGTGTTGTCTCGTGACCTCGGGGCCGGGCGCGACCAATACGGTGACAGGCCTGGCCACCGCCTATATGGACGGCATCCCGCTGGTCTGCATCACCGGCCAGGTGGCGCTGAACATGATCGGCAACGACGCGTTTCAGGAGGCCGACGTGATCGGCATCACGCGGCCGGTGACGAAGCATAACTTTCTCGTGCGCGACGCGGACGAGCTGCCGGGCATCATCGCCAAGGCTTTCTACATCGCGACCACGGGCAAGCCGGGGCCGGTGGTGATCGACATCCCCAAGAATATCCAGAAGCAGAAGACGGCGGCCCAGCCTCCCGAGAAAGTCGAGATGCGCGCCTACCATCCGGACGTGCCGATCAATCCCGCGGAGATCGCGCAGTTCGCGGACCTCATCAACAGCGCCGCGCGGCCGCTGCTCTACGTGGGCGGCGGCGCGATCAGCGGGAACGCTTCGGAGGCCCTGACGGCCCTCGCGCACAAGGCCAACATCCCGGTGTGTTCGACGCTGATGGGGCTGGGTGCTTTCTCGGAGGACGATCCGCTTGCGCTGCGGATGCTGGGGATGCACGGCAGCGTGGCCGCGAACTACGCGGTGGATCACTGCGATCTGCTCGTGTCGGTGGGCGCGCGTTTCGACGACCGGGTGACCGGCAAGATCGCGGCTTTCGCCAGCAAGGCGACGATCGTGCACATCGACATCGACCGTTCCTCGATTGGCAAGAGCGTGCGCGCCGACTTGGGCGTGCAGGGCTATGTGAAGCCGGTGCTGGAGGCGGTGTTGCCCTTCGTGAAGCCCGCGGACCATGCCGAATGGATCGCGCAGGTGAACCGCTGGAAAGAGCGCTTTCCGTTCACGTATCCGGTGCACGGAGATGAGCTGATGCCGCAGTACGTGATCGAGCAGATCTACGCGGTCAGCCACGGGGCGGCCGTTGTCACGACCGATGTGGGCCAGAACCAGATGTGGGCCACGCAGTATTTCCGCTATACCCGGCCGCGAAACTTCATCTCCTCGGGCGGGCTCGGCACGATGGGCTTCGGCCTCCCCGCATCGATCGGCGCGCAGTTCGGGCGGCCGGGCGAGCTGGTGGTGTGCGTCACCGGGGACGGGGGCGTGCAGATGAACTTCCAGGAGCTGGTGGTTGCGGTCGAGCACAAGGTGCCGATCGTGGTGGTGATCCTCAACAACGGCTACCTCGGCATGGTGCGCCAGTGGCAGGAGCTGTTCTACGGAAAACGGTATTCGGGCGTGATGCTGAGCCAGCACGGCCGCCTGCCGAACGAGCACGTCAAGGACGCGCCGGCCTATCTCCCCGATTTCGTGAAGATGGCCGAGGCGCACGGCGCGTGCGCGCGGCGCATCACCAAGCCGGAGGAGGTGGCGCCCGCTTTGTCCGAGGCGTTCGCGAGCCGCAAGACCTGGGTGCTCGAGTGCATCGTGTCTCCCGAGGCCAATGTGTTCCCCATGATCCCGCCCGGGTCGCATGTGGCGGAGATGATCAACCGTACGGTGTAGGGAGAAGCGCATGAGTGCGTTCGTGCATGCGTGTGTCATCTAAGAGAAGGCCAAACTATGAAACACATCATCAATTGTCTCGTGGAGAACCAGCCCGGCGTGCTCGCGCGCATCGTGGGGCTGATTTCGGGGCGGGGGTACAACATCGAGACCCTGAACGTGGGGCCAACCGCCGACCCGACCGTGTCGAAAATGACCATCGTCGTGCCGGGCGATGCGCATGTCATTTCCCAGGTGACGAGTCAACTCTCCAAGCAGATCGACGTGATTGAGGTGGTCAACATGACCAACCGCAGGCACCTCGACCGCGAACTGATCCTCGTGCGCGTGGCGACGGTGAATCACCACGCCCGCGCGGAGATTGTGGATCTCGCCTCGCTTTTCATGGCGCGGGCGGTGGCCGTGCAGGAGGAGTCCGTGACCATCCAGATGGTGGGCAACCAGGAGACG
>CAZOIS010000267.1:0-4835 GCA_964579865.1 uncultured Lentisphaeraceae bacterium | reverse complement strand
TCTTCTTGTAGTGGCGCATGGTCTCGAGGAAGCCGCCGGGCGCGCTGAGGCAGCCAGGGTGGTTCATCAGCAGCTCGATGCCGAGGTCCATCTTGAGGTAGGTGAAACCCTGCGCCATGCGTTCCTTGAGGGCCTTGCCCATGTCGCGGCCTCCGCCTTCGGAGTCGGTGTCGCAGTAGATGCGCACGGTGTCGCGGAACTTGCCGCCGAGCAGCTGCCACACGGGCACGCCCCACGCCTTGCCCGCGAGGTCCCAGAGCGCCACCTCGATGCCGCACACGCCGCCGGCCTGGCGCGAGTGGCCGCCGAACTGCTTGATGCGGCGGAAGATCTTCTCCACGTTGCAGGGGTTCTCGCCGAGGATGCGGCTCTTGAGCATCGCCGCGTAGGTGCGGCTGGAAGCGTCGCGCACCTCGCCGTAGCCGATCAGGCCTTGGTTGGTGTAGACCTTGATGAGCGTACAGCGCTTGGGCGCGCCGTCGATGTCGGCGAAACGGACGTCGGTGATCTTCAGTGAGGAGGGGTCGATTTTCGAGGCCATGAACAAAACTCCCTGGATAGGTGTTGCGGCAGCGCTTGTCCGGACGGGCGGCCGCCCGTCCCTGCCCGGATCAACAGCGTCTTCATCTTACGCGAAGCCCGCCGCCGGTTACTACCGGATTTTGCGCATAATAATTATCAGTTTTGCGTAAGGACGTCTGATGCTCATTGGAGCATGAACAGGGTGCCGGGCGACGTGACCGAAAGGTTCAGCGCGGTCGCCGTCAGCTTCAGCGAGACGGTTCCCGCCGGCTGGTCACCGTCGGTGACGAGCGCCCAGTTGGTGAACCCTTCGCCCGCGAATGCGCCGCAGGTGATGAGCGGGTAGGTGCCGGCGGGCGGCTTGGCGGCGAAATGGACGCGGATGGTGCCGCTGGCGGCCACGGCGAGCGTACCCGGGATGACGGAAGACGGGACGACCATCGTGGCGCCGGCCGCGTTCGTGGTGACCGTGAAGTCGAAGGTGCCGGTCGAGAGCGTGACCGTGCCGGAGAAGGTTTCGGCGAAGGACGGCAGGCGATCGGGCGTGGTGGCGGCGACCGTGCCGGTGCCGTCCACGCGGGCGCCGGAGGCGTCCATGTAGCCGGCGCGGGCCTTGCCCAGCCACTTCTTCATCAGGTAGGCCTCGATGTCGGCGCGCGCGGCGTCGCCGAGCGCGTTCTCGAAGAGGATGATTTCGCCGAGGCGCTCACGGTTGGGGGTGGCCACGTTGTCGTCGCCGAACCAGCCGAAATAGCCGGCTTGAAAGACGCCGCTCGCCGCGAAGGAGAGCAACTCCTCGGTGCCCCGGAAGCCGCTGGTTGCGCCGTTGACCGGCTGGCCGTCGAGCCAGGTCGGTGCGTCCCGGACGATGTTGGTGGTTTCGCTGCCCCAGATCGGCGCGGCGTACGATTGCGAATCGCGTCGGATCACCTGGCTGGCGTACACATTGTAGGTGATCGGGATGCCGCCGCCGCGCGAGCTGTCCAGCACGATGAAGCCGGTGCGCACGTTGGTGACGGTGTTCTGCGTGTATTCGGTGCCGAGCTTGCTGAGGTCGCGCATCATGCGCAGGGTGTTGCCGCGGCTCTCGTCGTAGATGTTCTGGAAATCGAGCCAGTGGAGCGTCTCCCCCCAAGGCCCGGCTGCAGCGGCAAGCCAGGGCCGGCGGTCGACTTGGGTGGCATTGGTGCCCGAGCTGGTGCCCAGCATGTAGAGTCCGTCCGACTCGCGGTCAAGCAGGCCTGCGACGGTCAGCGGGCGTGTGGGCGTGTAGGCGGCGCCGAGCACGACGCGGTTGGTCTGGCTGGGGTCGAACCAGGCGGAACGGCCGGCGGCGGGCACGGCCTCGGGGCCGGGCGGCGGCGGCAGGTCCGCGACGCGCAGCACGCCGCCGCCGAGCTGCAGGGTCCCGCGGAAGAGACCGGCGGGCGTAAAGGCGGAGCTGTCCGCCAGGCTCACGGTGCCTTCGCCGTAAAGCTGTCCGACCGTGAAGGTCCGGCCGATCTCCAGCTCGGCGCCGGCCGCGACCGTGGCGGACGGCACATGCGCGTTGGCGTAGATCAGCGCCCATTTTTCGGCCAGATAGGCCTCGGCGGTCATACGCTCGAGGTCGGAGAGCGCGTTGGTATAGAGCAGCACTTCGCCGTAGTTCTGTCCGCCGGCGCTCTGGTAGTCGGTGCGCCAGCCGAGCGTGTTCACGGTCTTGCCGTTCGTGTTGAGGGTCAGGATCTGGTAGCCGCCGTTGAAGCCGGTGTTGGTGGCGGTCACCGCGACGCCGTTGGTCCAGACCGGATAGAGGGAGGCGAGGATGGGCGTGGCCGGATTGCGGAAGTCGGCGGCGGTCGAACCGGCGCGCTGCAGCGCCCAGTCGCCGCCGACGGCCGCCGCGCCGCCGCCGTTCTGGCTGCCGAACATCATCACGACGTGCTGCGGATAGAGGTTGGTGGAGAGCGGCAGGCGCCGCGCCTCAGGCAGCGTTCCGTTTTCGAATCCCGGAGGGAGCGTTCCTTGGTAGGAGCCCATCGAGACCACCGGCAGACCGTTCTGATTGTTGGTCATGACGTAGGGGTAGACCTGGTGGTTGTTCTGACCGCGCGTGTTGAGGCCGTAGTAGGGCGCACCCGGCCGGCAGTCGTTCCAGCGCTCGATGACCTTGAAGTTGTTGGTGAAGAAGTAGCTCTGGTACTGGGTGAAGACCCCCGGCGCGGCCGCGTCGAGCCAGAGGGCCGGCCGGCTGCCGAGAACGCCTGCGGGATCGGGCGCGGCGACGGTCAGCTTGCCTTCATCGACGCGGATGCCGCCGGTGGCCGAGCTGAAAACAACGTGCATCGCCTCGGAGCCGTTCTTGACCAGCGAACCGGGGCCGCTGAGCTGCGTGATCGTGGCCGCGCCGGAGACCGGGAACGCGCCGGCGTTCAGATATAGGGAATCGAGGACGGCGCCGCTGCCGAGCGCGAGGGAAACCTCGTTGGCCAGCCGGATGCCTGCCCCCGGCTCGACGGCGTCAACGGTCACGGATAACTGGTGCGCTGCATTCAACGTGGCGCCTGCCGCCAGCGTTCCCACGTGCAGCGTGCCAGCGCCGTTGACCGTGATGGCGCCTTCGACCCGCCCCACCGCCATCGCTTGGAGGGCTGGGATATACAGCGTGTTGCCGGTGCCGGTGCCGATCAGGGTTTTGACGAAGGCCGTTGTGGGTTCGGTCGGGTAGCCGGCCGGATAAAGGCCGAGGGTCGTGTTGTTCTGCACCGTCACGGTATTGTTGGAGTCGCCGGCCGTTTCATGGCGGAAGACGAACACGTTCCCTCCGCCGCAAACAACGTCACCCACGAAATCGCAGGGATCCAGAATCTCCAGGCGACCGTTGCCGGTCTTGACCACGGTGCCGGTACCGGTGATCGCGCCCTGCAGATAACAGGTCTGGTTGATCGGGAAGAGAGCCGTCGAGCCGACGCCTTCCAGCGCGATGTCGTTCGTGAAGGTGCCGGTTTTGCCGTTCCACTTGCCGAGGGCGTCCAGCCAGCACGGCTTAACCGAGGCGGTGAGGTTGGTGCCCTGCACGCGGATCGTTGCGCCCGGCGTGACCGCTTCGCGCGTGAGAAAGATGGCGTTGTGGTTGGTCAGCGCGATGTCGCCCGTGCCGAGCAGGTTGGTGCCGGCCAGCGCGAGCGTGGCGTTGTCGGCCACGCGCCAGAGGCAGGAGGTGGGCCAGGCGTACAGCGTGACCAGGTCGCGGAAGGTCAGGCACGCGTCGGGTGCGGCGCTGCTGAAGGCCACGTCGAGATTGAAGGGCGGATAATCGATGTCCAGGCCGGTCGCGCCGAAGTCGATCGCGTCCGCGCCGTCCACGACAAGCCGCGCCGTGCCGGTCGTGTTGGTCAGCGGAATGAGTCCGCCAGTGAGGCGGAGGGGCAAGGCCATGTCGTAGCCGGAGAGGTCGAAAGAGGCTTGGCCGTCGATCATGGTTTTCTGCATCAGACAACCGTTGCGGGCGGTGTTCAGCACGCTGCTGTCGCCGGGGTCGACGAAGGGGAAGGCGTTGGTCTGGTTGGCTACGCTGATGAGGTCGTTGCTGGGGCTGTAGAGGATGCCGCTTTTGAGCGCGGCCAAGAACGGGCCGCCGCCTCCGCCACCGTTCTGCACGCGGATTTCCAAGTCGTGCCAGCCGGCGCCGAGCGGCACGCCGCGCGTGCAGCTCTCGCTGTTCCACATTCCGTTGCGGATGACGATGATGCCGTCGACGGCGATGGCGGCGCCGTCGTCGATGTGCTCGTAGAAGCTGTAGACGCCCGCCTCCGGGATATACCAGCGGGCCGTGTAGATGTACTCGGTGGAGGTGGCCGTGATGTTGGTGCCGGCCCAATACAGATTGGTGACGCTGCGGGTCCAATCGCCGTATGCGGTTACGCCAGGTGTGCCGAAGCCCCAGGCGTTGGTGCGCGTGTATTCGTTCACGCCGGGGATGCCGACGGTGCCCCCGGCGAAAACAAGCGTGGCGCCGGTGCCGAGCTGGAGGGGGGCTGTCCCGAGGTTGAGACTCTCGGTGTTTGTGACCACGCGGGTTTCGCCGGCACCGACGAGGGTATCCGCCTCTGCGGGAAGGGTCAGTGCGGTACACAACAAGACAGTCAGAACAGTAGTTGTTTTCATGCGCGCGCTCCTCATCCGCCATGCGAAATTCATCGACATTAAACTATGTAAACAAATGTAACACGTATGGTTCGTTCAAACCATTCGGATTGCGCAAAAAAATTATCTGCGCGAAGCGCAAAATAAAACGCACGCGTCGGAAAGTGAGGCAGCTTTGGCTAAGG
>CAZOIS010000266.1:0-4842 GCA_964579865.1 uncultured Lentisphaeraceae bacterium | reverse complement strand
CAGCCGGCTAAAGCCGGGACACCAACGGGGCCAGCCACCCCGTCGCTTCCTCTTCTCTTCGCATCAGTATGCCACTCCCCCGTGGCTAACCGAATACTTTTCTGCGTGTGAGTCCCCGTGCAAATCCGCTATGCTCTACACGTCATGACGAAATCGCTGCACGAATGTTTCCACCTGCCGAATCCCCACTTGCCCCTGCTGTTCCTGGCTCCAATGGCCGGCTACACCCAGGCCCCGATGCGCCGCCTGTGCCGGCAGCACGGTGCCGCGCTCACCTATACCGAAATGACGAATGACCTCGGCCTCCTGCACGCATCCGACAAAACCTGGCACCTGCTCGAAACTTTTGAAGACGAGGGACCCGTCGTGGCCCACCTCTACGGCTCCGATCCTGCGTCTCTGTCGGAGGCCGCCGCACGGGTCGAACAGACCGGACGTTTTGCCGGCCTTGACCTCAACGCGGGGTGTCCGGTCCACAAAATCACGGCGAACGGTGCCGGTGCGGCCTTGATTCATGACCCCGGCCGCATTCAGGCCATTCTCGCCGCCATGCGCCGCGCCGTCCGTTTGCCGCTGACCTTGAAGACACGCCTCGGGCCACGCCCGGACCGTGTCGCGATCTTTGAAATCCTCGACGCCGCCGAGCAGGCCGGAGCCGACGCCCTGGCGCTACACGGACGCTTCACCTCGCAAGGCCATGGCGGTCCCGTGCATCTCGACCTGCTGGCCGAAGTGAAACAACGCGCGCGCATCCCGATCATCGGCAATGGCGGTGTCACGTCGCCGCACGATGCTTGGCGCATGCTGCATGAGACCCGTGTTGACGCCGTCATGATCGCCCGTGCGGCGATCGGCAACCCCTGGATCTTTGAGGACACGCAGACAGCGCTGGCCTCCGCCAACGCCCCCCCCGCAACCGCTTTTTCCGGCGCGCGTCCGCGTCGCGATCTCACGGTGATCCGCGACGCGCTGGAGACGCACATGGCGGCCGAAGTCGAACTGATCGAACGTATCCGCGCACGTTACGCCCTGCCCCGCAACGCGGCGGAGACAGACGAAAAGCTGGCTACGACCTTCCGCTGCCATCTCTTCCGCTATCTGCACGGGCTCAAGGGCTCGTCGCACGTGCGAGGCCGCCTGCATGAACTTCATACGCTCGATGCGATCCGGGCCGCCGTCGCAAGCTGCCTCGAACGTGAGGCCGTCTACCGAGCAGCGGCACCGGACGCGCCACGCTGATCGCGGCTGCCGTGCACCGGCTCACCGCGCGCCGAGCGTCACCCGCACCATCACCGGATCCAGCGGATCAAGCCGCAACGCCAGCCGGCCGCCTTCCAAGATTCGTGGCGTCTGACCGAACTCCGCATGGACTCCCGAGACCCCGCCCGCGACCGTGACCTCGGCATCGGCCGGAACTGTGTCGCCGTTCACAGCCAGCAGGTAAAGATGCGGCCCCACGCGCCACGCGCGCGTTTCCACGGCCGCCGGCCCCTTGCAGGCCAGTTGCGGCAACGGCTCAACCGAGAGTAGGATCGGGATGTAGCGCTTGATTTCCGCGCCCATCTCACAGACATCCGACCAGCGCCGCTCAAACGGATCGCGCTCGTTCATCTTGAACAGGTCAAAAAAGGAGTAGAAGACCAATCCGTTCGCCCCGGCAGCCACGCACTGCCACGCCATGGCGCGCATCTCAGCCAATGTCGGCGCACGCGTCTTTTCGCGGGCCGCACCCTTGCGGTACGCCCCCCAATCGAACACTTGGGGCACCTGCCACACCGCCCGTGTGCGGAACGTGAGGTCGCGCGTGTCGCGCGTCCACTGTAACGCCGTGCCGACCGGCTTGTCCGGCAGCGGATACGGATCGGTTCCGATCACATCAAAGGTCGGCAGATAGGCGTCCACCTGGTTGTATTGATAGAGGACAACCCACGTGGGATGGTCCGGATCAAGTTCCTCCATCAACGCTTGGCGGGCGGCAAGCCGGTCCACCATCGTAAGCGGCAGTTCGTCATTGATATACCAAGCGAGCAGTGCGGGATGCCGGCCATGCAGCGCCACACGCCGCTGGATCTCCGTCCGCTCATCCGCCTCGGTCTTCATGAAGGCGGGTGCCCAACGCGTGCCTGAATAGTAATCTTTAATCGAATAGAGCACCTTGAGGTTACGGGCCTGGCAGGCATCCATCTGATTCGTTGTCGGGCTGCCGTACGGCATCAGGCAGTTAAACGGGCTCTTCGCGTAAAGATCCAACTCCTTCTCTTTGATGCCGCTCCAGTACATGCCGAGCGGAAAGAAAGGCTGACCCTCCACAATCAGCCGCTGGTGCTCGTCAATGAACACGCGTCGATGAGGCAGCGTTACGACACGCGAAAACCGCGTCTGGGCGCTCCCGCAGGGCTTCCCGTCGCGCGCGGTTAAGGCGAAACGCACCGTGTACGCGCCGACCGGCAACGTCCGCACGTCTAGCGTGCACGCGGCATGCCGTGCGGTCAATGTTGTGGGCTCCACGCGTTTCACCGTCCGGCCGTCGCCCGTTTCAAAACTGAACAGCCCGGCAACCTCTGAAGGCGCCACGCCCGACTCGTCCAGCGCGAGTACCGCATGCAAGGAAACCGGCCCTTCCGCCGCAATATGGCGGTAACTGGAAAGGCTCACAGCTCGGACCAGTGGCGGCACATGCCGCGTCACCTTAAGATCATCAAACCACGCCTTGCCGGTCATGCCGCGGCGCACATACGGCGCCATGCTGACGCGCGTGGCGTTGGTGGGGATCATCCGCGTGAAACCGTGAACGCGCTGCCAGCCCTCGCTCGTTCCGCGTACGCCTTCGGCATAGGCTCCGCCCAGATAACGGTTGCCGTCATACCACTCCATGCAGACCGTCGCCCCCGACTCCTCGCCTGAAAGGCCTTCGGTCCTGACCCACCCTTCATAGGCATAGCAGCACCCGCGCTGCAGGTCCAGCGCTTGCGTCGGAAACGAGTAGAAAGAGGGATCGCCGTTCTCGAACACCAGTCCGCGTGTACCCTGGCGCCCCGCGCCGTCCGCAAAAAGATACACCGGCTTCCGTTCATTCCAGCCCACGGTGGCACCGGACGGCTCCGTCTCCTCGAAGCCAGGGTTTCGCACGAGATTCTCCTGCCCGCCGCAGCAGACGAAGGCCGCCGCCATTCCCGCCAGCCCCAAAATGCGCACCATACAGCCCCCCCTTTTCCAGTTCATCCAATACGTCAATGAAACCCTAACGATCCCTCATCGGAACTCCGCGCACACCTTCACACCAAAGATCTCTTTGTTCAACTGTTCGTCGAGCGCGACGACCGTCACATCGCCCGGCGCAAGCGCACGAACCGTGCCGCTGGCGTCGACGGACGCGCGTTCACGGCGAAACGTCCAATACTGCTCCGGCTTTGCGGCTTGGCTGTCGGCGTGCGCACCGTCGCCGTCGTAACAGAACCACGTGATCGCGCCTTTCAGCTTTTCTGCCGCGAGTGCCCGGGTGTTGCCGACTGCCACAGAGACGGGCTTGACGTGAAAGACGCGATCCTGCCCGCCGCCGACGCGCGTCGTGTAGAGTAACCCGTGCGCGGGATCAACCTGAACGACATCGAACGTCTGCTCGTAAACCGTCCCCGCCTTCTTGTCCGGCAGCACACCCGAAAACGGCGTCCGTGCGATGTAATCGCGATACGCCGCGTCGCACGCTTCCGTCACGTGCGGGATACCGTTGAAATGGTTCACGCGGTCGCTGTGGTGATGGCCCGTCAGATCGAGAAGGATCGTGCCCCTCGCATCCGAAAAATCGTATTCCCGACCGCAGAGCGACACACGCCGCCTGTTTTGATATGCTTCCAGAAGGTGGCGGAAATCCGTGAAAGTCTTCACTTCGCTGTCCGACGCCGTGATAGGCGCCAACGGAATATGGTGGATCACGATGACTGAATAGCCGCCCGGCACAGTGGCAAGCGCTTTATCGGCCAGCCACGCGAGCTGCGTTGCGCCGACGACATATTTGACGCCCCAATAGGCACGCGGATCATCGCTTGCAGCGTCTGAAGTGTCCGCGACCACATAGCGGATCTTAGCCGCGGCATCGTCGGCATAGTAATAGCAGGCTGTCGGATCGTCATCGTTGGTCACCGCCGCGCGGCAGCCGTTCGCGGTCATGTAGAAATCCCTCGCCGCTTGCGACGAATAGGTCCATCCGTCTGAGGAGGTGCGGCTCGTGCGGACCGTGAAATCGTGATTGCCCTTGGCGTTGAAAAGAAAACCGCCGGCCTGCTGGATCGGGACCGACCAGAATTGGTTATACTGAGCCATCTCCGCGTCGAGGTCGTCCTTTGTACCGAACGCGGACGGAATGTCACCGCCACAAAACACCTTGTTCAAACCCGTGAGGCGTATCAACTCGGCGATAAGCCGTCCAGAGAACCGTCTGTTCGCGTTGACATGCGGATCGGTGAAGAAGAAAAAGCCGTCCGCGACGCCGGGCGTATTTTTGAGCGTTCGGATCTTCTCCGCGAGGCCGGCCACGTAAGAGCAATAATACTCAGGAAGCGGATCTGATACCACCCCCGCCCGCCCCCCCGCCCAACCCACCGCCGCGAACGCCGAACCGCCGGCGAGAAACGACCGGCGTTTCAACGCCATGTACCCACTCGTATCTGACATGTTTTGAAGCCCCACCGATGAATGATGCGATGAGAACCGCATCCTCAGCCGCGTCAAGCGACGCTCAAGCCAAGACATTGTGGCACAGACATCGGGAATGTTCAAGCGCCCCAGGCTGTATTCGGTTAGCCACGGGGGGGGCAGACGAAGCGCGAGGGAAAGCGGAACTGA
>CAZOIS010000265.1:0-4845 GCA_964579865.1 uncultured Lentisphaeraceae bacterium | reverse complement strand
TCGGTGAGCTGCATCGGCACGCCGATCTCCCAGTCCCACCAGTTGTCGTACTGTGCGATCGCCGTGTTGTAGCGGTTGCTGTTCATCCACTCGAGCCCGCCGACGGTATCGGCCAGCAGCGTGGCGTTGCTGGAGAGGGAGCAACCGGGCGTGGCGTAGGCGAGCGCCATGGCGCGCAGGCGGCTGTAGCAGGTCGTGAGGTGAGCCGAGACGGTGGTGCTGGCCGCGTCGCTCCAGAGGTTGGTGCGGTCAGCCGCCTTGTTCAGGCTCGACCAGGCGTTGTTGGCGCTGTTCGCGATGCTGGTGAGGCGCGCTTTCACATCCGCGTCCGACGTGTCGTAGCCCACGCCGACCAGAAGGTCGCGCCACTTGAGGCGCAGCGCGTCGAACTCGTCGGCCGGCGCACAAGCCGCAGCCAACGACACGCCGAGGAAAAACGCACAACCTATGGAGCGTCTCGTTTGCATGACGTCACGAACGCCCGCCGAGGGGCTGGCCCGAAGGCTCCCGTCGCGGTCTTTCAGACACACCTTTTTCCGCCGCCGGCGTTCAGCGCCTCGTATTCTTGAACTCCGCGAACTCCTCGGCGTCGGACCACACTTTTTCACCACATTTTTTGCAGGCCGTCATGCCGTAGCCGAACGGCGCGCCGCACTTCTTGCAGGTCCAGCGCGCCTTCATCTCGTCCAGCCAAGCGGCCAGGCCCTTGTCGCGGACGGTGTTCAGGTACTTCTCACGCAGGCCGTATTTCGGCGTCTCGTTGAAGAACGCTTTGATCTTGGCGCAGGGATAATGTTTGCAGAGGCCGCACGACTGAAGCTGCTTGGCCTTGGCGCATTTGCGCACCTCGCACTTGGGCGCGTAGCCCGGCGTCTTCTTGGTGCTGCGGCAGCCGAGGCATTTGACCTCGGCCGGGGTTTTGGCCTCCTTGGCCGCCAGCAGCGCCGGGCAGGCGCCGCAGTAGATGCCGCAGATCGCGTCCACGCAGGCGTCGCCGCCCGTGGCTGCGCAAGCCTCGCCGCAGAGGCAGCCGCACGCCGCGCCGCCGACCGTGCCCAGAAACGTCCGTCTTGCCACACCCTGTTGCCGCATACGCGCCTCCTGTTATGCCGCAATGATACCAAAAAAAACGACGGTGCGCATCCTGCTTGCGGGCGGGCTGCGTTTCGCCTATGCTTTTCACGTTCCGGGCAACTGCATAAACCCCCTGTGAGGACATTTTCATGAACGAATTCAAGAACGTGACCGTCGTCAAGCAAGCCAACATCTATTCGGACGGCAAGGTGACCAGCCGCACCGTGCTTTTCGCGGACGGCTCGAAAAAGACGCTCGGCATCATGTTGCCCGGCGAATACACATTCGGGACTGATGCCAAGGAGATCATGGAGATCCTCGCCGGCGAACTCGAGGTGCTGTTGCCCGGAAAAACCGCCTGGCAGACCGTCCGCGGCGGCGAGACCTTCGAGGTTCCCGCCAAATCCAAGTTCAGCCTGAACGTGGCCACGATCACCGACTACTGCTGCTCCTACATCAACGGTTAACCCAGGGGGTACCCATGTCCCACGACGGAACCCAGCCCAAAAAGGGCGGCTGTTTCAAGAAGTTCTGTATCGGTTGTTTGACGGTGCTCGTGCTCATGGCCGTCGGCTCTTTCTTCGCCTATCGCGGAGCCAAAACCCTGGTCACGAAAATGACCGCCAACTACACCGCGGCGTCGCCGGCGGAATTGCCCGCCGTGCAGGTGCCGGACGCCGAAAGGGACGCGCTGGCGCAACGGGTCGCCAGCTTCGCCAAGGCGGTCCGCGAAGGCCTGCCGGCCCCCGACCTGGCGCACGGCGCGGGACCTCAACGTGTTGATCCAAAACGAACCGGCGGTGAGCAACAAGCTCCACGTGGCCATCGACGGCGACCGCATCCAGAGCGACGTCAGCATCCCGCTGGAAGATTTCGGCGGCTACTTCAAAGGCCGCTGGCTCAACGGGTCGGCGAGTTTCCGGGTCGATACCGCGGCGGGACGCTTGCTGGTGTTCATGGACAGCCTGAGCGTCCGCGGCAAGGCGGTTCCGGATCAGTTCATGGCGGCGATCCGCTCCAAGAACCTCGCGGAGAAGGCCTTCGAGAACCCCAAGTCCGCCGAGGTGCTGCAGAAGATCGATTCGATCGCCGTCCGCGACGGCAAGCTCGTCATCAAGGCGAAGTGAGCGGGGTGCCGACGATCAGCAGCTGCCCCGCGTAGAAGCTCTGCCCTTCCGGCAGCTTTTTGACCGTGAAGGTGACGGTGTGCGCGCCGGGCTTCTGCTCCGGCAGATACCAGAAACGCGCGTGCCGGGTCTTCTCCTTCTGCGCGCGCTCCGCGGTGATCGGCTGCCCGCCGTCCACGACCGCCTCGAGCACGGCCGGCTGGCCGTACGGGATGTCGCTGATGCCGACGACCGTGCCGTTCCATTTGACCGTGATGCTCTCGCCCGCGCGGCCGCATTTCACGGCGCCGCGCAACATCGCGTGCGTGCGCAGGCGGCTCTCGGTGTAGACGGGATCTTTCTCGGTGTCCACCGGCGACCACCCCGCGCTCAACTTCGCCGCGGTGATCGGCAGCAGCGTCGCCGTCTCCCAGTTCGCGGCTTCCAGCGGCGGCGGCAGCTCGTGCGGCCGGGCCGCGGTGCCGACCGCCGCGATCTTTTTCATCGAGCGGGCGAGGATCTCGCAGTAGACGGCGTGGCCCTCGTCGCCCGGATGAACGCCGTCTTTCGAGAAGACGAGTTTGCCCTCGACCGGCGCGTCGCCCTTGAAGATGAGCGAGCCGGCCTTCTCGCGCGTCGCGATCTCGAGACCGAAGTCGACGGTCGGGATGCCGTAGGCGTTCGCGATGTTTTCCTGGACCGGCCCGAACCAGGGCGCCTTGCCGGCCTGCAGGTCTTTGAGCATGCCCTGGTGGAGCGTGTAGACGAAACAGATGTCCGTCTTCGGATTGCTCTTCCAGATGTGCCGCACGACGCCCTCCACCGATTTCGCCTCATAGCCTCCGCCGCCGTTGACGCGGCACTCCAGAAAGACCAGGTCGGGGTTCTGCGCCAACACGTCGCCTTCCAGCCGGCACGCGCTGTAGTCCGAGCCGGTGCCGGAGATGGCCGGATTGATCTCGATGACCTCCGCCCTCGGATACTGAGCCTTGAACCACGCGAGCGACTTCGGCCGCCAGCCCTGCGCCGCCGTGATGCTGCCGCCGAGATAGGCGATGCGCACCGGCCCGCCCGCGTTGAGCTTGGCGAAAAGGTTCGGCAGGCCGTCGCGCACGCGGCACTCTTCCGCCACGTTGATGTCGTGGGTGTAGGTTCCGGCGCTGAGCGTGGCCGCGCAAAGCGCAAGGCCGGCCAGGAGGGGTTTCGTCATGGAGTCACTTTCTTTTCGGGGTTTCATTTGAAAAAGGCGCGCCGGCTCATTTGCCGTCTTTCGCGAGGAGGTCGGCGAGCAGGTTGCCGCGGTGGTCGATCGCGTTCGGGTACTGCTCCTTGATCTCCTTGATCAACGCCTCGGCCTTGGCCGTCTGCCCCGCTTTCCGATAGAAGCCGGCCAGATGGAGCCGCGCATAGGCGCCGACCTGTACGCCGTCGCCGTAATAGCAGTCGCCGAAGTCCTTGATGGCCTGGACCAGATAATGGACGCGCTCGTCGCCCTGCGTCATCTGGCCCAGATAGAGCAGCGCGCAGCCGGTGCGGTTGGCCTTGCCGTACTGGGCGATCAGCGTCTGAAGGCTCTGCACGCCCGCGTCCGTTTTCCACTCGTCGTTCGCGACTTGGTAGAGCTTCTCGATCTTGCCCAGATCCTCGCGGGAGTAGGCCTCCAGGTCTTTGCGCATGCGCGCCCTAGCCTTTTCCCGCTCGGTCGCCACGATCTCCTCTTTCGTCGCCGCGGCGCCCTCCTTGGACTCCTGCTTCCCGATGGAGGCCTCCAGTTTGGCGACCCGCGCTTCAAGAAGATCCACCCGTCTCTTGAGTTCGGCCTGCGACTGGGCATACCCCGCGCAAACCCAAGAAATAAAAACCGATGCTGCCATGATCGTTCTCATCGCGCCCCCTTCTTTTGAATTCAATTTCCAGCGTGCCGATAAGTGTTTCACAATCTCACAGGCGATTCAAGCGAAAGGCAGCGCTGCCGTTCCTCGCGCCGAGCGACGGCAGGATTCACGCCCCCGCCGCGCCCGCCGCCCGGCGCAACCCGGACAGGTGGCGCACGGCCTCGCCCGACAGCGGCACCGCGCCGTCGCCGGTCGCGAGGATGATCTGGCACGCCAGCTCGAAGAAGTCGGCGTTCTGGAGCGCATGGTCGAAATCGCGCGCCACCGTGATTTGCCCGTGGTTCGCCATGAGCGCCAGATCGTGCGTGGCCATCACGTCGATCACCGCCTCCGCGAGTTCCGGCGAGCCCGGCGGCAGATAGGGCACGCGGCCGACAGGGCCGACGTAGAAGGGGATTTCGGGGATCACGTCATAATTCACGCGGGCCCGGCGCTGGCAGGCCAGGGCCGTCGCGAAGGGCGACTGGTAGTGCAGCACGACGTTCACGTCCGGCCGGGCCCGCAAGATGCCGGCGTGGAAGCGGACCTCGACCGTCGGGACGACGGCGTTGAGCGGGCGGCCGTCCGCGATCGCGCAGACCGCGATGTCCTTGGGCGTCAGCCGCCCCAGCCAGCTGCGCGTGCGCGTGACGAGCATGCGGCCGTCGTCCAAACGCCACGACAGGTTGCCGCTGCTGCAGCGCAACAGCCCGCGCGCCGCGGCCTCTCGGCTCGCCGCCACAAACGCGTTCACTTTCGGACGCGGAACGGGGCTCACGTGTAAAGTTTTC
>CAZOIS010000264.1:0-4857 GCA_964579865.1 uncultured Lentisphaeraceae bacterium | reverse complement strand
TGGCCAAAGGCCTGCCCTGGGTG
Organism: uncultured Lentisphaeraceae bacterium; assembly: GCA_964579865.1. GTDB lineage: Bacteria > Verrucomicrobiota > Kiritimatiellia > RFP12 > UBA1067 > DAOPZC01. The sequence continues at coordinate 4,834 of CAZOIS010000264.1, read as the reverse complement.
ACGTGGGAGTTCCTCACCTCCTCCCCCAAAGACATGGGCAAAGCGGGCGGCATCCTCCCGACGTTGGTCGGGACCGTCCTGTTGCCGCTGTTCGCGATCGCCGTCGCGCTGCCGCTCGGGGTCGGCACGGCGGTGTATCTGACGGAGTACACGCGGGAGACGCGCTTCACCCGCGCGCTGCGGTTCGGAACCGACTGTCTGGCCGGCATTCCCTCGATCATCTTTGGCCTGTTCGGCTTCATTTTCTTTGTCGTCATGCTGAAAATGGGGTGGTGCCTCTTCTCCGGAGCGCTCACCCTGGCGATCATGATCCTGCCGACGATCATCCGCACGTCCGAAGAGGCCATCCGGGCGGTGCCGAACGCTTACCGGGAAGTCAGTTTCTCGCTGGGTGCCACGCGTTGGGAGACGGTCCTTAAAGTCGTGTTGCCCAACGCCCTGCCCGGCATCGTCACCGGTGTCATGCTGGGCATCGGACGCTCCATCGGCGAGACCGCGGCGGTCATCTTCACCGCGGGATCTTCGCTGCGGATGCCGCTCACGGCCTTCGACTCCGTCCGGACGATGTCCGTCCATTTCTACATTTTGGCGCGCGAGGGCATTTCCTCTGAAAACGCCTACGCGACGGCCGCGGTTCTGATCATCACGGTCCTCCTGGTGAACCTTGCGGCTTACGGCATGATGCACCGCTTTATCGCAAAGAGGTCCAAATGAAAGCGCCTGCCGACATCAAGATCGCAGTCAAGAACTTCAGCGTCTTTCAAGGGCAGGAAGACGCGTTACGGCAAATCTCTCTGGACATTCCCGTCCACAAAATCCTGGGGATCATCGGCCCCTCCGGCTCAGGAAAGACCACTTTTCTGCGCGCGCTGAACCGGCTGAACGACTTGGCGCCAGACACGCACGTCGAGGGCCAGATGCTTTTGGACGGCGAGGACATCTATCACCCCTCGTTTGACGTGGTTTCTCTCCGCAAACGGGTCGGCATGCTGTTCGCGCTGCCCGTGGCGCTGCCGATGAGCATCTACGAGAACGTGGTGTACGGCCCCAGGCTGTCGGGCATCCGGAAACGGGCAAGGCTGGACGAGATCGTCGAGCGCAGCCTGAAGGCGGCGTTCCTTTGGGATGAGGTCAAAGACCGGCTTCGCATGTCCGGCCTCCGGCTCTCCGGCGGACAGCAGCAGCGGCTGTGTCTGGCCCGCGTACTGGCCATGGAGGAGTTAGAGGTGATCCTGCTCGACGAGCCGTGCTCCGGGCTGGACCCGATTTCCACGGCGAAGATCGAAGACGCGCTGACGATCCTGAAAGAGCGATACACCATCGTCCTCGTCACCAATAACACCAAGCAGGCGGCACGCGTCGCCGACGACACGGCCTTCTTCCTGATGGGCGAACTGGTGGAGTACGGGGCAACCGAAAAAATCTTTACGGTGCCGGACGACAAGCGGACCAACGAATACGTGACGGGCAGGTTCGGATGAGCACAGACACGATCATCAGCGTGAAGAATCTGGATTTGTACTACGGCGATTTCCACGCCCTGAAGCACGTGCCCATGGAGGTTCAGGCGCGGCGCATCACGGCGCTGATCGGTCCTTCGGGCTGCGGGAAATCGACGCTGTTGCGGACGCTCAACCGGATGAACGACCTGATCCCCGGCGTGCGCGTCACGGGATCTGTCCTTCTGGAAGGCAAGGACATCTATGCCTTGGGCACCGACGTCTGCGCGTTACGCAAACGGGTCGGGATGGTCTTCCAGAGGCCCAACCCCTTCCCGCTTTCCATCTACGACAACGTGGCGTTCGGCTTGCGGGTGGCGGGCATCACGAACCGCAGCCGCGTCGGGGAGATCGTGGAGCGCAGCCTCACGTCGGCGTGGCTCTGGGATCAGCTGAAAGACCGGCTCGACGATTCCGCCCTGTCGCTTCCTCTGGACCAGCAGCAGCGGCTGTGCGTGGCACGGCTGCTCGCGGTGGAGCCGGAAGTGATCCTGATGGACGAGCCCTGCTCGGCGCTGGACCCCATCGCCACGACTCGCATCGAAGAGCTGATGATCGACCTCAAAGCCAAATATACGATTGTGATCGTGACCCACAACATGCAGCAGGCCGCGCGCATCTCCGATTTTTCGGGATACATGCTGCTGGGCGAAATGATCGAATTCGGCGATACGGCGGGCATTTTCACCACGCCGAAAGACAAACGGACCCAAGATTACATCAGCGGACGATACGGATAAGGCGGGCACACCTATGGAACGGCATTTCGACGAACAGCTGCAAACGCTGAAGAACCACCTGATGAAAATGAGCGCGTTGGCCGAGGTGATGATCGCCGACGCCGTCAAAACCGTCGTCGAGCGGGACCAAGGCGCGGTCTCTCCAGTCTACGAGCGCGAAGAGCTCGTGAACCAAATGGAAATCGAGATCGACGAGAGCTGTCTGACGCTGATCGCGCTGCATCAGCCAGCGGCCGGCGACCTGCGCTTCATCATGGGGGCGGTCAGAACGAACGCCGAGCTGGAACGGCTGGCGGACGAAGCCGTCAACATCGTGCAGAAGGCCGAGCATCTGCTGAAGTTCCCCCCGCTGAAGCCTTTTGAGATTATCCCCGAAATGGCGGTGCTTGCGCGCGGCATGGTCCGCGACAGTCTCCGCTCCTTTGTGAACCGGAATGTCGACTTGGCCCGCGAGGTTCTGTCGCGCGATGACCGGCTGGACAACCTGAAAGCGAGCATCGCGGATGAGCTGACCGCCTACATGACCCAAGACTGCGCCGCCGTTCCGCGCGGGCTCGACCTGCTGCTGATCGCACGTTTTCTCGAACGTATCGGCGACCACGCGACCAACATCGCAGAGATCACGATTTTCGTCGAGGAAGGGCTGGACGTGCGGCATCACGCCGATCAGAAGCGGCTGGTAGCCAGGCCGTTCCGCCCCGTTGAACAGCCCTGATGGAAGTTTGGCTGGACGTGTCTGCCGACATTCGCGCATAATATATGGCTTAAAAAGCGTCTTTAACTTTTAGGGAGCAACACCAGCAATGAACAAATCCGCATCGATTTTTTTGGCAGGCATGACGACCGGGCTGTTGGTCGCCTGCGTCATAGGCGCGTTCATCATCCGCCCGAAGCAGGCGGACGGGAACAACACCGGCGCGGATGGCCGTGTCCTCGTGTTGAAACTGGCGCATGGCCTCGACGAGACGCACCCCGTGCACAAGGGCATGGAGTTCATGAAGAAACGTTTCGAAGAGCTGACGGGCGGCAAGGCCTCGCTCGACATCTACTCCGGCGGCGTGTTGGGGAGTGAAGTCGACTGCCTCGAACAGGTGCAGAAAGGCGAGCTGGCAATGACCAAGGTCTCCACGGCCGCGCTCGAGGCATTCATCCCCGAGATGAAGGTGTTCAGCGTGCCGTTCGCGTTCCGTGACGACACCCATTTCTGGAACACGATGCACAGCCCGGTCGGCAAGCGCATGTTGGGCTTGGGCGTTGAAAAACAGTTCCGCGGCCTCTGCTATTACGACTCGGGCGACCGAAACTTCTATACAACGAAAAAGCCGATCCGCTCCGTGGCCGATGTGAACGGCATGAAAGTGCGCGTGATGAACAGCCGGACCGCCATGGACATGATCAAAGCCATGGGCGGCAGCGCCTGCCCCATCAGCTGGGGGGAGCTTTATACCGCGCTGGCGCAGGGCACCGTGGATGCGGCCGAAAACAATCCGCCGTCGTTTATGACCAGCCGCCATTATGAAGTCTGCAAATATTTCATTCTCTCCGGGCACCAGCGTATCCCGGACATGGTCATCATCAGCACCAAGATGTGGGACAAGATCCCGCTCGATGTCAGAAAAGCACTCCAGCAGGCCGCAGATGAGTCCGAAGTCTTTCAGCGAAAACTCTGGAAAGAGACGACCGACGCCTGCATGGTTGACATGAAAGCGAAAGGCGTCGAGGTCATCACGCCCGATCTGGACAGCTTCCGTAAAGCCTGTGCGCCCATCACCGAAGACAAGGAGTACCTCGTGGTCAAGAAAGTGCTCTCCGAGATCCGGGAGGTGAAGTGATGATCGCGCTGCTGCAAAAAGTCAAGAGCGGGTTCATCCGGTCGCTCGAAATCCTCGTGATGGTCATGGTGGCCATGCTGACACTGACGGTGCTATGGGGCGTCTTCACCCGGTTTTGTCTGGGCAACCAGGCCGAATATACCGATGAGTTGGCGCGCATGCTGTTGGTTTGGGTCACGATGATCGGCGCCGCGCTGGCGTTCGGCGTCAAGGCGCACCTCGGCGTGGATTTCTTCGTGAATTTGCTTCATGCTGATGCGCGCAAGACGCTCAGCATTCTGGTACAGGTCGTGATCATCGCCTTGTCGACCGTGGTGTTCATGCTCGGGGGCTGGGGGTTGGCGATGGGCCAGATGGGCCAACAGTTGCCGACGTTGCCGATCTCTCGCGGGATGGTCTACCTCTCGATCCCTCTGGGCGGCGTGTTGATCTGCCTTTTCGCGCTTGAAAATCTGATGGAAATCATCAAGACCCCTGCCGAGTTGCTGGGCGCGCAAACGAAGTCGGAGGAGTAAGGTCATGATCGGCATCATTCTCGTTCTTGTTGTCACGTTCTTCGTGCTGCTGCTCATCAACGCCCCTGTCGCGGTGGCGATTGCGGTCGCCTCCATGCTGGCGATTTTCGCCAACGGCGGCGATGCGGCCTACACCGTGGCGCAGCGCATGGCGAACGGCGTCGACAGCTTCCCGCTGCTGGCGATCCCGTTTTTCGTGTTCTCCGGCTACCTCATGGGCCGCGGCGGCCTGGCACGGCGACTGATCG
>CAZOIS010000263.1:0-4917 GCA_964579865.1 uncultured Lentisphaeraceae bacterium | reverse complement strand
GGATCGTGGAGAAGGACGCCGACCCCGACCACGCGGGCCAGGTGCAGGCCTTCGGCATCGCCGACCTCAGCATGGGGCCGGAGGCAGGCTACATCTCAATCCCCGAGCTACTCGAGAACGGCGCCGAGCTGGATCTGTATTTCAAACCCCAGCCCATCGGCGACATACTCGCCTAGAATCCGCCGGAGCGGCCTATGTGCCCGCCATCTTTTCCCCGAAAAAGTCGCCGCGCCACCGGCGCGGCCATCAAGCCCGCCGCTCGCACCGATCGCTTCTCGCGCCGGGTCCCACTGAACATTCCTATACCGGAATTCAGTCACATCAACATTCCAGGCCTACTCAATCCGTCACTTCTGCGGCGGCCAGCCTGATAGTTTTAGAAATGAAATGCTATTCACTCGTCCTCCAGACAAAGGAACTCCTCGGAAGAAACTCATTTTACATCCGCCGGAATTAACACATTACAGAATTCTCTGACGACGTCATATCTAATCACGAACCCCACATTTACAGGTATTGACGTTTCAGCCCGAGGTTCAAAACGCGTTGGCACATTTCTGACAACAATCTTTCCTTCTTTATTATATTCAGGTCCCGCATATAGAACTCCTAGAAAAAGAGCCCGCCTACCGAATGAAGGAACCCCATTATTATTCACAAAACCTTCTTCATATAGAAAAACCGGAGACCCACTTGAACCTGGGAAGCAAGCAGCATCAATCAAAAACTCTCTTCTGCCATTGTAGTCCATATTTGGGTTAGAAGCAGAAACACCACGGCGCATGAGCGGTAAGTTATTCTTCTCGTCCCAGAGACCAATCGGATACCCAACCATTGCGATAGGCATCATCGCACCTAAATCGCTGCCCTGCGCAGGAAACAGATCCGAATTAATTGGTGTCAACTTGAAACGCTTTCCTTCGGAAAATAGGTTTGCCATCACCCCAATCATCGGGAGTGCAACCAAATCAACTGTTTGACTCGGATGTCGAACAAACATCTTCTCGCCATCGGGCACGACAAACTGAGTCATCTCCTCATTGCTAGCGTTTGTTTCACATTGCGTTGTTATAGTGATCGTAGTAACAACGGCACCATCAACAACATGGCGACAAGTCACTAAAGCAGGCACAATTCGGCTTCCATTCTCTCGACTCTTTGAAAACATAAAATACGATGCCGTACCAACCCGACTCTCCCCATTCGAGGTTATACAAGTAATACGTGCAGTCGTTTTAAGCAGACTATTTGCAAGAGCATAGGAGCTATCACCTGTAGATGGCAGAATGATGAAAGCTCCAATTGTTACAAGGACAAAACGAAAGAACAAACGCGTAAGTGGAAGCATAGATAACCCCCTGTTGGACATGGACACATTTAACTAGTGTCAACATGGCGGTTTTTATGAACAAATACAAGGCTTTTTTTGGATTCCGTTATCGCGTAGTCCAAATATATCCGGATACAACTCTAGGTGGCTCTCCCGTAGCAGTCTCAAGAACGCATACAAAGAATGCCGCTCCCTGTTCGGTCGCGGCCTAAAATTCCCCCGCGACTGCTTACCCAGCCGCCGCGGGTCCAGTTTTCAATAGGGCAGGGCATCAACCCAGTAGCCTACCGGCATCCCATCTTGCCGCGCCTCGCCATGCTGAGGCGCTTGCGCTTCCGCGCCGCCTGCCGCCGGGCCTTCTCCGGCAGCAGGTGCTTCAGGTGCGGGTGCGCCTCCAGCGCCCGCCGCAACTGGATCTCAACCGCCTGCGGCGTGACCTCCAGTTCTTCCGCGATCAGCGCGTACGCATCGCCCTTGTAGCGCCGCTGCAGGATCCGGAACGTACGCGGCGCCAATTCCAGAAAACCGCGCAGCGCCTCCGCCAGCACGGACAGCGGCAGCGCGTCCGGCCCGTCATCCGCACCGCCGACCTCCTCCTGATCCGCCCGCTCTTCATCGAACGCCATCGTATGCGAGCTGTCTTCCGTCAGCTTGCACGACGCGCAGGGCGTATCCTCATAGCGGATGCCGCCATGCTCGGCTTCCTTTATTTTCGCCGCGAACTCACAGTCACTGCAGTTCATTCTCTTTACCTCCTTCAAACTCTTTTCCTTCAGCCGAAAAATTCTGATCCCCGCCTGCTCCATCAGGGGGAAGGGGGTTGGGGGTGGGGGGCCGCAAAAACACCGTGTGTGTAGCGCCGCGGGCCGTTTCCTGCGCTTCCGCGCCCCCGTCAACCCGCGCCCGGCACGCGTCGACCACGTCCAACAGCCGGATCAGATCGTCGGCATACACGATCACGACCCACGGCTTCTTGTTCATGCGGTGGATCACCGCCGGCACTTCGTCAGTCGCCGCATCCCGCCTCGCCTGCTCCAGACTCGGGTAGAGCCGCAGCGCTTCGACCCGCTTCACCTCCAGGTGAAGGCCCGGAAGGTCTCCCGCCAGGTCCGGCGACTCCGGTCCGCCGTGGTATTGCCTACCCCGGTGGAACTTGGTGCCCAGCACCTCGTTCAGTTTCTCGGCGGCCTCGCGCTCGCCGGCCGCTCCCTTCCTTCGTGACATCATGCCCATCTCGACACCCTTCCCTTCGGTTGGCAACACCCTGCGGCCTCGCAGGGCCGTTGCCAGTTGGCAAACGGGGCCCCTTTTAACACGTAGTGTTAAAGGGCCGGTTGCCAACCGGCCAACGAGCCTTGGCAAAATGGGATTGGCAAACGCCAATTTGCCAACCCTAGAATTCAAGTTCGCCCACCTCTTCCAAACCGGCCTTCGTCACCTCGTATCGGTTGCAGCGGTTGACCTGCCGGCACGTCAGCCAACCGTTTTTCACCGCCTGCTCCAACAGACTTTTGGCCGTCCCGTCCGAGCACCGCACGTCTTCCACGATCTTCGCCCGGTACTGGTTACCGCTCAGTCCGGGATAGCGGTGGACGGCGATCACCGCCAGACGCGGATCGTAAACCGGCTCGTTCACCGGCGGACGGCTGCCGCCGCCCCCCTGCACGCCGCCGCCCCGCGCCGCCGCCTCTTCGGCCGCGTCCGCCTCGTGCCAGCAGATCACGCCCTCGTCGGGCGAATGAGCCACGCACTTGACGCACGTCGGCTTGCCCTCGCGGTCCTTCCAGCGCAGCCGCTTACCGCGCTTCGCCGCGATCATCTCGAACACGTCATGCGAGCCGATCGACCGGAACGCCAGCGCACACCGCGCCGGGTTGATCCACTCCGCGCTGCCCGACCCGAGGTAGGCGAAGTCGCCCGCCGTCCACACCGACTTCTGTACCCCGCTGGGCGGCTTGTTCACATGGTGCACGAAGAAGAGCCCAATCTTGTGCCGCTGCACCAGCGGGTTCATCAGCTCGCGCATGAACCGGCTCACGTCCTTCTGGCTGTTGCTGTCCCCGCCGAGGTACGCGAAGGCCGGGTCGGCGATCACCAGATCGTAGGCCCCGTCCTCTTTCCCGTACTCCGTCAGGCAGTCGTCCAGAATATCGGCGAACTCGTCGCTGCTCTTGTCGTTCACCGTCACCACCGCGATCCGCCGCCGCGCCAGCGCGTTCTCCTCCGCCGTCAGCACCGCGCTGCCGCGCTCGACGCCGTCGCGCATCTCGGCCAGGTCGCCCTCGTCGTTCTCGGCCTGCACCAGCATGATGCGCATGCCGTTCTTGGCGTAGTGCTCGCCCGGCTCGATCCCGAACAGCGCCCGGCCCGCAGCGAAGTGCGTCATCATCTGCGCCACGAACGCCGACTTGCCGATGCCCGTCGGCCCGCAGATCAGCCCCATGCCGCCCTTGTAGAGGAAGCGGTGCCGGATCAGCTCCGTCGGATCGTCGCCGTACACCGGCGCTTTCAGGTCGCCCCAGAACACGCGCGGCGGCAGCGACGGCCTCGCAGGCAACACTGGGTCCACGGCAGCCGCGAGCGCCGCCGCCCGCTCGGGCGTCAGCAGCCCCTCGGCCAGCGCCATCTCCAAGGGGTTGCTATCCATTTGCATCCTGCCTTTCCACTTCAGCGTTGGGCGTTGAACGTTGGACGTTGAGCGTTTTTCCCGCATTCCAATACACCACCTTCTGCCGAACCGTCGCGCCGTCCGCTTTCCGGCGAACCCCGCCCGGCATCCGCACCCAGCCGCACGGATCCCAGCGGCTGGGGTCCGCCCCAAGCGACACCGCCCAGGCGAAAAACAGCGCCACGCCGCGCTCGTTCAGTCCCTCGCACGAATACCAGCAATGCAGGCTCTTGCCGCCCGAATCGACCGCCATTTTGAGCGGCAGCACGCGCCCCAGCAGGCTCCCGATCTTCGCCTGCTCCGCTCGCCCGAGCGCCGGATCGTCAAACTCCGCCACGATCCACCGCCGCGCGGCCACGTTCGCCTGGCAGCGCACCGACAAATTGCCCTCCTTGTTCGGCACTGCCGACGACCCTTTCAGTGGGTTTGGGCAAACGAACTGCGCGCTCGCCGCTTTCGGCCCCCAGTAGCTTTCCAACGTCGCTGCCACCGCCGTCTCGCAGCGGTACCCGCCGCAGATCACCTCATCGAGGCCGAACAGCCCGCCCAGCGCCTCTGCGGCCGTGACGCCCGTGTCGGTCACACCGTCGAACAGCGGCGCGGCACACTTCGTCAGCGCGGCGGTGCGCTCGCCTTTGTCGCACGTCGGCCACTGGAAAGACGGCTTGCGGCCGGCCGGGCCCGCTGGGGCCGACTCATACGCCAGCGCCACCGCCGCCGCGATTTCCCGCTCCGGCACCTGCCGGTGCGTCACCCAGCGGGCGCACACCTCGCGCAGGAACCGCGCGCAGTTGTCCCGCGGCATCGCGCGGCTCAGCCCGCACGCCGCCCGCGCCAGCCAGCGGTGCGTCTCCCCCGCCTCCGGCGGACGCTCCAACAGCCGCGCCGTGCTCTCCGAAAAAGGCCACAACCTCGCCAT
>CAZOIS010000262.1:2240-4927 GCA_964579865.1 uncultured Lentisphaeraceae bacterium | reverse complement strand
GGCGGCGGCTTTGGCGTCCACCGCCTCTTTCGCGGCCTTGGCGGCACGCTTGCGGGTTTCGGTCAGCTTGGCCTTCGCCTTGTCGGCGACGTCGCCGGCCGCATCCTTGCGGGCCTTGCGCGCGGCGCGCTCCTGCGCATCCTGGTTGGCCTGCTCGGCGTCCTTCTGGCGCTGCTGCTCGGCCGCGATGCGCGAGTATTCGTCGTTGGCTTCTTTGATGATCTTCGCGAACGCGTCCGCAATCATCTTGATGCCGCGGACGGCGTCGTCATTGCCCGGAATGACATAGTCGACCGGATCAGGATCCGCGTTGGTATCCACAACGGCGACAACCGGGATTCCGAGGCGGGCGGCCTCTTTGATGGCGTTCTGCTCGCGGCAGATGTCGACGATGAAGAGCGCGCCGGGCTTGTTTTCCATGTCCGCGACGCCGCTCAGGTTCTTTTCAAGTTTATCGAGTTCGCGGCGGAGGCTGGCCGCCTCTTTCTTGTGGACGGAGAGCACGCCGTTGTTGTTGCGGCCCATCGCCTCGATCTGGCGCATGCGCTTGACGCTCTTGCGGATCGTCTGGTTGTTGGTGAGGGTGCCGCCCAGCCAGCGTTCCGTCATGTAGAACTGGCCGCAGGCGACGGCCGCTTCCTTGACCACTTCCTGCGCCTGTTTCTTGGTGGCGACGAAAAGGATTTTCTTGCCGCTCAGCGCGATGTCGCGCATGAACGCCGCGGCCTCATCGATGAGCGTGATGGTCTGGGTAAGATCGATGATATGGATCCCGTTGCGCTTGTCGAAAATATAGCGCTTCATCTTGGGGTTCCAGCGCTTGGTCTGGTGGCCGAAGTGAAGACCCGAATCCAGCAGGTCTTTGAGGGTGAGCCCGGTGAGGCTCGAAACAGGCATTTCCATGGTTGTACTTTCTAACTCTCGTGGGCGACGCGACTGACATCACATGGCACCGCATCTCAGGCCGGCGCCTGTCTTGTCCCGGTGTCGCCCGGGGTTAATCCGCTTTGGCGTTCCGGTCCTGTAACCGGAGACGTCTTCGCTTCCGCGCGGAGGAGCCACTCGGCAGTCCGCACTGGTTTGTGAGCCACATACTATAGTGGTTCCGGCGAGAAAGGGCAAGCGCCGTCGGCACTTTTTTGGCAGCGGGTTGCCCCGAGCCGCCTCACACTCCATGACACCGGAACAAGAAGGTGCGCGAGGCGAGCCGCTTGAGCCGCTTGACGCATCGCAAAGAACACCCTAATATTCAAATTTTATGTTTACGCATCTCACCTTACTCAAATGAGCAGTTCTTCTTCGTATGCGCGCCAGTGGCGCCAATTGTTGGCGCTGACTTTCGCCCACGCCATGGCCGACACCTTCGTCGGCATCGTCGCGCCCGTCATCATCCCCATGCGCGACCACTACGGAGTCTCGGTGCCCCTGCTGATCTTCGTCACCTCGCTGCTGGCCTTTTCCTCCAACATTTTCCAGATCCCGATCGGCCACGTGCGCGCCACCTGGACCTCCCCCGTGCCGATCTGCTTGGGCGTCTTGCTTGCGGGCATCACGGTGCTGATCCCTTGCCTGCCCGCGGGACCGCTCAGCACGGTCTGGATGTCGGCCATCGCCCTGGTGGCCGGTTTGGGCGTCGCGATCGTCCATCCGGAAGGGCTGCGCGCCGTGCATGGGCTCGACAAGCTACCTTCGTCGCTCGCCACGGCGGTCTTCATGGTGGCCGGCTTCATGGGTTTCGCGGGCGGGGCACTGCTCTCCTCGACGCTGACCGAACACTTCGGGCTGCCCAGCCTCCTGTGTCTCTATGCGGCAGCCCCCTTGGCCGCGACCGGGCTGTACGCCAGCGGACTGCGCCTGCCGCTCGAAACGGACAAGACCTCCAGCGGTTCGGAAAAGCGGGAAAACATTCCGAGCGTCCCCTTTGTGCCGCTCTTCATCATGGCCGCCACACTGGCGACCTGTTCGCAGATCCAAGCCACCCTGCTGCCCTCTCACCTGCACGAAGAGGCCGGCTACTCGCTCTCGTTCAGCGGCTTCTCCTTCACACTGTTCGGGATTGGCGGCATGGTCGGCGCCATCGTCTGGGGCGCGCTCGCGCCGCGCATCGGACATCTGCGCGTCGTCCTGTTCGCGACGCTCCTCGGCGCCCCCCTCACCCTGCTCTACCTGCTGCTCGCGCCGCAGACCAAAGCCGCCGCAGGCCTGCTGGCCTTTACCGGGTTCGTCGTTTACACCGGTTTCCCGCTCTGCATCACGCTCGCGCGCTATTCCTCTTCCTCTCTACGCTTCACCCAACGCATGGGGCTCATCAGCGGTGGCTCCTGGGGCATCGCCGCGGTCGTGCTCTGGATCCTCGGGCCCATTTCGGAGCACACGGGCATGGGGCCGCTGCTCCATCTCATCTGGGTCGGCTATCTCGCGTCTGTCGTCATGGCCATGATCGAGATCCGACGGCAGAAACCCTTGGCCTGATTGCGCGACGATCCGCTATACTCGACGGCATCCATGTTCAAAGCACCCGAAATTCTGGCCCCAGCCGGCGACATGACCTGCCTTCAGGCCGCGCTCGACGCGGGCGCGGACGCCGTATATCTCGGGCTTGATTCGCTCAACATGCGGCAAATGGCCACGCGCAACTTCACGCGCGAGACGCTGCCCGAAGCGTCCCGGCGTTGCCGCGCGCGAGG
>CAZOIS010000262.1:0-2140 GCA_964579865.1 uncultured Lentisphaeraceae bacterium | reverse complement strand
GTGCACGGCGCCGTCTGCGTGGCGGTCTCGGGCCGCTGCCTGCTCTCCCACGACGCCTACGGCTGTTCCAGCAACCGCGGCGAATGCCACCAGCCTTGCCGACGCGAGTTCCTGATCCAGGAAGTCCGCGAAGGCGAGAACGCCAACGCCGCTTTCGTGGTCACCCCGCACACCGTGCTCTCGGCGCGCGACCTCTGCTCGCTGCCGTTCGTCGACCGGCTCATGGCCGCCGGCGTCGCATCGTTCAAGATCGAAGGCCGCGCGCGCAACCCCGAATACGTCAAGACGGTGGTCGCCGCCTACCGCGCCGCCGTCGCCGCCGTGCTCGACGGCTCCTTTTCGCCGGCGCTCGCGGAGCGCCTGACCGCCGACTGCGCCAAGGTCTACCACCGCGAGTTCGGATGCGGCCTCTATCACGGGCGTCCCGGGGTGGACCAGTACACCGACACCGACGCGAACCAAGCCACCACGAAAAAACGGCATGTGGGCGTGGTGTTGAAGTACTACTCCAAAGCGCACGCCGTCCAAATCGCGGTCCAAGATCAGCCCGTCACGCTCGGCGACGCGCTCTCCATCCACGGGCCGACCTCCGGCGTGGTCGACCTGACCGTCACCGACCTGCGCCGCGACGAGGAGGTCTGCACCCGCGCCGAACGCGGCACGTGGATCACCTTCCCCTGCCCTCAGCGCGTACGCCCCAACGACAAAGTGTTTATCGTGAAAGGAACACCCGAACCATGAAACGACTCGCTCTGCCGCTGCTACTCTTCACCTGCGCGATGGCGGGCCGCGCCGCGGAGACGCTCGCCACCTCGGCCGCGACGCTGGAACTCGACAGCCCGAAATGCGAACTCGCGCCGCAGCTCTTCACCACCGACTGGCAAGGTCTGCGCGCCACCGGAGGCACCGTCCGCGAGGCTGACGGCACCTATGCGTTCAAACTGGAGATGAACAGCGCGGGAACCGTTCGCGGAAAGGCCTTGTTCAAGCCGGCTGCCGACGGCGCGGTCGACGCGGCCTACACGTTCACGCCCGAGCGCGATGTGACGCTCAACAGCCTGTATGTCGGGTTGTCGCTGCCGACCGACCGCTTCGCGGGCGGCACATGGGCCTGCGACGGGCAGAGCGGGGAGATGCCCCGCGACCGCAAAGACCTTCTCATCGTTTCGCGGCTATCCCGCGCGCTGGCCCTCTCCACCCGCGACGGCACGCAGCGCCTGTCCTTTTCCTTCCCCGAGGCGACCGGCGCCATGATTCAGGACGACCGCCAGTGGGGGCCCTCGTTCTCGGTACGCATCGGGCATGTCGGGGGCACGAAAACCTTCAAGGCGAACGAGCCTTTCACCGTCCGTTTCACGCTCGCCACGCACGAAACGCAGAAACTCACCTTCGATGAGCCCGTCACCATTCAGGCCGGGGCGGAGTGGATCCCGCTCAAACCCGATCCCGATATTGCGGCGGGGTCGGCGCTGGACTTCTCGCGCCTCGGTCTCACCGACGCACCCGCGGGAAAACACGGCCGAGTCGTCTCGAAAGGACCGCACTTCGAATTCGAAAACAAGCCGGGAGTGCCGCAACGCTTCTATGGCGTCAACCTCTGTTTCTCCGCGAACTATCTCGAACCAAACGACGCGGCGCGCCTCGCCGCGCGTCTGGCGCGCACCGGCTACAACGCCCTGCGCCTGCACCACCACGACGGCGGGCTCGTCGAGGGCTCGCCGGACGGCACCACCCTCAACCCGCGGAATCTCGCGCGCCTCGACGCGCTGATGGGAGCCTGCGTCTCCAACGGCATCTATGTCACCACTGACCTCTACGTCTCACGCCCCGTGCCCTGGCGCAGCGTGGGCATCGACCGCGACGGCAAGATCGAAATGAACGCGTTCAAGGTGCTCGTCCCCGTGCATGACGGCGCCATGGAGAACCTTAAGACTTTCACGCGCCAGCTTCTGACCCACGTCAACCCTTACACCGGCCGCCGCTACGCGGACGAGCCCGCGCTGGCCTGGCTGGCGATGATCAACGAGGGCAATTTCGGCAACTACCTGAGCGAAATGCGGGACATCCCGGAGTGGCAGCAGGCATGGGCCAAGTGGCTCGCCGAGCGGCAGGCGAAGGAGCCTCAGGCCTATGCCGGCAT
>CAZOIS010000261.1:0-4931 GCA_964579865.1 uncultured Lentisphaeraceae bacterium | reverse complement strand
GGTAAGGGTTGTGCACGCCGCCCCTGTCGAAAGCCAGCAGCCTCACGGCGCTGCCCTTGGCCTGTGCCAGCCGGTTGATCTCCCTGACGTAGACGTAGCGCAAGGCCCAGGCGTCGGGCGGCACGGCGTCGCCGTCGCCGAAGCCCCACTTGCTCCGGTATTCTTCCCAGTACTTCATGCTGTCCCTTCCTTTCGGTTTTGAGATTCGGTGTGTTTGACTGCCTCGAAGAGCCTGCACACGAAGCCGGCGTCAATCTCCGGCACCTGGCGCTGAGGCACTCCCTCGAAGGTTTCGCCCAAGGCCCTGACTGTCAGCGTGGCCTCGTCTTCGCTCTCCATGACCTCGGTGTCCAGCACTGCGGCTTCGACGCCGCCCCTGTCAGTGAACACGGCCTTGACGAGGCCGCCGTCTAGGAGTATGCCGACGCGCACACGGCCTTGTTCCCGATAGACAAGCGCCCCGCACAGCGGGCACTCGCCGCTGGGCACGGTTCCGCCCGCGTCCAGCCTTTGCAGCAGGTCGTGGATGTCCGGGAACACGCGCTCCAGCTCTTCTGTGCCTGAGAACCTTCGGCCGCAGCCGTCGCACCGGAGCAAGGGCGTCAGCTTCACGGCCCTGCGCAGGTCCACGCGCACGGTCCGGCCCTGCTCGTCGGTGACGTCGAAGACCGTGGCCGTCGATTCCTGATCGCGCATGATCGCCAGCGCGACCACCGCCGCGGCCTCGGCGGTGTCCTCGTCGAGGTCGATTGTCCAAGTCACTCGTTTCATGGTCGTCCTTTCCCTAAGTTGAAGTCCTTTTCACATGAGTTCGTCGCCGACCGCCGACAGCACCCGCTGCAGCGCGTCGATGTCGGTGCCGGCCGGAACCTCCACTGGCTCCGTGGCCCTGTACGACGCCCTTGCGCACGAGCGCATGAACCTTTTCGCGTCCCTGCACCTCGTGAAACCGTGCGCGTAGAGCTCGCCGGTCGATCCGCCCTCCTGCACGATGATCAGCATGGTTTTGTTTCGCGGCATGTCCTGTCCTTTCCAAAAAGAAGAAGCCCCGCGCCTGCATTGGAAGTGGTCTTCCTTTGCAGACGCGGGGCGGCCTTACCGGGCCTTTGGAGATTGTTGTCACAGTCACGCGGCCAGCGTGAACCTGCGCGTGCCCATCCTGCCGAAGCCCTCGACCACGGCGCTTGTGTCGGCTTGGGCCAGCTCACGGGCGGCGTTGGCCAGACCCCGGATGCCCTCGGTCATGCGCGTGCGGGCCTGGACGTCGTCGCGGTAGGTCTCGGCGGTGGTGTTGAGGAAACGCTGCCGGACCTCCGTGAGCCGGCGGTCGAGCTCGGCGTCATTGGCGAAGTTCAGAGACCTGAAATTATCGATGAACTCCGTCAAACGGTTGAGCGTGCGCTGGTGGACGCCCGATTTCCCGGTCCTGAACGCCTCCAGCATCTCCTCGCAGAGCCCGGCCGTCTGCTGGCGCAGGCTCGTGACGCAGTCGCCGACGAAGCTCTCTACGCCCTCGCCGATCCTCCTGCGGGCTTCCTGGGCCGCCTGCTCACGCGCCCGCATCAGCTCCTGCCGGTCGCCGGCTTGTACAAGCTCGGCGTCCAGCGCCTCCGGCACGCGGATCTGGAACAGGCTCGTGATGAAGCCGAAATGCCGGTCAAGCCGGTCCGGGGCCGGGAATGCGGCCGAAACCGACGCCACGACCTTGTCGGGGTCGCTGCTGAGCCTGCGGGCCTGCTCATGCCACTCCCTCAGGGCTTCCTCACGCAGGCCCGCGTATTTCGACGCGAACGCCGTGCGGGCCTGGCGGAACTCGGCTTCGAGTTCGCCGAGCCTGCGCGTGACCTCGCCCAATTTGCGGTTGGGCAGGAACCGGGCCAAGCCGTTCATGAACGGGAACGTGGCCGAGTCCACGAGGGCGTGGGCGCGGGATTCGATCAACGCGAAACCCGCCAGCGCGTCCTTGGGCATGAGCCGCTTGTGCCCCAGTGAAATAAGCCGGTCCGTGACGTCGTCGGGGTCGAGTCCGAGGTCTTGAGCCTGGAGCTTCTTCGCCGCCCGCCAGTAGCGCACGCTCACGCTGAGCAGCACGCCTTCTCTTGTCAGCAGGTCGAGCATCTGTGTCTGTGCCATGGTCATGATCCTTTCTGTGGTGGGTTGAGTGTGTGGAGAAATACCGAGAATCCGCTTTTTTTCACCGGGGGATCGTTGTATCGTATTCCCGTCAAAGCGGGACGCGTGTGCGCCCGCGAAGGAGGAGCTACCGAGGTAGTTATAGAGCGCTGACATAATCTTGTTTTCTGCTTCTCGCAGAAAGCCGTCTACACCTAAAACCGGCAAGTTTCAAAAGTATGACGGATGCTTTCAGCGAGGTCGCGAACCCTTTGGGGGGCGCGGCTTCCGCTTTGCGTCTGTCATACGGGCCTTGCCGGGCCTTAGGTGTGGGCGTGGGGTTGAATGTCCGCGTCCCTCATTTTTTTTGTCCGCCGGTATGCGGGGGCGGTGCCGGCAGAAACAGGGATGACGAAATGAAATGTCATGCGAACGCTTATGTGAAGGCCGGCATTGCAATATCTGCTCTTATCCTGGTCGCGGGGCCAGCGGAATCAGCCACCTATTACGTGAACGCGGCTAGGCCCAACGATGCCGGGGCCGGCACAAACTGGGTAACCGCGAAGAAGTCGATCCAGACTGCGGTGAAATTGGCGGTAGCCGGGGACACCGTGATTGTCACCAACGGCGTCTACGCCTCGGGGACCACCGTGACTCCCGGGGGCACTCTGAACAACCGCGTGGTCATCACCAACGCCATCACCGTGAGAAGCGTCAACGGACCCGATGTTACAGTCATTGAAGGTTCTGGAACCAATTTCTATGGCACGTCATCGGCCGTACGCTGCGTCTACATGAAAAACGGGACGCTCGACGGGTTCACGCTTAGAAGTGGCGCGACCATGGGCGCCACCGGTAGTAATTTAAACGCATACGATGAAACTGGTGGTGGGGTAAATATCTATAACGCGGCCCCGAACACGGTCGTCACCAACTGTATCGTCCAAAACTGTAAGGCAAATGCTGGAGGTGGGGCTGCCTTTGGCACGCTGAACAACTGCACGCTCTCCGGCAATACCGGTTACTCCTACTCAAGTACGTATGTCGTATCCAGTTATGGCGGCGGTTCCTATAACTGCACGTTGAACAACTGCACGCTCTCCGGCAATACCGCCTACTCATACTCGCCTTCCGCATCCAGTTATGGTGGCGGTTCCTATAACGGTACGCTGAACAACTGTACGCTCACGGGCAACGTGGCCCTTTTTAACGGCAACGGCTCTAGTTACGGCGGCGGTTCCTATAACGGTACGCTGAACAACTGCACGCTCAAGGGCAATGTGGCCCTCTCTTACGGCGGCGGCTATAGTTACGGCGGCGGTTCCCATAAGGGTACGCTGAACAACTGCACGCTCACGGGCAACACGGCGGTCTCTTACGGCGGCGGGTCGAGCGGCGCTACGCTGGCGAACTGCACGCTCTCTGGTAACACTGCGAATGTTGACGGCGGCGGTTCCTATTACTGTACACTGAACAACTGCACAATCTCAGGTAACACTGCAGGAAATCGCGGTGGCGGCTCTAGTGAAGGCACGCTGAGAAACTGCATCGTCTGGGGTAACACGAATTCGGTGGGTGCCGTCAACAATTATGATGGCGGAACCTACCTTTACTCCTGCACGTACCCGGAGCCTTCCTCTGGGGAGGGCAACATTTCCTCGGACCCGATGTTTCTGAGCGCTCAGGACCTGCACCTGCAGCCGGGCTCGCCCTGCATCGACGGCGGCAATAACTCCTACGCCACGCTTCCCTCCGACCTCGCCGGCAACCCGCGCATACAGAACGGGGTTGTGGATATGGGAGCGTATGAGTATATGCCACAGATTGTGACGGTTTCCTTCGACCCCCGTGGGGGAACCGTCCCGGTTCCGGCTTCGAAGACAGTGACATACGGTCAGGTTTACGGAAGCCTGGCGACTACAACGCGCACAGGCTATTACGGTTTCGCGGGCTGGTACACGAACGCGGCCTGCACGGGAGCCGTTGTGACGGACTCGACGACGGTGGGCATCGCCGGGGACCACTCGCTCTTTGCGAAGTGGGTTGAGCAGGCGACATCATGGGGACCCGTGCCCGTACCGTATTCCTGGCTGATCCAGTATCCGGTGTTGATGAGCATGGCGCTCGGCAACTTTGAGATCGCGGCGCTGATCGACGCCGACCTCGACGGAGTGATCACGTGGCAGGAGTACGTCGCGGGATCGGTGCCCACAGACAACGCGTCCGTGTTCAGGGCCGGCATCGATGTGATCGGAGGAGTACCTCAGGTGTCGTGGACGCCGGACCTGGGTGCCGCACGCGTTTACACCGTCGACGGCAAGACCAAACTGTCCGACGCCGAGTGGGGGCCGACGAATGCCGGAAGCCGCTTCTACCGCGTCAGGGTGGACATGCCCTGACAAGGATGCTCCGCATTTACGCGACGGCCTGAAGAGGCCCTCACCCTCACATTTCCGCGCCCCACAACCCCTCCTTTTTACCCCTGTCTCGGGTCCCGTTGGGGACGTCAACACAGGGGTTGTATTTGGTCTTCAAAAAAAATCCGGGTGATCTTGCAGGACCCTTCGGTCTATGTATACATAGACAGGGGTACGGCAAGATAAGGGTTAAGCACCAGGGTACCCGGTGGTATGGTGCTCAATCTATAAGTATAAACACTTGCAGTAGAGACTGTTGCTCCTCGACTTTTTTCGCAAAAAACTTATTAGTGAACCACCACCATGCCTGGTGTGCACTTTTTCAGGATTTAACCCCTCAAACGTGGTTTTTTTAGCTTAAAACGCTTGTTTGAAAATGGGGGTGCACACCAGGCATGCTGG
>CAZOIS010000260.1:0-4933 GCA_964579865.1 uncultured Lentisphaeraceae bacterium | reverse complement strand
TCGGGTGCGGGCTAGGACTCCTCGATGAGCGTGAGGGCGATGTCGCGGCTTTTGCCGGCGCGGGTGACCGTGAGCGTCACGCGGTCGCCGGGCTTGCGCGGGTCGAGGATCGCCTGCACGTCTTCGATGGTCCGCACGGGGGTGCCGTCGACCGCGGTGATGACGTCGCCGAAGACCAGCTCGCCGAGCCGGTTGATGCCGAGCCCTTCGAGGCCCGCCTTTGCGGCGGGGGTCTGGTCGAAGACGGCGTAGATGACGACCCCGGTGATGTCGGCGCGCTCGGTGACGTGGTCGGGCAGCAGCTGCACGCCGAGGCCCGCGCGCGTGACGCGGCCCTTTCCGATCAGCTGGGGCACCACGCGCGAGACGGTGTCGGAGGGGACCGCGAAGCCGATGCCCGCGTAGGCGCCGCTCGGGCTCAGAATGGCGGTGTTGACGCCGACCAGCCGCCCGCACGCCGCCAGCAGCGGCCCGCCGGAGTTGCCGGGGTTGATCGCGGTGTCGGTCTGGATCACGTCGTAGATCTTGCGGTCCGTCATGGAGGTGATGGTGCGCCCGAGGGCGCTGACGATGCCGGACGAGAGGGTGGTGTCGAGGCCGAAGGGGTTGCCGATGGCATAGACCTGCTGGCCGACTTCGAGGTCGCGCGACGGGGCGACCTCGACCGGCACGAGCTTCTCGGGCGGCGCGTCGATCTTGAGCACGGCCAGATCGTAGTCCGGCGCGACGCCGACGAGCTTGGCGTCGTAGCGGGTGCCGTCGGGGAAGGTGACGGTCAGGGTGTTCGCCTGGTACACCACGTGGTAGTTGCTGATGATGTGGCCTTTCTTGTCCCACACGAAGCCCGAGCCCGCGCCCTGCGGCACCTCGTAGAGCTGGACGTCGAAGAAGCCGCGGCGCACGAGCGCGTTGTTGGCGACCGCGACGACGGAGGGGGAGACGCGCTTGTAGACGGCGGTCGCCTCGGTCTCGGGGATGGGCTGCACGAAGCGCGGCGCGGGCTGCACGGCGGCGCCGACCTGGTTGGTGAGCGCGGGCGGCGGCGGTTCCCGGGGAGCTTCGCGCCGCCGGCGATTGTCCAGGAGCTGGAGCGCGAGGAAAACCACCATCGCCACCAGCGCCAAGGTGAGAAAGGGTGAACGTGCCGAATTCATGGCCCTAAGGATAGCGCATCCGGACAGAGGTTTTCGAGCCGAAAAACAGCCCCGCGGGCCCGCGGCCGTGGGCCCCGTCTTCCGCCCCGCCCCGCGGGCGCAGAGAAAGCGGTGGCACGCGCGGGCCGGAAACGTGTATACTGCCGCTATTTCCACAGAACGGAGAACGATGTGAACTGGCCGCTGTTTTTCAGTACGTTTGCCCTCATATTCCTGGCCGAACTCGGCGATAAAACCCAGCTGGCCGTGATGAGCCAATCGGCCGCGTCCACGTCCAAGTGGACGGTGTTCGCGGCGGGCGCGATCGCGCTGGCGGCGTCGACGGCGATCGGCGTGCTGGCCGGCGACCTGATCCGTCGCTTCGTGCCGGACGAGCGGTACATCAAATGCGTGGGCGGCGCGCTGTTCCTGGTTTTCGGCTGCCTGATGCTGCGCGAGGCCTTGCTGCCCAAGGCTGAAAAAGCCGAAGCCGCGCCCCGCAGGGTTTCCGACATCACCGGCTGGGTGGGGCGTTTCGTGATTCAGCAGGCGGCGGTTTTCGAAAAGGCGGCCTTTGAGGACTACGAGGCGCTGGCGGCGCGGTCGTTGGATCCGGACGAAAAGGCGGTGTTTGCGCGGCTGGCGGCGGAGGAGCGCTGGCACCACGAGGCCATGCTGAGCGCGCTGGCGGCAGGCGCGGACAAAGACATCCCGATCACCGCCGCGATGGCGGGGACGCTGCCGCCGGTGGACGACCTCATGCACGACGCGGTCAAGGCGTCCAAAGAGGTCGAGCACGCCATCGAGCACGAACGCGCCATGGCGCTGTTCTACCGGACGCTGGCGGAGAAGAGCGTGATCCCGCGCTTGCGCGAAACCTTTACGGCGCTGGCCGTCGCGGAGGACAATCACGCCCAGCGTCTGATCGCGCTGCGGAAATGAGCGCGGCCGAGTTCGGAAGCGCTAAAGCGGCTTTGAGCGAATGAACGAGTGGATCGACATACGGAAAGATGACCGGCACGTGGCGCGCGAGCGCGAGAAGGCGCGCGCGCTGCGCAAGAGCGCCTGGTGGCGGCAGCAGATCCAGGCGGGCGTGTGCCACTATTGCGGCAAGCAGGTCGGCGCGGACGCGCTGACGCTGGACCACGTGGTGCCGGTCGCGCGCGGCGGCTCCAGCACCAAGGGCAATGTGGTGCCGGCGTGCGCGGCGTGCAACAGAACCAAAAAATATCTGACGCCGGCCGAGCAGATCCTCGCGGACTTGGAGCGCGGCGGGCTCGGGAGTGAGGCGCCGTGACGGCGGCGAAACGCCTGATCGTGGTGCGGCCCCACGGCTTCTGCTCGGGCGTGGCGCGGGCGGTCGAGGCCGCCGAGGCCGTGCTGGCGCGCTGCCGCGGCGAGACGGTCTATTGCCTGAATGAGATCGTCCACAACAAGCAGGTCGTCGCGCGCCTGACCTCGCTGGGCATGGTGTTCGTGAGCGATGTCGCGGCGGTTCCCCCGGGGGCGCTGCTGCTGTTCTCGGCGCACGGCGTGTCGCCGGAGGTGGTTCGGCTGGCGGCGGCCCGCGGGCTGCGGGTGATCGATGCGACCTGTCCGTTCGTGGCCAAGGTGCATGCCGAGGTGCGGCGCTTCGCGGCGCAGGGCGCGTGCGTGGTTTGCATCGGGCATCGCCGCCACGAGGAGGTCGCGGGCGTGGCGGGGGAGGCGCCCGGGCACGTTCGGATCGTGGAGAGCGCGCGGGAGGCGGAGGCGCTGGAGGTGCCGGCAGGCGCGCCGGTCGCGGTGGTGACGCAGACCACCTTGGGCGCGGCGCAGGTGGAGGCCGTGATGGCGGTGCTGCTGCGGCGTTTTGTCGGCCTGAGACTGCCCGCGAGCACGGATGTGTGCTACGCCACGCGCAACCGCCAGCAGGCCGTGAGCGCGCTGGCACGCGCCTGCCAGCGGGTTTTGGTGCTGGGGTCCGCCAACAGCTCCAACAGCCAGCGGCTGGTCGAGACCGCGCGCGCGGCCGGGGCCGGAGCCGTGCTGGTCAGCGAGGTGGCGCAGGTGGAGGCGCTGGAGTGGCGGGCCGTCGCGACGGTCGGAATCACGAGCGGCGCCTCCACGCCGGAGTCGTTTCTGGACGAGACGGTGGCGGTGCTGCGCGCGCGCCACGGGTTTCCCGAGCCCGAGGTTCTGACGGCGGTGGAAGAGGATTCGCACGTGTTCAAGTTGCCGGCGCTGCCGGTGTAAGGGGGATTGACCTGTGATGGACGACAAGGCGTTGTTCGCGATCCCGTGTGGGCTGTTCGTGGTGGGCGCCCGGTGCGAAGGGGGCTTTGCCGGGTGCATCGTCGACGCGTTTATCCAGGCGACGGCGTTTCCCGCGACGGTGATCTTGTGCAGTCAGCACCCGACGCTGACGAACGCCTGCATCAAGGCGGCGGGCGAGTTCAGCGTGTCCGTGCTGCGCGAGGACGTTGACCCGTTCGTGATCGCCAATTTCGGGTTCCAGTCCACGCGCCAGATCCAGAAGTGGCCGCTTGTGGAGCACCGGTTTCAGAGCGGGCTGCCGGTCCTGCAGCGCGCCGCGGCTTGGTATGTCTGCAAGGTGCTCTTCACGCATGAGCTGGCCACGCACACCCTCTTTCACTGCGAGGTGCTGGAGGCGGAGCAGGGCGAGGGAACGCCGCTTTCATACGGGTATTACCGAGCCCACCTGAAGGGCCCCACGATCGCCGCGTTTCAGGCGCTCAAGAAAGCCCAGGCGGAAAAAAAAGAGCGACAGGCCTGACCGGGTGGCGGGCGTGCGGTCTCACCGCGGCGCTCACGTGCGGCGGCGTTCGTGCGAGGGCGGGATTTTGAGGATGCCGCGGTATTTGGCGATGGTGCGCCGCGCGACCGTGACGCCCTGCCCGGAGAGCTTTTCTTCGATCGCCTGATCCGACAGCGGTTCGGACGGGTCTTCCGCATCCACGAGCCGTTTGATCTGGTCCTGGATCGATTTGTTCGAGATCGCGACGCCGTCTTTGCCCTTCAGCCCCGGCGTGAAGAAGTACTTCATCTCGAAGAGCCCGATCGGCGTGCGCATGTACTTGTTGGCCACCGTGCGGCTCACGGTGGTTTCGTGCACGCCCACTTTCGTGGCCACCTCGGCCATGGTCATCGGCCGGAGCGCTTCGACGCCTTGCGTCAGGAAAGCGGTCTGCGCGTCGACGATCTCCTGCGCGATCTTGCGGATCGTTTCCTGGCGCTGATAGATGCTGCGGATGAGAAAGGCTCCCGCGCGGATGCGCTCGCGGATGTAGGACTTGGTCTCGGAGGAGACCTCCTTGCTTTCGAGCAGCTGGCGGTAGTGCTTGCTGATGTGGATGTGGGGCAACTGCCCGTTGTCCACCTTGGCGACAAAGTGCCCTTTCTCCTTGGCGACGAAGACTTCGGGCTCCACGTACTCGACCTCCGCGCGCTCGAACGAGCGGCCGGGCCGGGGGTTGAGGCTGCGGATCAGCGCGATGACGTGGGTGAGTTCCTCACGCGTCAGCGACAGCGTTTTACAGAGATACTTTTCGTCGTGGGCGCCGAGCCGTTCCAGGTGCTTGTCGATCACCAGCCGCGCTTCCTCTTCCCACGGCGAGTCTTCGACCAGTTCGAGCTGCTGCAGCAGGCATTCGCGCAGGGTGCGGGCGCCGACGCCGGGCGGGTCGAATGACTGGAGGACTTTGAGGACGGCGAGGACCTCGCGCTCGTTGCGTCCCGAGATCATGATGATGTCCGGCAGGCTTCCCGTGAAATAGCCGTCGTCGTTGATGTTCCCGATC
>CAZOIS010000259.1:0-4941 GCA_964579865.1 uncultured Lentisphaeraceae bacterium | reverse complement strand
CAGATTTCAACATGCACTGCCATTCGTTCTTCTCCTACAACGCCGACGGCTGGTCGCCGTCGCGCGTCGCGTACGAATGCAAGAACCGCGGCCTGTCCGCTTCTGCGCTGTGCGACTTCGACGTGCTCGACGGGCTGGAAGAGTTTCTCGCGGCCGGACGCCTGCTCGCGCTGCGCGCCGCCGTCCATTTGGAGACGCGCGCCTATGTGCGGGAGCTGTCGGCTGTCGACATCAGCTCCCCCGGCGAGCCCGGCGTGACCTACATCATGGGCTGCGGCTTCACCGGCACGCCCGCAGCGGGCTCGGCGCAGGCCCAAACGCTGGCCCAGCTCCGCCAAGGCGCGCAGGACCGCAACCTCGCCCTCATCGCGCGCGTCAACGCCACGCTGCCGTCCATCGCGATCGACTACGCCCGCGACGTGCAGCCGCTCACGCCCAAAGGCGTCGCCACCGAACGCCACATCATGCGCGCCTACCGGCTGCAAGCCGAGAAAACGTACCGCGAGCCCGCCGCGCGGGCCACCTTCTGGGCCCCGCTCCTGAAGTGCGCTCTCGCGGACTATCCCGCCATCGAGGCCAACGTGCCGAAAATGGAAGACCTCGTCCGCAACGCGCTCGCCAAGCGTGGCGGCATCGGCTACATCCAGCCCGACGAAAAGACCTTCCCGCTGGCCGACGCCTTCACCGGCTGGGTGCGCTCCTGCGGCGCCATCCCGACCATCGCGTGGCTCGACGGCACCAGCGGCGGCGAAGCCAAATGCGACGCGCTGCTGGACCTCATGACCGACAAAGGCTGCGCCGCCCTGAACATCATCCCGGACCGCAACTGGAACCTCAAGAAGCCCGAAGAAGCCACGCTCAAACAAGCGAAGCTCGACGAGGTGGTCAAGGCCTGCGTCAAACGCGACCTGCCGATCAACATCGGGACCGAGATGAACAAGGGCGGGCTGCCCTTCGTGGACCTGCTCTCGGGGCCGGTCCTGAAAAAATACGGCGTCGAATTCACGCAGGGCATGCAGGTCATGGTCGGCCAGACCCTGCTCGGCGGCTATGCCCACGCACCCTACCTCGGCGAACGCGCGCAGGCGGAGTTCCCGAACATGAAGAAGCGCAACGCGTTCTACGCGTCGGTCGGCGCGCTGCCCGCGCTGACCTCCGCGTGTGCCCAAACGCTCGAAGACGCCGGCCCGGACAAGGCCTTCTCGATGCTGGCGGACGCCGCGAGGAAGGCGTAAGGTCAACCGGGCCGGGCCCCCACGCGGTCAAATCGTATAAATCAACGGACATTTCGTATATTGTCTGTCCGCTTCTCGGCCTTTATAATCTCGGCTCACAGATCGTTTCAAAGCGGCGGCGGAAACGACCGTCCGGCGGTACGGCAAAACAGATAATGATATCTGGAACCGTCGTGCCGCAGGTGCATCGGCGCACCGCGGTCTGCAACAGGCGAACACGGGGGGGGATCAAGATGACGGCACACTGGATGGGGATTCTGGCTCTGGGGGTCTTGGCCGCCTCGGGGCGGGCGGAGCAACGGATGGCGCCGGCCACGTTTTATGTCGACAGCGAAAAGGGGAGCGACGCGGCCGATGGCACGGGCGAAGCCGCAGCATGGCAAACGCTCGACAAGGTCAACACGGCGGCCTTGATTCCCGGCGACCGCGTGCTCTTTAAGCGCGGCGGACTGTGGCGAGGCCAGCTCCTCCCGCAAAGCGGCTCAAACGGCAAGCCCGTCGTCTACGGCGCGTACGGCGCAGGTCCCAAGCCGATCCTGCAGGGGTCTGTCGCGCGCAGCCGAGCCGAAGACTGGGCCGAGGCCGCGCCCGGCGTCTGGGCCACGCGCAAATCAGAGCCGCAGCTTTTGGGTCAGGTCGCCGACCTGAGCGCGTCGTCGTGGAACGTCCACTCCGAAGCCGGAGCCAAAGTCAAGCTGACCCGCACGCGGGAAGACGGCCGCGGCTTCGTCCGCGTCGCCTGCGCGGCGGCGGGCAAGGCAAGCAACCACATCCAGCTCTGGGGCCCCGCGCTGACGAACGCCCCCGCCACGCTCGTGTTCCGTCTCCGCGTCCGCTCCACGATCCCGTTCACGCTGGGCCGCGTCGCCGCCATCCGCAACGCGTCGCCGTACACCACCGCCTTCGCCAGCGCCGCCGGCAAGAAGGAGATCGGCGCCGCTTGGCAGACCGTTGACATACCGATGATCGAGCAGAACAAGGTGGCCGAACCGCGTCTGCACATCAACCTCGGCGACACCCTGCCCGCCGGCGCGGCCTTCGACTTCGAGCCCGTCGGCCTGTGGGCCGCGCGCATCGAGACCGACGTCGCCATTCCCCGCGACGTCGGCATCGTGATTCTGAACCACGGCGAGAAGTGGGGCATCAAGAAGTGGACGCTCGCGGACGTCAAGGCACCCTACGACTACTGGTACGATGAGGACGGCAAGCGCGTCTTTCTCGCGTGCGACGCCAACCCCGCCCTGAAATTCAAGAGCGTCGAGCTCGCCCTCACAAGCCACATCGTCAACGAGAGCAACCGCCACGACGTGACCTACGACGGCCTGGCCGTGCGCTACGGCGCGGCCCACGGCTTCGGCGGCGGCAGCACCGCCCGCATCGTCATCCGCAACTGCGACGTCTACTGGATCGGCGGCGGGCTGCAGTACTGGAAAAAGCGCGACAACGGCACCACCTATCCCGTGCGCTTCGGCAACGGCATCGAGTTCTGGGGCAACTGCGACAACAACCTCGTGGAGCGCAACCGCCTCTGGCAGATCTACGACGCCGCGCTCACCAATCAGGGCCGCGACGACGAGGAGACGAACATCACCTACCGCGACAACGTGATCTGGCAAGCCGAGTACTCCTTTGAATACTGGAACGCCAAGCTCACCGCAAACATCCTTTTCGAGCACAACACCTGCGTGGACGCCGGCTATTGCTGGTCGCACGATCAGCGTCCGAACCCGAACGGCGCCCATCTGATGTTTTACAACAATCGCGCGGCCACGACCAATTTCGTCATGCGGAACAACCTCTTCGTGCGGAGCAGCGACCGATGCACGCGCATGTGGAACGACTGGAACGCCAAACCGACGATGGAGAACAATCTCTATTGGTCGCCGGACAAGCCGATCATGCGCTGGAAGGAAAAGACGGACTACGCCGCCGCCGATTTCGCGAAGTATCAGGCGGAGCTGGGCTTCGACAAGGGCTCGGTCATCGCCGAGCCGCAGTTCGTCGACGCCGGTGCCCGCGATTACCGGCTCAGGCCCGGCACGCCCGGCACCGCGCTCGCCACCGACGGCGGCCCCGTCGGCGCGCGCTTCGATCTCTCAAACGATCCCCGTTAGGAAAAAACATGAAATTGATGCAGATGGCGATGGCGGCGGCGGTGACGGCGGGCGCGGTGCTGGCGAATCCTCCGAACCCGAGGGTGGAAGGCGACATGTTCGCGGTGAAGAAGGTGGCGGGCACGCCGAACTGCGCGAAGCCTCCGGCCGGCGCGGAGGTGCTGTTCGACGGCACGGCAGCCTCGGCCGAGGCGAACTGGCTGGCCGAAAAGCCCAAAGAAAAGGGCGGCGTCATCTGGCCGGTCAAAGACGGCGCCTGGATCGACACCGCGACCGACCTGCTCACGAAAAAGGCGTACGGATCGGTGAAGCTGCATCTCGAGTGGCGCGTGCCGGCCGACCGTGTGGCGGCCGGACAAAAGGGCGCGAACAGCGGCATCATCTTCATGCCGAAGCAGGGCTGGTACGAGGTGCAGATCCTCGAGTCTCACAACAACCTCACCAACACCTACTCCGACGGCATGGCCGGTGCGATCTACCAGCGCTCCTCGCCCGCCTGCAACCCCGCCTTGCCCAAAGGCGAGTGGCAGAGCTACGACATCACGTTCCTCGCGCCGAAGTTCGCCGCCGGCGGCAAGGTCGAGCGCAAGCCGACCTTCACTGTGGTTTTCAACGGCGTGACCGTGCAGGACAGCGTGGAGATCGACGGCTCGACGCTCAAACGCACCGCCACGCTGAGCCCGCACCCCGCGAAGCAGCCGATCAAGCTCCAGTACCACAACGACCCGATCGAGTTCCGCAACATCTGGATTCAAGAACTGGGCGACTGAAACGACTGATCGGCTGGGAACCGGCGTGTTAAGCCGTTACGGCAATCAAGGCTGGCATAAAAAAATTGGGGATCCGCATGAACATTCGTGACTTCCTTTTCTTTACCGTTTGCACCGCGGCGGGCGCCACATGGGCCGGACGCACGGCGCCCGCGACGTTCTACATCGACAGTGAAAAGGGCAGCGACACCGCCGCAGGGACGGCCGAAAGCGCGGCCTGGCAAAGCCTCGACAAAGTCAACGCCGCCGAACTGATCCCCGGCGACCAGGTGCTGTTCAAACGCGGCGGGCTGTGGCGCGGCCAACTCGTTCCGCAGAGCGGATCGCCCACGGCCCGCATCGTCTACGGCGCTTACGGCACCGGGGCAAAGCCCACGTTGCAAGGCTCGATCGCGCGCGACCGAACCGAAGACTGGTGCGAAATGAAGCCCGGACTATGGACCACCTTGCCCTTCCAGCCGAAAATCCTCAACCAGATCATCGACCTGACGGACTCGCGCTGGAGCGTCTCCTTCCAGGAGGAGGCGAAAGGCACACTGGGACGTGCGCAGGAAAACGGAC
Organism: uncultured Lentisphaeraceae bacterium; assembly: GCA_964579865.1. Lineage (GTDB taxonomy): Bacteria > Verrucomicrobiota > Kiritimatiellia > RFP12 > UBA1067 > DAOPZC01. The sequence goes on along the minus strand of CAZOIS010000259.1, from coordinate 261 downwards.
GCGGATTCAACCGCGTCACCTGCCAAGCGCCCGGGGCCAAGAGCCACCTGATCCAGCTCTGGGGCCCGCAAATCAAAGAGCTGGCGCCCTGCCTCGTGCTGCGGCTCCGCGTGCGTTCGACCCTGCCGTTCAAGCTGGGCACCGTTGAAGCCATGCTGAACCAGCCGCCCTGGACCAGCGCCGTCCGCGGGTCGTGCGGCAAGAAGGCGATCGGCACGGAGTGGCAGACGCTCGACGTGGTCATGCTGGAGCAAAACAAGA
>CAZOIS010000258.1:0-4946 GCA_964579865.1 uncultured Lentisphaeraceae bacterium | reverse complement strand
TCGTGGTGTCGATCACCGCGCCGCCGGGGTAGACCGTGGCCGCCGTCAGGCCCTGCATGAAGTCGGTGCGGGACGAATCCGCCCGCAGCGTGCCGCCGTTGAAATTGACGAGCGAAGGTGTTCCGGCCGACCCCGCATACACCCGAGACGTACGCAGGCTACCGCCGTTCAAATTGACCACGCCCGCGAGATTTCCGGCGGAAGTGGCGACGTTGATCGCCCGGCCCGCGGAATTCAAGCATGCGTTTGGACCGAGAAGGTTCAACATGCTGAACAGTCCGCGGCCCGCCTGGTTGCAGAGTGAGACCTCGTTGCCGTTCGTGTTGAGCACCGTGCCGCCCCACAGGTTGAGCACGGCATTGCCGTAGTTCCAACCGATAATCAGATCGCCATCGCCCATGCACACGTTGAGGGATCCGCCGAAGAGGTCAAGCACGCCGTCGGTGTTGCCGCCGCTACTTCCTCCCAAGAATAGTTGCCCCGTCTTGAGCGAACCCGCGTTGATCCGCAAATAACCGTAACCGCCCGCGTTACCGAGCGTCGTCACGTCGCCGGAGCCGGTCGTGATTCCCACTTCCACGTTTCCGCCGTTCAGGAAGACCGCGCCAGACCCGCCTTTGGTCGTGCCCGCGAGGAGTTTACCCATCACGGCGTTGGTCGAGATCGTGACCACGCTGCGGTCGTTCCCCCATGCGCCCAAGTTCATGGTGTTGTTGCCCAACGAGGCGTAGCCGTCGATGTTGAGCGTCGCGCCGAGGCTGCCGCCGTTCACCGTCACCGCGCCGATGGCGTTGGTGCTGGAGGCCGGCAGGTTCACGGTGCCGCCGTAGACTCTGAGCGAGCCGCCGAACAGGTTCTTCTGCGGGAGCGTGAGCGTGTTCGTCCCGTATTTCGCGAAGGACATCGGCGACGTGAGGTCGCGGTCGTAGACGAGGTCGCCCCAGGCGGTGTTGATGCCCAGGTAGGAGGACGACGCGGCGAATGTTGTGTTGGTGCGGACATCGTCGAGCTGCGCCTGGGTCCAGCCGCTGCCGTCCTCCGCATAATATACGACCAGCGTGCCGCTGGGGCCGACCGTCACCCGGCCGCCCTCGTCGTGTCCCGGCAGGCCTCCCTGCTGGTAGACGTGCAAGGTGCCGTTGCTCACGCTGGTCGTGCCGGCGTAGGTGTTGCCGTTGCCGAACACATACGCGTCACCCGTGTTGTTTTTGATCAGCGAGCCGCTGCCGCCGATGGCGTTCGTGAACGTCATGCTGCGGCCCGAGCTGCAGTCCAGGAAAACCGTCCCGTCCAGTGTCACCGGGCCCCACCAGGTGTTTTGCGGATGGACGCCGCTGCCCGCGGTGACGGAGGCCCGGTCCTCGGCGATCAGCGTCCACGGAGCGGCGTTCGTATCCGACGTGAAATTCCACATGTCCAGCTTCGCGCCGGGCTTGACCCGGAGGGTGTTGGAAGCATCGCCGTTCAGGCGCACCGACGACTCCAGCCGCAAGAGCCCCTGCGTGACGACGATATGGCCGCCGTCGGGAACGACGCGGCAGTTGACGAGGCAGAACTCGCTGCCGCCGATCTTGGTCAGCGTGTGCCCGTTCAGGGTGAGTGACGGCGAATTCTGGCGGATGTCCCAACGGTTATACGCGCTGATCGTCGTGTCGCCCTCAAGAACCACGCGGCCGAACGCGCTGATCTGGCCGATGTTCGTTGCGTTCGCGATGGCGCCCATGTCGTTGAAGCCGGTGCCGCGGATCGTGAAGACCTCGGCACCGAGGTTGACCGAGTCGCCGCTCATGCCGCCGCCGATATCGAGGGTCGCGCCGTCCGCGACAAAAGTGCCCGCCGCGGCAGAGCCGAAGGCGGCGTTGTTCTTCACCACAAAGACACCTTCGTTGATGTAGGTCTCCCCCGTGAAAGTGTTCGCGCCGGCGAGGACCACGCGCCCCGTGCCGGTCTTCGCCAGCTTGCCGGGGCCGCTGATGACGCTGGAGACGGTCTGCGTTCCGGTGCCGCCGATGGCCAGCGTGCCCTCGTTGATCACGGTCGCGCCCGAGTAGGTGTTCGCCCCCGTCAGCACGACGGTGCCGATTCCGGACTTGTTGAGCGAAGAGGCCGTCGCGTTGTTGGTGATGGGCGCGTTCACGGTCAGCAGGGCGGTCGCGTCGTGGTTGGCCAACAGCAGCTCGCCGCCCGCGGCAAGGGCGGTCAGCGCGCCGTCTCCCTGCGCCGCGCCCACGGTCAGGCTCGCCTTGCCCGCGCCGATTAGGATGGCGGAGGCCCGGAACGTCGTGTCCGTCGTCGTCACCTTGGCCGGCGTGTCGGTGTTCTGGAGGAGCGTGTTGACTTGGCTGACCGGCGAGGTGCCCAGCGTGATGTCGCCTTCGACGCCCGCCGCGTTGATCCGCGCGTTGAGCGTGGCGTCGTCCGGGATCACCGAATCGGGCCCGCGGGCCGCGATGTCCGTGAAACTGGTGAAGGCGGTGACGCCCAGCGTGCCGTCATAGGTCGCGAGGGTGGTGCCGTTGATCATGGCCCACGGGCCGATCAGGCCGTTGGACAGCGCCGGCGCGGCCGTGAACAGCACGCGGTTGCGGCCGTCGGCGTCGCCGAGCCCGTCGCCGGCGAAATTGAGCGTGCCGTTGCCGGTGCGGGCGAGCGATGCGAACGTCAGCGTCGACGTCCGGGACTCGTCGGCGCGAGCCGTCAGGACCGTGTTGCTGCCCGCGTTGACGGCCAAAGGACCGGCGGTCTCGCTGTAGTCGGCCGCGCCGCCGGAGTGGGCATAATCCAAGACGCCGCCCTTCATGGTCAACGTCGCCGTGTCGCTGAGCCGGTTGCCGTTGTTGGTCACCGCGTTGTTTCGCACTTCGAGCCGCGCACCGGTGCTGATCGTGATGCCGCTGGTTCCGAGGATCGCGCCGTCGGGCCCCGCCAGCACGAGGCGTCCGCCGTCCACCACCGTCGCGCTGGTGTATGTGCTCGAGCCTGACAGCGTCCAGATGCTGCTGTTGCTTTTCGTGACGGCGACCGACGCCCCCGCCAGACCGTTGCTGATGCAGCCGACCACCCGGTTGCCCGTGCTGGTCCCGTCCAGCTTGATGATCTTGTTGGCATACACGCCGGACAAGATCCCCACGTCGCCCAAAATGAGGTCGGCGGTCGTGGGATTCAGGAGGGAGGTCTCCCCGGCCGCCTGGCGCCAGAGGTTCACCGCATGGAACGAGACCGAAGGCGTGCCGCTGGTGACGTTGGTGCCGGCCATGATGTTCAGCGTTCCCGTGCTCAAGTTCAATTGCCCGAGCTCATGATTGATGCCCGGCCCCGGCGTGCCGACATTGGACTTGATGGTGGTTGTGTAGCCCGCAGACAGGTCGAAATTGTTGTGGTTCTCGCCGGTGCCGTCATGGGCGAGATCCACCGTGCCAGGCTTGCCGTTCATGGTCACGGGACCGGTTCCCAAAGCTTGGGGATGGGTCACGATCAGCGTCCCGTTGCCGTCGCCGAATGTGACCCCGTTGGTAAACGTGTTGGCACCTTCGAAAACCCATGTTCCGCTTCCCGACTTGGTGACCGCGATCACGCTTCCGAGGCCGTTTGAAATCACGCCGGTGAAAACGCCGATGCCGCTGGTGGACCCTTGGAAGGTCATCGTCTTGTTACCGGTTCCCGATATGCGCATGCCCCCCGTGAGCGTCAGGGTGTTGGTGCCGGACTGGTCGATCGTGGCGCCGCCGGTCGTGCCGGCAAGCTCCAAGACGCGGTCCGACTCGTCGCCGTTGCCGACATAGGACAAGACCGTGTTGGTGTTGTTCTCGCCGAACCTGATGGTGCCGTTCGCGACCGTCTGCGGCGCGCCCAAGGCGCTGCTGGCCGCGCCGACGTCGGCGATCGAATTGATGCGCAGCGTGCCGTTGCGGATCCAGGTCTGGCCCTTGTACGTGTTGTCGCCGGTCAAGACGATCGTGTTGACCCCGATCTTGTAGAAAGGACGCGGGATGGCGTCCAGGTCGCCGATGTCTCCGGTGATGTAACCGGTGCCCGAGCTGCCGCCGACGAACCCGTCCTCTCCCGAAGTGATGTTCCCGGCGAGCGTGACCGGCCCGGCCCACACGCAGTTGTTCTCGAGCCGCAGCTGGCCGTACTGCTCGCCCGTGTTGCCGCCCTTCAGCACCAGCCGGGCCGTGTGCGTGCCCGCGTTGTTGCAGTAGAGCGCGGCGTTGGAGAGCACGTTGATGGTCGCGGCGCTGTTGTCCGCCCCGTTCATGTAGGCCTTGGCCGCGTTCGCCGCGGCGCCGATGCCGAGGTTCCAGACCCCGGTGAAGCCGGAGTAATCGCCGTGCAGAGATGTCGTGCCCGAACCGGTGGTCAGCGTCACGTTGACCGTGCCGGTCCCGCTGAGGCTGGAGGAGAGCCCGGAGTAGGTGACCCCGCCCGCCGTCAGGTTGAGCGTGGCGTCGTTGACGACCGGGCCGGTCCCGAGCGCCGCGGCGTTGCCGGCCGACAGCGCGCCCTGGCTGACCGTGACGCCGCCGCTGAAGGTATTCGGCCCGGAGAGGGTCTGCGTGGCCGTGCCGGTCTTGGTCAGGCCGCCGGGCCCGCTCAGCGTGCCGCTGTACGACGCGCTGGAATTGCCGCGCCCCAGCGTCAGGTTGACCGGGTTGCCGCCGTTGTCCTCCAGGGCCAGAGGGAACGATCCCGTCAGGCCGCCGATGGCGAAAGCGTGTCCCGCGACGGACGCGTCGAACACCGCGCCCGCGCCGCCCAGCGTGCTGTTCTGCAGGGCGTCCGCATGGGTCAGCAGCAGCGAACCGCCGCCGACGGACGTCAAGCCGGAGAATGTATTCGCGGCTGCCAGCGTGGCCGTGCCGGAGCCCTGCTTCGTCAGCGTGGAAGCCGGGCCGTTGTCCGCGACCACGGCGTTGACCGTGATCCCGCCGGAAGCGTCGCCGCTG
>CAZOIS010000257.1:0-4950 GCA_964579865.1 uncultured Lentisphaeraceae bacterium | reverse complement strand
TCGCCCGCATGCAGAAAAAGTGGCGGGCGGTGATGGCCGGCCTCATCATGCTGCCGTTCTGGACCAGCTTCGTGGTGCGCGTTTTCGCTTGGCGTCTGCTCCTGCACCCCGAGGGTTTCCTCAAGCACGTCCTGCTCGCCCTGGGCCTGGCGGAACCGGGCACGCAACTGCTTTACAACTCCGGCGCGATCCTGCTGGTCAGCATCTACTCCTTCCTGCCTTTCGCCATCATGCCGATCTACGCCGCCGCCGAGAAGTTCGACTTCTCTCTGCTGGAGGCCGCGCGCGACCTCGGCGCGCGCAGCTTTCTCGCCTTCCGCAAGATCTTCATCCCCGGAATCCGGCGCGGTGTGATCTCCGCCATCCTGATGGTTTTCATCCCGTCGGTCGGCTCTTATGTGATCCCTGATCTCGTGGGCGGAAAGAACAGCGAGCTGGTCGGCAACAAGATCTATCAGCGGACGTTCCCTGACCGCAACCTGCCGCACGCCAGCGCCCTGTCGGCCCTCATGGCCATCGGCGTGCTTGTTCCGCTCGGCCTGGTCGCCTGGCTACTCAAGCGCCAGGACAGCAACGAGGCGCTGCGCCGCGCAGAGTCCAACGGCGTGAAGCAGCGGGGAGGTGCGGCTTGAAGCGCAACCCCTTCCCGCTGATCATGCTGGTCCTGGTGCTGGCCTTTCTCTATCTGCCCATCGTGGTGTTGACGGCCAATTCGTTCAACCTGTCGCGTTTCGGCGGCACCTGGGAGGGCTTCACGCTCAAGTGGTACGGCCAGCTCCTCGCGGACAACCAGGTCTGGTTCGCCTTCGTCAACAGCCTGCTCATCGCGACCGGCGCCACGCTGGCCTCCTGCCTGCTCGGCACGACCGCCGCGCTCGCCCTGCACCGCTGGGACTCGCGCCTGCAGAATGTCCACTACGGTCTGATCTACACACCGCTCGTCATTCCCGAGATCCTCATGGGCATCAGCCTGCTGCTCACCTTCACCGCGGTCGGCATGGACTGCGGACTGCACACCATCCTGCTGGCCCACACCACCTTCTGCGTGAGCTACGTGACCATGACCGTCCTCGCGCGCCTGCAGGATTTCGACGACAGCCTCATCGAGGCCGCGCGCGACCTCGGCGCCAACGCGTGGATCTCGTTCGTCAAGGTGCAGCTGCCGCTGCTGCTGCCCGGCATCATTTCGGGCGGTCTGCTGGCCTTCACCCTTTCGATCGACGATTTCGTGATCACCTTCTTCGTGGCCGGCCCGGGGTCCAGCACGCTGCCGCTGAAGGTTTACAGCATGATCAAACACAGCCCGAAGCTGCCGGTCATCAACTGCCTGTCGACCGTCATGCTGGCGCTCACCTTCACGCTGGTGCTCGCCAGCCGCGCCTTCCAGAATCTCAAGCAAACAAAAGCCCAGAACGGGCACAAGAACGGAGTTCCCTCATGAAACACATCTTCCTGCTCATGACGCTCACCCTCACCGTCGCGGCGCTCGTCGGCGGCTGCGGCCCTAAACGCCCGACCCTTCACCTCTACACCTGGTCGGACTACCTCGACCCGGAGCTGGTCACGGCCTTCGAGCAGGCGAACGGCTGCCGCGTCAAGATCGACACCTTCGATTCCAACGAGACCATGTACGCCAAGGTCCAGGCGGGCAGCGGCGGCTACGACATCATCTTCCCGAGTTCCTACCAGATCAGCCTCATGGTCCAGAACAACATGCTCCTGCCGCTCGACAAGAGCAAGCTGCCCAACGTGGCCGCACACTTTGCGGAGGCCTACAGGAGCGTGATCCTCAACCCGGAGATGACCTACAACGTGCCGTACGCGGTCACCTTCACCGGCATCGCCTACCGCAAGGACAAGATCGGCGATGCCGCGGTCGATTCGTGGGCCAGCTTTGACAATCCCGCGTTCAAAGGACGCTCCTCGCTCCTGAACGACTTCCGCGAAACTATCGGCGCGGGCCTCAAGTCGCTCGGCTTCAGCCTGAATTCGACCAATCCCGACGAGTTGCAGAAAGCGTGCGACGTCGTGTTGCGCTGGAAGAAGAACATCGCGAAGTTCGACAACGAGCAGTACAAGACCGGCATCGCCAGCGGCGAGTTCGTGCTGGGGCACGGCTACAGCGGCGACATCGCGCAGGTTATGCTGGAGGATCCCGCAAACATCGGCTTCGCCTTCCCCAAAGAAGGCTTCACCGCGGCCTGCGACGAGATGGTCATCCCCAAGACCGCGAAAGAGGCGGCGCTGGCGCACGCCTTCATCAATTTCCTCTACGACCCTGACAACGCCTGCAAGAACATCCAATACATCTGCGCGCCCATGCCCAACACCCACGGCATCGCCAAACTGCCTGAGGAATACCGCAAGAACCCGGCGATCCTGCCGCCGGCAGAAGTCCTGGAAAAAGCCGAAGTGCTGAAAGACCTCGGCGCCGCCAACGCCCTCTACTCCAAGGTATGGGACACCATCAAAGCCACCGAATGAGGGCTTCCGCTCCCACTCCCGTGATTTCCTAATTCTTCACCGCTTATACCGCTATGCCCATCTACGAATACACCTGTTCCGCCTGTGGCCGCGCCTTCGAGCATCTGGCCCGCACCCTTTCCGACACGCCCGGCCAGTGCCCGGCCTGCGGCTCGAAAAAAATCAGCAAGCAGTTCTCGACCTTCGCCGCGGCCCAGGCCCGGCCCAAAGGCTGCGGCAGCTGCGCGAGCGAAGCCGCGTGCCCGGCCGTGCGCAGCGGCGGTTGCGGCTGCGCCGGCGCCTGCGGCGGCCACTGAGTTTTCCGGCGTCCGGCGGCGCCGGCGGGCGCGTTACGGCACAATGACCGTGAAGAAGCGATAGGGCGGCGCCCCGTCCTGCGCATCCAGGACAAGGGTGGCGCCCGCGCCGTGCACCTGGACGGTCAGGCCGTCGCCGCTCGCGAGCGGCGTCCATTCCGCATCGGAAAGCCGCGCCTTGCCGCAGACCACCGGCACATTCGTGCCGACATCACGCCACGTGAAGGCGAGCGCGCCCGCGGCCGTTGTGAAGCCTGCAACCTTGATGCTGACAGGGGCATAGGGTTGCCACCGGAACACCGGACAGGCAAGCCCTTCCCGGATAGACCAGACCGCGTCGAAATCCCAGCCGGCGAACGTCGCCTGCCGCCGCATCTCCTCGGCGGTCTTGCCGTATCCCTCTCCGAGCGCGTAGCCGCCGCCGACCCCGTTCGTGACCCCGGCCGCATCCACGTCGAAATGGCTGTAGGCGATTGCGCGCGTGCCATAACCGTTCTCACCGGCAAGCCCGCCGGCGCTGGTGCCGCCCTCCACCACGCACGCCGAATACACATGCGAGATCACACCGAAATTGCTGCCGGCCACGCCGCCCACGCGGTCGTTGCCCGTCACGCGCCCCAGGGCGTAACAGTTCGAGAGCGTGCCGTAGGTGTTGACGCTGCCGACCAGGCCGCCCACGCAGTAGCTGCCGCTCACCGGGCCATTCGCATAGCTGGACACGACCAGCCCGTTGTGCAGGCCGCCGACGAGGCCGCCGGCGACGCCATGCCCGGCATCGAGCGCCACCGTGCACTCGGCCTGGCAGTTGGAAATGACCGATCCCTCAACCATTCCGACCAACCCGCCAACCGAGCCGATTCCCCTCACCAGTCCATTCATCCGCGTGTTGACCAGACGGCTCCAAAACATCGTGCCGACAACGCCTCCCGTCTCGCCAGCCCCTCGCACCCCTCCCTGAGCCGCATCGGACACCACCTCCAGGTTCAGGATCTCGCAGCCCTCTTCCGTGCAGCCGAACAGCCCGACGCCCGTCGAGTCGCGGTTGATCCAGAGGCCGGCCATCCGATGCCCGTTGCCGTCCAGTTTCCCATAGAAGCCCCCGCTCCGATTCGGCCACTCCATGGAATAGCCGATCGGCAACCAGCCCGCCGCCCCCCACTCCGCATACCCGGCCCCCCCGGGAGAAAGATAGGCGGCCAGGTCGACATCATTCGCGAGCGCAAACCAGGCGTTAGAGTGGATGGGCCCCAGAAAAAAGCGCAGCCGATCGAGCTGCCCGGCGTCCGCGATCATCCAGGGGTGTTCCTTCGTGCCGATCCCGCTCTCGAACCCTTCCTTCGTGAGCGCCTGTGCGGCAAACACCGCCAGCGTGCAACAAACAGCAAGCGAAACAGCCGTATTCACATTGATTCCCTTTTTTTCTAATGCGGCGGAGTCGTCCGCAACCCGACTTGTTTTTAAGTGCGCTTGTTGTTTCGCAAGGCACTAAAGCGGGCGCTTCTCATGTGCTGTCATTATTTCACTCGGAGCAACGTGCCGGCAGGCCATAGCGACATGTTCAAGCGGTGGAAGTCGAACTGGAGCCAGCCGCCGCCGCCGGCCCACGACGGGCCGTTGTACATCAGCTGGATCACGTTTTCGCCGGCGACGAGATCTTCACGCTCAAGCGGCAGCCGGATGTAGGTGCCGTTGGGTACCGCCGGATAACTCTTGATGCGCAGATTGTTGAAGTTCACGCTGAACGGATAGTTGGTCAGCGAGCTGGGTCCCTGTCCGATGATGCGCGTCGTGTAGGTGAAGAGGTACTTCTGCTTCAGCTCGGGCGAGAGTGTGAAGTGAACGAACGCGTTCGTCACGCCGGGAAGGATGGCCCGGTAGACGTTCGTCCAGGTTGATTCCGTGACATAGAAGTGCGCGGATAGGGCGCCGCCCTCTTGCGAGAAATCGCCGGTGCTGCCGGTTTCGTAACCCACCTGCCAGGAACCGGCCAGTTCACACCAGTCAATGCCAATGAACGGGGAGGGGCCGGAGACGTACCGGAGGGTCACCGTGTTCGTCCCCTTGACCAGCAGGTTGGTGGTGACAAACCAGTAGAGGTCCTTGCCGGGGCCAGCCTCCTGCGTGGCGTTCGTCACGTTGTTCACGATCAGCTCCAGGCTGCCCGCCTGGT
>CAZOIS010000256.1:0-4956 GCA_964579865.1 uncultured Lentisphaeraceae bacterium | reverse complement strand
GGCCAGGCCATTCCCGTGACGGGCGGACAGGTCATGCTCGCCTAGGCGCGCACGGAAAGGGCCGTCGTTCAAATCCGGGCTTGCGTCCGTGCCGCACAAAACGGCATAATGCGCACGCTTTTCGGGCGGTTATCTCAGTTGGTTAGAGAGTCTGGTTTACACCCAGAATGTCGGGGGTTCGAGTCCCTCACCGCCCACCACTCTTTTTACCCCTTTTTTATTGAAAAATACCAATAAAAACGGGGTTTTTTGTTTATGTGACCGGGCCATAATTTGACCCTGCTACAACTTGAAACAGATCGAAATAAGAGGGTCAAAAGCCAAAACAAACGCCAAAACACGACAGGGGGCCAAAACACTTAAAAGGCAGCCCCGCTTTGGTTTTTAGCATTCCCTGATGATCAGGAACTATTCGTTTGGAGTGTTTTGGTTTTGTTTTGGCTTTTTCCAAGCCGGGCAAGGCCCGCCACAGGTGAATAACAGCCTCCTATGCGTCAACTTTCAATGGGCTCGTGTCCGCCAATCACCGAAAGACGGATGAAAAAAAGTGCCGCGACCCCCTCTTTGTAAGATTTATCGATTTGCGTACGGTGCAGAAACAGCGCATTATTTACGCCCTATATCGGAATGTGACCTGTTGAGAGGATTTTCTTTATGGCCAGAAGCAGTCCGGCGGCAGAACGGGAGCTTGCTGAGCGCGTGGGTGCGCGGATTCGGCAAGTACGCATGATCCAGCATATTTCCCAGAGTAAGCTGGCGAAAGACATTGGGATCTGCGCCGGGCCGTTGGGTTGGATCGAGAGCGGCAAGCACCTGGCGTCCGGGCGTGTGCTGTACCGGATCGCGAAGCAGTTGAATGTCCGGATCGATGACCTGTTCGATGATGACAATGCCTGGGAGTCGAGCGCTCCGGCGATTTCAGACGCGGGCCCCGTGTTGTTGCCGCCTCTGGACACGGAGGCTGACGCGGGGGCGCTGAAAGCGGCGCACGTCGTCTGCCAGTCCGTTGCGGAACAGGTGCTGGCGCTGGAGGATCTCTGCGGCGCGGTCAAGATGGCCGAGATTCCTCTGCACATGCCCCTCACGCCCACAATGGCCGGGGCCGAGCATCTGGCGGCGCGGGTGCGTCAGAACCTCGGCATCGGCAGCGCGATCGTGTGCGATTATCTGGAGCTTTTCGAGAACGCGGGGCTGCGCGTCGTATTCATGGAGATGCCTGACGATTGCGAGACGTTCTGCGCGTATGACCGCCTGAACCGCAACGCGTTCTTCTTCATCAACAGCCTGCTCAAGAAACAGCCGGAGCGCCAGATGTTCCGCTTGGTTTTCGAATTGGGACGTATTTTCTGGCATACGCGCACATTTCACGGCGCGGAGGAGGCGCAGGCGGCAGCGGCCGACGAGCCGGTTCTGGACGAAGCGCAGTTCGCACGCCAGTTCGCGACTTGCTTCCTTATGCCGGCCGGTGCGGTGCAAAACAGCGTATGTCAGTTGGGGTTACCTCCGACGGCGCGGACGTGGGATATTTTGCTGCGCTTGAAGAAGCGCTACGGCGTTTCCGCGCAAAGCTTCGCCCTGCGCTTGCAGGAACTCAAGCTGAGTTGGGGCGACATACCGAAAAAGAGTCCGCGGCGCTATCTGATCAAAATCGGAAGCGGCCCTTTCCTCATTGAGAACGCCGAGCCGGGCGGGAACCGTCCGCAACTCGCGATGAACGGGCGGCTGGGCGATATGCTTCTGCAAGCCGAGCAGAAGGCTGGCAAGAATCAGAAAGCGGTCAACGCTCTCAAACGCGGGTTGCGCCAGAACGGGGTCAAGCTGGAGGGGTGAGCTTGGAATGTGGCCGATGGACGAAGAAGCGAGGAAGCTGTTTAAGAGTGCTTGTGAGAGGAAACAAAGATAGAAGCTTCTAGCTGTTGATTTCACGTTCGAGTTCGGCAAGATAATCCAAGATGGCCTGCCAGTCCGGATATTCGCCGAAAATCATCGTCCGCATTTCCTTATAGTCCTTCACTAGCGTCTGTGACGCCACCGGCGAGGGCAAAAGGCGCAGGGTACCGCGTTTAGCGTTCTCGTAGTTCGCCCAACCGCGCGGATAGAACTTCTGCTTGAACGCCACCACCGCAGGCAGCAGGTCGGCCTGTGTCAATGCGCGGGCCTTCACCTCTGAATGTCCCATCATGTAAAGGTCGTAATAGTGGCGGGAGTACCGCGAAGGTGTAGGGATACTCTCGGGGCGATGATGCTCGTGGTGCAGGATGGTGGCCTTTTCCCAGAACGTGCGTTCCGCGCAAATGGTCGGTACCCGGACGGGGCGCATGCCTAACTGCGGATTTGCCTCAGCCACATAGCTTTCCAAAGATGCGGTTTCATGCGGAGACCACGCCGCAAGCGGGCCTATCTCAAGTTTGATTTCCGGCGAGAGGTATCCTGAACTGATAACGCCTGGATAGGCGACGTTCAGGACGTGGGCGTCCGCAGCGTCGGACGTAACCGGACAGAGGTCTCCGCATGCGTCTGCAACAAGCTTCCCGAGCGTCTGCGAAATGTACGCTCCGGCCAGGGTCTCCATCTCTTTGTTGAAAAGATCCTGCTTCGTCTTCGAGCGCTCCGCCAAGGGATCCTTGTCCGACACACACCGCCAGTCCAGTATCAGGTCGATGTCCTCGGAAAACCGCTGGATCAGCCGATAGACCTTAGAAAGGGATGTTCCGCCTTTGAAGCGAAGCATGGAGTGCAGCTTTGGGGACTCGAACATCTTTTCAAGCGTCCAGCAGACCCAGAAGTCTTTCTCCACCATGGCTGCCGGAATCTTTTTGACGGCGGCGACATCAGTGAAGATGGCAAGTCGCTCTTTTGCAGAAGCCGATGCAATGCGGTTCATGAGGGCTCCTTTTCATCGGCCATGCCGCGGATGATGTCATAGATCCACCCCGTCACCGTGGTGGTGTCGGATTTGATCTTACGCCACTGGTCGGCGGAATACCGGGCCTTCAGTTTCGCGATGAGTTCCGGTGTCGCATACGTCTCGCCCAGGGTCTTCAGCGCGTGGACAACCAGCATGCTTTCAGGAAGGCGCATAGCGGTCTCACGGCTGGACTTCTTCCGGAATTCCACCGTTTGCCCATTGATATCGTATGTGCGGCCAGGCCCGCTTGTGAAATAGATGTACTTCGCGGGAATCTGCGTTGAAAGCCCCAAAGCATTCAAAGCCGTGTTGCCCTCCGGCAGGATATTCCAGTTGAATTTCCGTGCCAACGCGGCGGCCACCTCGCTCAAATCAGGAGCCACCGGCCGCTTCAAAAGCTCGCTATAGCGGGGGTAGTCATAAATGCCCCGCAAGATTCTACGGATGGCCCCCGCCTTGGCCAGGGAGGACAACGTCTGGTCAATCTCATACCGCCGGAAATCCCCGATGAAGTCATGCGAGGAGAAGACCCACCCCCTACCATGTCCGTAAATCCTTGAAAGTATCTTGCTGCGTTTAGAGTTACACATGACTTTAACCTCTTGAACTTATAGAAAAATAGACTATTTTTTCTATAACTGCAACTCGATTATCTCAAATGCGTTCGTTGGGCGTTCGTTGCAGCACCGCCAAGTGCCCTCCCGTTGCTTATCGTCAACCGGTCTGAGAGGCAGAAAAAGGCGTTCGGCGGCAATCACTTATCCCTAGAGATAACGTAGCGTTTGAGGTGGTACGCAACCAAGGCAACATCCGCATCCGAAAGCGCGGATTTGACGTTTTTGATGAAACTGGGCAAGGCCTTTTCGTTTAACACCCACACATCCGGATTCTGGCAGGTCTTCTCCACAAACCAGCCCGGATAGATCACCACCGGTTGAACAAAAAACTTCTTTCCCGTCGATTCTGCTATCAAGTCCGACATCCATTTGGCCTCGGCTTTCGCCTGTACAACAGGATCGCGGTCAGGTTTGAAGCCGTTCACCGACACAGTCGCGCCATCATAAGTGATGCGGCACTCGCCGCGCTCCGGCTTGCTGTGGGTCTTCGTCTCGATGCAATACAGTCCGGCAGATCCTACAACAAAATGATCAACGTTGAAGTCCTTGCCCAGAATATCATGGAACACCTGAAAGCCCATCGGCCGAAGCTTTTCTTCCAAAAACTGCCCGACCGCCAACTCGCCGTCTGAACCCAAGCGCATTTGCCTGAATAATGATTTTGATTTTTGCACCTTGCGAACAAGTAAAAACACGGCGATAGCAAACAGAATTGTCATCGGGATCGGTTGCGGCGGAAGTTTGAAAATGACGCTCCACCACTCAAAAAAGGCCATCAGCATTGTGCCGATAACCGCCAAGATATACGGCATGATCTCATCTTCAACAAATCGATCGCTCTTTTCCCGTGTCGACTGCCCAGGCAGCCGCATCGGTTGCTCCTTGAGTGGGCTTTTTGTCCCCTGATTATCCATGCGTAGCATTCCCCTAACTTTAACGGCACGTCAACGTCACGCCTTCTGATGGAAACACAATACGAATATCCATTTGTTTGCAGGTGCTCATGATATGAAACCGCTTGCTCATGCGCAAGGATTGGACTACATTACCCCTCATACTTTAAGGTTATTGGCGTAAGCCTTTTTTTTCCTTTATTGGGAGCGGATGCACAGCGGAGGATGAATCGACAAGAAGGATCAGAAGGTTGCTTCTGTGCATCAAAGCTGTTGAGTTGGTCTCCACGTTTTATGCTGACACCTGAACAAATAGCCCGAAAGCAGATCGACCGGCAGTTGACGGCCGCCGGCTGGTGTGTTCAGGACAAGAAGCGCCTCAACCTCCACGCGGCCCCGGGCATCGCCCTGTGCGAAACGGATGTGGACGGCGGCTTTGCCGACTACATGCTGTTTGTCGATGCGAAAGCGATCGGCGTGCTGGTGTTTTGCTTCGGCCGGAACTGGACAAACGCCCGAGATCGGTTAGTATGAACCG
>CAZOIS010000255.1:0-4980 GCA_964579865.1 uncultured Lentisphaeraceae bacterium | reverse complement strand
GCGGGTTCCTCAAGGTGTCGCTGGAGGAGGTGATCGTGGCGCTGCGTGACGATCACGACTTGCTGAGCGTTCCCGATGGGCTAGGGTCAGGGCAACCGCCGACCGAGATGCTGGCGACGGAAGAGCGGGCGCTTCCGAGTCTGTATGAGGCGGGATTCACTGCCGCGCGCTTCGCCGAGGTCGTGGAGGGCGAACTGGTTTGGGCCGGGTTTTGATCAGGCCCAGTGACCCGATGTCATGGGCGACAATCAACTGACCAACGGCTCAACCTCTTCCATCCTCAGTTCAAACCCCGCTTCCACCGGCCAGCCGGGGAACGCGGCAGCCAAGAGCGGCTTATCGAAGTCGCGCCGCAGGGCCTCTGACACCATGACCGAATCGGCCTTGGCCACCTGGTTGAACGCCTCCTGATGCGCCGATCCGGCCAGCGTGCCGCTGCCGCTCTCGGTCAGCATGGTTAGCAGACCTCCGGTGCCGAGCAGCGTAATCTGCCGGTCAAGATAGTCCAGATGGTCGCGGAAGGGCGGCTTGCCACTGCCACCGCCGTTCACGTACTTCACATCGGTGCCGTTGGGCAGGTATCCACGGCCGTCCTTGACGAGATCCTGCGCGATGGCGAGATACTGCTTCTCCTTCTCCTCGGTCACGCCGGGCGGTCCGATGAAAAACATGGACGGGATGCCGTACACATCCAGAAACGAACTCCAGTCACGCAGGGCGAGGTTGCGCCGGAAGTACTGCACGGCCAGGATGCGGTCGAGAGCGATGGGGGACTCCACGATCGCGAAGTTGGCACGCTCGATCTTCTCCCCCTCGTCCACACCCGAGCGGGCGTCGCGGTTGTAACTCCACTCGCCGAACATGCCGCTGCGGCACCAGAACCACTGTTCCACCGGCTCAAGGCGCAAGACGCCCCGGCCGCCCTCGGCGTAGTGTTTCTCGACATGCGCGAAACCCCGGAAGGTGGCGGAGGCCAGGAAGGCGACCGCCTCGCGCAGGTTCTCCACGCGGTCGTATTGGTCGCGCAGGAAAGCCGCCTGCTCGCAGGCCAGCACCGTGTCGGTCGGCGACTCCTCTGGCTGCACGTTCCACTGGCAGGCGAGCAGCGCCGCCCGCCGGCGCATCAGCACCGTAGCGATGAGTGCGTCCGACCGTTCCATGGCCTGATAGAACCACTGGAGATCGGCAAACGCCCCGCGCTCACCCTGTTCGATGAGGCTGACGATCCGTTCCAGCGTCAGCCCCCGCAGTGGGTTCACATACTCGCGCCACGCGTTATCCTTGCTCGTGTACACCGTTAGTGCCATACACCTTCCTCCAATAAAAGGAAAAGATCAACATGAAACAAGCAGCTCAAACGCCCTTCAATGAAGAGTTGCGCGCTCGATGGCAACACCGAGAAGGGAGTTGTTTTACGAAACAACGACAAATCGCCACCACGTTTTCATGTTTGCATAGTGTCAAAAAAGCGCTACCCTAAGACTAAATGTGAAACGAGTTACACTGGCAATCGAAGATCAGGCAAGGAACTGAAGAAACCGCTCAATAATTTGTTAGGTCACCAAGAGCCATGAATGACGACCTTGTAATACGCATACGCGACGACCTTGAAAAGTCCGGCATGCGCTCGGAGCTTGTAGTTCGACGTACGTTCATTGAAAGGCGATGGTCGCTCTCTGGCGGCGCCGCCTTCCTCGATCGCGACGAAGGCAAATCAAGAGAGATTGACATTCGAGCTGCACAGGTGAGGCGACTCGAATATCAAGGTATGCAGTGCTGCTTCTGCGAATTTGACGTGATCGCGGAAGTCAAGAAGTCTGAACGGCCATGGGTAGTCTTCAAGCAACCCCAGAGTGCCGGTGATTCGATTTGCGCTTGGAACAACTTGACGACAAAGATCAACCTTCCATGCAAGCCGGCTAAGCTGGTCAGGGCAATGTCCAAGAGTTCCTTACTCGTTCGAAACGGTTGGGCTGGGTCCGGAATTCATGAAGCATTCAAGAATCCCGATCAGCCATCCAGATGGTACTCAGCCTTTGTCTCTGTCTGCAAAGCTGCCGACGGGCTGGCAAGCCTTCACAAACCAAAGGGTGACGAGACAACCGCAGACATCATCAACAACCCAATAGAATTTATTTTCTATCAGCCGCTAGTAGTGCTTGATGGCCAGCTGATCTCCGCAGAGCTCTCTGATGACGGAAGTATAGTTATCGAAGAGGTCTCGTCCGCTGCGTTCCAATTTGAATACAATACGCGCGAGTATAAGAAGGGTCGATACCGAGTCGACCTTGTCACAATGGACGGTCTCGGCGTGTATCTGGACCTCCTCGCTGAACGGCATAACGACGTACTGGCTGGGTTCATGGCTAATAGCAGCCTGCCCCTCAAGCAGCCAGTGGCCTAACCGTTCATTGCAGCGCACCGCCTCCGGCGGCCGCCACATACAAACGTCACACCAACGTCAGCGTTCTCCGTCCACCGACCTCCGGTCTCTGTCCTCCGACCCCCAGCCTCATCATTCTCCCCGACTCCACACCGTACGTGCGGCAGCCCCACACAGCCAGCGCGAGGGACATCACGCAGTCATCGTGGTAGCCGGAGGGGGCGGCATAGCTGACCTGTCCGGTCGGGCCGATATCGTATTCGTAGCGGCGCATCTCGGCGGTGAGGATCTCCCACGCCGCCTGCCACATCACGCGGCGCTGCTCGACAGCCACCATAAGACCCTGCACAAGCTCACGCTTGGTCTGTGCCGTGATTTTGAACCCTTCGACGCGTGGCAGCACCCGGCGCAGATCGTCGTAGACAGGATCGCCGACGCCTGTCGCGTCCATCACAAGCAGAGCGTTCCATCGTCTCACAAACGCTGCGATGCGTTCTTTCTGGAGCGGCCAGTCGAGCTGGTTGAAACGCTCCATCTCCAGGCATCGGCCGGTCTTGGCATCCATCGCGATCAGCACCGTCCAGTCGGTGTGCTTGGCGATGTCACACCCCACAATCACCGTGCTTGCTCTTCTGGATTCTGGATTCTGACTTCCGTCTTCTGTCGCCGGTATCAGGCATCCGTCCACACCACGGAACACCCCCGCGCTGTCCTGCAAAAATTCCGCACAATATTCGACCCGGAACACATCTTCGGGCAGGGTGGCCCTGGCCTCATCCCACTCCTTCGCGGGGAAGTAGGGGGACACGTTCGACGGGAAGGTGAAGGACTGAAATCCATCCTGCCGCTCTACGCCGCGCGTGAACATGTCATAAAACCAATTGCGGCCGGCGGGCGTGGAGATGAACACGCCCCAGCCGAGCGTCTGGGCGAGAGTCGGGCGCAGGGCGTAGTTCCACACATCGACCGGCACCGCGGCTGCCTCATCGATCACAAGACCGTGAAAGCCGAAGCCGCGAATGGAGTCGGGATTGTCGGCGGAGAGCATCCACACGCGGCAAGGGCCTGCCGCACCCTCGAACTCGACACGGGTGGGCATGCGGCCGACGACCCTCACAAAATCCGGCGCGATGGTTCTGAATGCCTCGACACCGCGCTCTGCCACACCATAGGTCGGCGCGACCCAGCCGTAGTCACCGCCGACCTCGCCGCCGCCCCGATCCAACAGCTCCGCCGCCATACAAAGCGTCTTGCCGAAACGGCGGCCGGTGCACACAGTCCTGAACCGGGCGTCGCGGGACTTGTGAATCGCGAGCTGGGCGGCGTGAGGTGTATAGTTGATCTGCATATTTCCTCCAGAAATCGAGAGACTCGTGTCGCTTGTCGAACGTCGAGTTATTCGGCTGCCACATCGGCGGCCGACACCAGGCTCTTCCACTCGATCACTCTGTCGCCGGTCTCCAACACACCCTTGGTCTCTTTGGGCAGCAGAGGCATGATGACGTTGATGAAGAACCACATGGGTTTCTCCTTCAACGTCTTCTCCAGCGCACCCTCGATCAACTCGATGTTCTCTTCCTTGCTGACGACCTGATCCAGCGCATACAAAGCCTTGGCACGACCGGTCAGCAGACCTTTCGGCCTGCCACACGGATTCCCCGAAACACCTTTTTCAAACAGAGCCATAACAAGCACCTCCTCACAAAAGGCGAGATTTCAACAAATTGAACACGCCTCAACCTCGGTCGCCGCCCCCACGGCCGCAGGATAGCGGCCGGAGAAGGGGGCGGCTCCCTCGCACCGGTGCCGCCGCCGCAGGATAGCGGCGGGGGACACGGCACCTCAATCGGGCTTCGCCCGAAGGCCTGCGGCGCAAGAACCCGTCCCGACCGGGGCGCACGCCGCAGGATAGCGGCGGACACTGCGCCCCTGCATCGGCCTGCACCCCGCGCAGGATAGCGCGGGGCAAGCAGGCCTCTTTGCCCGCACAACCGTTGTGTTCCCGCGTCATCGCCGCTGGCCAGCAAGAGCTCCTCGGGGGTCGCCGCCCCAGCCGGCCCGCCTGCACCGCCGGAGACAGCCCTGCCTCCCGCTTCGCAGGTCGGCAGGGCGCGGCGCTGCCAGCGGCGGGCCACGCCGCAGGATAGCGGCGGAGATGGCCGGGTCCCCCGGCTCACCTGCGCTGCCCACGCCCGCAGATAGCGGGCGGGGATGGGCAGCTTGGTGCCCCCCTCGTCGCAAGAAGGTAGGCTAGGGGGGCACATCCCCCCAAACCCCCTTGCCACGTTCGGGCATGCTTCCTCTGCCTCGCCGCACTTCGCCGCAGTAGCGGCGGGCAGCCCGCAGGATAGCGGGCTGCCTGCGGCTTCGGCCTCGTCAGCACGCCCTCACTCCGGCGGCCCCAGCGCGAGCCTCGGGGCGACCTCGGAGCCAGCGGATACGCTGTCTCCTCGGCGGCTCTGGCACCTCCCGGCGATCTCGGCGGAGTACCGCCGAGCTTCCGGGGGTGCCGGCGCCGTCCCCTCGTTCGCGCACCGGGGCCTTTCTTCCGCACATGCCCGGCTACGGGCAGTGCGTTCCTGTGCCCGGCTCCGCTC
>CAZOIS010000254.1:0-5026 GCA_964579865.1 uncultured Lentisphaeraceae bacterium | reverse complement strand
TCCGGGAAACAGTTGGCCGGTTCGAGCCCCACCACGTATTCGCCTTGTCCCATCATCTTCCATTGAATCAGATAGGGGAGTTCGGCGACACGGTACGACACGCAAAACGCCAGCCCCAGTTTCTCGTTCACCAGCCGCGCCGTCGCGAGCCCCTGTCGGTTTTTGGGCAGCGTGTGGTAGTAGACCTGCTCAGCGAAGCCAGGGACCGGGGCGGTGATCGAGGCCCATTCGGCGAGGCCGGCCGCCGCATGGTCATTTTGCGGGGTGACCGTGTGGCGGGGCATCTCGAGTCGTGCGCCGTCATCGACCAGCGGCCAGCCCAGATTCAGATGGTACAACAGCATCATCGGGACTTCGACGTAGCCCCGGTTTTCGAGGGTGTCGCACACGGTGATCGCGTTGTCGCCGAGCGTCGCGGTGATGCGGCGCGTCAGTACCAGATTTTCGAAAAAGACTTTGCTGTGGCGGACGCGGCCGCTGACGCTGAGCGTGTAACGTCCGTCTTCCGTCCATGACGCATCGGTGTTGACCGCCTCGGCCGGCAGATGGCTGAGGCGTCCGTGCAGGCCGTGTCCCTCGCCGCCGGAGTCATTGGGGCCGCCCACGTTGCTGAGGCCGCAGCCGGTGAGCAGGCCGCCGGGCCAGGTGCGGAGCCATTCGAGGCCGGTGCGGTCATAGAAAGCCGGGGCAACCTCGCCGTTGCGCGACATCCAAGCCAGCGGCACGCCGCAGAAGGTCGCCGCACCGATGTCCAGCCCGCGATCGGGATAGACGGTGAACACCAGTCCGCTGCCGTTGTTGATCTCGAGGACGCGCATGCCGCGTCCTTTGCCGTCGTCCGAAACCAAACGGCGGATCGATGCGAGCTGTTCCATAGCGCCTAAGCGCGGCGTAAGATATGAAGCGCTGAGATCTTTCATGGAGATAGCTTAGACCGGCGCTTCGTGCGGCGCAACTGTTTTCCTAGGGGAGCAGCAGCCTGACCGGGCCGAGCAGGCCAGATGGTTCCTGCGCCGGCGGTTTGCGGTAGCGGGTCGGGATGGTTTGATAGTGGTTGTTGAGTGTGTTGTAGACCGTGACCGCCAAGCGGTTGTCGCCGGCCTTCACACGGCCGGTGAGATCCACCCGCCATGGCGGGCAGACCAGCGTACGCACGGATTCACCGTTGACCGCGACCTCGCAGGTGGCGCCGACGCCGCCGAGGTCGAGCGTGACAGGCCCCTTCGCCTCGTCGGTCGTGAACGTGACCTGACGCGCATAGACCGCGCCGCCGGAATAGCAGCTCAGGGTGTCGACGCGCGCCCAGTCGCCGGCCGCCATTTTCCCGGTACCGCAGGTCAAACGGACAGGCGCGGGGAAGGCCGCGCCGCCCGTGTGGCCGGGCGCGTGCTGAACCGTCAGGCGGACGGTGGCTGGCCCGGAGAAGGGCGGGTGAGCCGACCCCGTCTGCCCGGCGGGCGTCACGCGGTACACGCGCGCGCCGTTAGGGGCGCGGACCCGCGTGACCGCTGCGGTTTGACCGGCGAGGGTTGCTGCGAGCAACTCGCCACGCACCGTCACTTCGGCGGCGATCAGTGCGGGCGGCGCTTCGAAGGCGTACGTCGCCTGCGCCAAACCGCCGTCGAAACAGTCGAATGGCAGCACGGCTGGATCATCAAACCAGCGCATGGCCAGCGGGGGGGGGGGGCGGTCGGTGTCGAGATCCGCCCGGCACAGAACGAGCGCCGCGCGTCCGAATGCGTCGTAGCGTACCAGCAGCGGCGTGCGCCCGGCAGGCAGCGCCACCGTGTCGCCGGGGGCGTGGCGCACGCCGGCGAGCCAGACTGCGGCCGGCGCGACACCCCTAGCCGTGATCACCGCGCGACAGGGCTCGGCCGCGAAAACGGTGGTCTGGTACACGCGCGTTTCCGGCGCGGCGCCGGCCGGCATCTTGACGTCGTAAAGCCCCCGGTCATACGTGCCGAGCACAAAGAATTCATCGCCGACTTTGCGGTTGAGCCCGTGATGCCAGTTCTGATAGCCAGGCTGGTTCTCGACGCCCTCGCGCCACGAGAAGCAGAACGGCTGCCATGCGTAGGCGCGACCGTTCACGCGGACAGACGTGCCGGGCGCGAGGGATGTGGCGGACGCCAGGGCTTGCACCAGGGCGTCGGTTTCCGAGCCCGGAGGCAACGGCCCGAACGCGCGGAATTGCGGACCGTGCGAGTAGGTCATGCGTGGCGGCATGCCGGGGACGTCCCACGTGAGATGGCGGGCTTCGGCGCCGATCAGCCCGTTGAAAGCCGGCAGGCGGAAGTCGCCCCAGCGGTTGTCACAGGTAGGGATGAGCGTGAAATCCCAGTCACCATCCAGCGCGAGTGTGCGCGTGGCTTGCGGCGCAGGCGGTGTGGCCACGGGAGGGGGCAAGTCGGTGAAGGCCAGCAGCAGCGGCGAGCCGTCCGCGTCGAGAGGCACGGTTGTTGTGCCGTCTGCGCGGGCGACAGCACCGGCGACGGGGGTCTGTTCGCCGGTCCATGCGTCCCACCGGTGCGGGGTGCCGCGTGCGCGGAACGTGCAGACGGCGGAGTCGCGCACGTCCATGATGAAGTAAACGTCGGTGCCGCTGATACGGCGGTGCAGGGCTTTCACGCCGGCGGGCCCGCTGAAATCAGGCGTGCCGATCCGGGCGCGGATGGCGTGCGCCGCTCCGGGGTGCCGGGCGGGCGGCGTGCCCTGATGCACCTCGTGCACGTTGGAAGGATCAGGGGGCACGAGTCCGTCTAGCACAGGACTGGCAAGCCACTCAGCCGATACTCGACCGGGGCGCACGCGGAACTGTTCGGCGGAGAAACAGGTCGTTCCGTTCCGTGCCAGTGCGAAAAAAAGCCCCGCGGTCTTGTTGCCGGTTTCGCCGGGACCGTCGCTGACGGCGGCGGCGATCACATCGCCGGGGGCGAGCGACAGGATGCCGGTCCAGGGGTCGCGGTAGCTGGTGCAGGTGGCGAGCGTGCGTCCATTGAGATAGAGCGTGCCGACGTTGTCGCAGAGCATCGCCGCCTGGTAATCGCCCGCCGCGCCGTTCCAGACATGCTTGAAGGCCGCCTGCGGCGCGGGCTTGCGTGTCCAGACCCAGCGTCCGGTGAAATGTCCGGCGTAGGTGCGTGCGGCGCGGGCGTCTGGCTCGGCGGACGGCGTCCAGTGAAGTGAGCCGGCGTCCGGGGCGAACAAGCGGTTGACGAGAGCGGCCGTTTGCGGATCGCCGCTGCCGGCGCGGTCGGTCATTTCGGGAAGCTCGCCGAGGGCGATCACGCGCCCGCCGGCCTGCTGAAAAGCCAGCGCCTTCTCCAGCGATGCGTGGCGGATCGCGAACATGCCGGGCAAGACCAGCGCGCGGTAGGCCTCGCCGGCGACGCTGAGGCGCGCGTGACCGTCGGGTTGAAGGTGCGGGCGCGCCTCGCCCGGCGGCACGATTTCGGCGCGCGCGAGGGATTCGGCATCGATGAAATCGAAGTCGGTCTGTTGCGCGAGCAGATCGGCGGCCAGCGCATACGCACATTCCAGCGCCGTTTTGCCGCGAGCCGGATCGGCCACCAGCGGCTCATGCGGCTGGATGATCGCGACGTCCGCGACATGCTCGCCTTGGCTGAGCAGATAGCTGAGGCGTTCGAAGTATTTGAAGAACACCGGCATGTGGCGCCAGTAAGGCATGCGGAAGTGATAGCAGGGCGGCGCCCATTCCCACCAGCCGCCGAAGGTGGAGTAATACAGGCCGTGCAGGTTGAGCAGCGTGGTGCCATACAGGAAGTTGCGGTTGCTCGAGTCAAAAAGCACGGTCGGTGACGCCTGCCAGCCGAGGCTGTGGTAGCCTTCGACCCACACGCGCGGCCGGTCATAGAGATGGGCGATCGATGCGCCGACCTTGTTCTTGATCAGGTCGGCGCTGGAGCCCGGCGTGTCGAAGCCGGGCGCGGTGTACCAGCGCATGGCGCGCATGTAGTCGCCGAACTCCAGCGGGTCGCGGCCGCGTGAGGCCGGGTCGCACGCGTAGATCATGCCGCGGCTATTGTGCCACTCGAAGATGGGTTTGAAATAATGCGCCTCCGTGAGGGACACCATGACGTCGTTCACATCCAGGCGCACCTTGGGGGTTTCAGGGCCAAGATCCGTGAAGAGCGCGGCGAGAACGGGACGCACGTCATACCCTTTACGCTGTTGGAACTCGGCGGCGAACGTGTCGCTCCACAGGTGTTTGTCGCCGGCGAGGCGCAGTTCGTCCTGAAAGAAATAGTTGAGCGCGCTGCGGGCCTCGGGTGGTGTGCGCTCCAGAAAGGGGTTGAGGAACCGCTCGATCACACGCCGGCCCGACACCGGGTTGAGCGGGTCCAGAGTGTCTGGGCGGGGTTCGGCGAGCACGGCGAGCAGGCGCCAGGCACCTTTCGGCAGGGTCCAGGACTCGGCGTGCGGATGGAGTGAACGTTTGTCGGCCGGGCGTGGACGGCCGTCGTGCAGCGGCAGGGCCGTGACGGAGATCGCGGAGGACTCGTGCGGCAAGGGGACAACCGGCTGCGCGTCGTCCGCCGCGAGGAGGTCGCGTGTCCGCAGGACCAGGCCGCGCGCGTGCAGGTCGTCGGTCGTGATGCCGAGCTGCCGGAAAAGATTGTCGCGCCCGGGCCAATCTAGGGTATAGCCGCTCATCCCGATGCCCATGCCCCGCTTGGCTGATTCAACGGCCATGAAGGCAAAGAGGTCCCACCACGCCTCCGAAAAGATCGGCGGTTCGACCGTCGCGGTGCGCCAGCCGTCAGACCGCGTGTGGGCATAGTTGATCTGGGTGCCCGACACGCCGGCCTTGTGCAGTTCGTCGAGTTGCCAGAGCAGGCGCTCCCGATTCAGCGGCTCGCCTGTCCACCACCAGAACGGCACCTGCCCGTAACCCGGTGGCGGCGTCACGAAGGCGCGACGCAGTTCAGCCGGCGTCACGTCACGCCGAGGAAAGCCGGGAGCCTGTGCGGCATACAACGTTAAAGAATACATGAAAAGCAGTGCC
>CAZOIS010000253.1:0-5029 GCA_964579865.1 uncultured Lentisphaeraceae bacterium | reverse complement strand
AAGATGGCGGCGCGGATATTGCCGATATGGACGTTGCCGGTGGGACTCGGCGCGAAACGGACTCGGACGGACATCTGTGAAAACTCCTTTGAAACCTTGTTGATCAGATGGTGTCAGTGTATCGCCCCTCCCCCCCCGGACACAAGCGGGGAGTTGTCGCACGGACGCAGGGCAGTTCTGTTGGGTGCCGATGTCTCCTAATCCTAATCGTCATCGTCATCGTAATCCCAAGGTGGAGTCACCAACAGAACTGCCATGCGCCCACCCCTCCCGCAACGTGAATCTCTTGTTTGACAGCGAGTGCCATGCATTGTTATCCTGAGACGCATTCTTTTAACGTATCATGCCTTTTTTCAGCAAAGGAATGCCCGCCGTGAATCTCGCAGTCTCTCAGCCTCTGCTCTCGTTCATTCTTCTCGGCAGCCTGTGCGTGTCGTCCGTCCGCGCGCAAGGTGTTGATTCGCTGACAGCCGCCCGGCACTTCACAGGTGCAAACGGCGAGGCGCTGCTCTATCGCCTCTACCGGCCGGCCGACGCAGCCGCAGACCGCAAGCTTCCGCTTGTTCTGTTTCTGCATGGGGCCGGCGAACGCGGCACCAACAACGTCAGCCAGCTTAAACACGGGATCGAGGCTCTGATCCGCCACGGCCAGCAGACCGGTGACCCCGCCATCCTGCTGATCCCGCAATGCCCGACCGACAAGAAGTGGGTCGATGCCCCATGGAATGTGCCGTCTCACACCATGCCTTCCGAGCCGTCGTCCCCCCTGCGCCTGGCCTTGGAACTGGTCCGCGCGACTCGGCTGTCCCAGCCGGTCGATCCGTCGCGCGTGTACGTGACCGGCATCTCCATGGGCGGATACGGCACCTGGGACGCGGTCCAGCGCGAGCCGCGTCTGTTCGCGGCCGCCCTGCCGATCTGCGGCGGCGGTGACACCGCACAGGCGCCAGCCATCAAGCATGTCCCGATCTGGACCTTCCACGGCGACAAAGACGGCGCCGTGCCGGTCAGCCGCTCACGCGACATGGTCAGTGCCCTTAAGGCGTGCGGCGGCAACATCCAGTACCGCGAGTATCCCGGCGCCGGTCACGATGTCTGGACCCGTACCTATTCCGACAGCGAGGTCCTGACCTGGTTCTTCGCCCAGCGTCTTGCCGGTGCGGATCGATAGTCCGCCCCCCCAATTGACGCATGCCGTTTTTTTAACCCAACCCCCGCCCACGAAAGCCCATATGCCCACACCCGACGACGTTGCCTCTCTTCACTTCCGCGGCCAGGCCCACGAGTTCCCGGTGATCACCGGTAGCGAGAACGAACTCGGGATCGACATCGCCGCACTGCGAAAAAAAACCGGTGCCGTCACGCTGGACTACGGGTATATCAACACCGGCTCCTGCGAAAGCGCCATCACCTATCTGGACGGCGAAAAAGGGGTTTTGCGCTATCGCGGATATCCGGTCGAGGATCTCGCCGCGAATTCGCGCTTCGTGGAGGTCGCCTACCTGCTGATCAACGGCCACATGCCCACGCCGCACGAACGCACGGTGTGGTCGGGCCTCTTGAACCAACATTCGATGATCCACGAAGACATGCGTCACTTTTTCTACCGCTTCCCGGATCACGCCCACCCGATGGCGATCCTCTCGGCGATGGTCGTGTCGCTCTCCACCTTCTATCCCGAACTCTCGCAACACCGCCCCGAAGAGCCCGAAGAGGCGATCCACATCGCGGCCACGCGCCTGATGAGCAAACTGCGCACGGTCGCCGCCTTCTCGTACAAGAAATCGATCGGCGAACCTTTTGTGTATCCGCGCCACGACCTCAAGTATTGCGCGAACTTTCTCAACATGATGTTCAGTTCGCCGGTCTGCCCGTATGAAATCCGGCCCGAAGTCGTCAAGGCGCTGAATGTCCTGCTGATCCTCCACGCCGATCATGAGCAGAACTGTTCGACCGCCGCCGTGCGGCTCGTCGGCAGTGCGCGCGTCAACCTCTATGCCTCGGTGGCGGCCGGCATCTGCGCCCTCTGGGGCCCGCTGCACGGCGGAGCGAACCAGATGGTGATCGACATGCTCGAAGAGATCCGCGACAGCGGCAAGAGCGTGCGCGACTATGTCGAACAAGTGAAAGCCTCAAAGGGGCGCAAGCTGCTTTACGGCTTTGGACACCGCGTTTACAAGACCTACGACCCGCGCGCGAAAATCATCAAGAAATGCTGCGACGACCTGCTCAGCGTGCTGAAGGTCAACGATCCGCTGCTCGACATCGCGCACGAACTCGAGGCTTACGGTCTGCATGACGAGTATTTCCTGTCGCGCAACCTCTACCCCAACGTGGATTTCTACAGCGGCATCATCTACCGCGCCATCGGCATCCCCAAAGAGATGTTCACGGTCATGTTCGCGCTCGGACGTCTGCCGGGCTGGATCGCGCACTGGAAAGAGGCCCGCGAAGATCCGCGCTTCAAACTCCAGCGTCCGCGCCAGATTTACGTGGGCCCCAACATGCGGGTGCTGCGCGATGAAGACAAGACGCGCGAACACTGAGCCTACAGCGACACCACGTAGTCCAGGCACTTTTTGGCGGCCTCGAACGCCTGTTCGGGATCGCTCTCATGCTCGATCACGTAACAGACGGTGCCTCCGACCTGCTCGCAGAGCCCCAACGCGCGCTTGAAGTCGACGGTGCCTTGGCCGAACACCGCTCCTTTCGGGCCGCCGTGCTCTTTGAGGTGCACGCTCAGCGACCGTCCTGGATAGCGGGCGATCATGGCGTACGGATCGCCGCCGCCGCCCAGGCAGTTGCCCAGATCGATCTGATGGAGGAAGGCTTTCGGCGTGTGGTCGAAAAGCACCTCCCACGCGGTGCGGTCGCCATCGATCTTATGGAAGTCGCCGCCGTGCGCGTGGTAGCCCACATACAGGCCTGCCGCCTGCGCGGTTTCGCTCGCGCGCGTAAGGGCTTCCGCGATCTTGAGGCACGTGTCCTTGACCGCCATCTGCTTCGGATCGATCCACGGCACGATGATGTAGGGGCACCCGATCGCTTTGTGGAAATCCATCGTCTTCTGGATCTGGTCCGGCTGAATCAGATTGTAGCCCGTGTGTGTGCCGAACGCCTTCAGGCCCGCGTCATCGAGCAGTTTCTTCAGCTCGGCCGGCTTGTCGCCATACGGCCCGTATCCCGCGAACTCCACACCGGAGAACCCCAATTCGCCCGCCTTCTTGATGATCCCGGCAAAATCTTTCTCGCCCTGCTTGCGGAACGAGTAGAGCTGAATGCCCACCGGAATCTTCTTGGCGCCCGCGACCGTTCCCGCGCTGCCGCGTAACGCCGCAAGGCCCGCGCACGCGAGACCCATGCTCTTCACAAACTCACGCCGTGTCTTCATATCGCCGTCTCCTTCTTGATATACCCTCGTCCCGTGCGGATGCCGCCCAGGCATCCTGTTCAACCGATTTCCCAGCCGTCGCGCACATGGGGCTTCAGCAGCGCGTTGGCCGCCTTGCTGTTCGTGAAACGACAGGCCGGCGCATCCCACGCCAGTTCGCCCGGGATCTGCTGCGAGATGCACCCCAGCAGCACGGCCTCGGTCAGCGGCACCGCATGATCGAAGTGGGAATAGGGCGTCGCGCCGCCGCGGATCGCCTCGGCGAACTCCCAGTGGTGGTTTTTGACGCGCGGCAGAGTGACCGGAATGTCCTTGGTCGCCTCATGCTGGCCATAGCCCCGGAATTTCGGCTCGCCCGCCATGCAAACCGCGCCGTTCATGAACTTGCCCTTCTCGCCGATGATCAGCGTGGACCCCACGCCGATGCTCTTCCACGTGGCAATGGCCTCCGGGCACACCTCGTCGGCCGGCTGGGTCTTGCCGTCGTACCAGAAGATCGTAACCGGCTTCTGCTGCTTGGCGGAGCGCACGGTGATCTTCACCGTCGTCGCCGCCGGATAGGTCTCCGTGAAGCGCTCCGTCGTCTTCACGGTTTCGGCCGACACCACCTCGCCCAGTTGCAGGGCGCGCCAGAAAAAGCTCATGCTGTGGCAGGCGATGTCACCCATCGCTCCCGTGCCGAAATCAAACCAGCCGCGCCACTTGAATGAATGATACACGTCCTTCTTGAAGGGCCGCTCCGGCGCAATGCCTAGCCAGCATTCCCAGGACAACGTCTCCGGCACCGGGTCGCTGCCCTCCGGCCGGTTGAGCGCCTGCGGCCAGATCGGACGGTCGGTCGAGACGTGGATCTCGCGGATGTCGCCCAGCACGCCGGACTGCACGATTTCAATGTTGCGGCGCTGCTGGTCCGAACCGTTGCCGTTGTTGCCCATCTGGGTCATCACGCCGCAGGCCTGGGCGACCTTCGCAAAGCGGCGCGCTTCCCAGACCGTGCGCACCAGCGGTTTTTCGACGTAGACGTGACAGCCCTGTTTCATGGCCGCGATCGCCGCCGCCGCATGCATGTGATCGGGCGTCGACACCACCACCGCGTCCAAGTCCTTCTCCGCCGCCAGCAGCTCGCGGAAATCCTGATATTTACGCACGTCGGGGCAGCGCTCTTTCACCACGTTGGCCGAGTGGTCGAGACGCCCGCGGTCGACATCACACACCGCGACAACCTGCTCGCCCAGATCGTAAAACTCCTTGAGGTTCGCCCCGCCGCGTCCGCCTGAGCCGATGAACGCCATGTTCAAGCGGTCGCCCGGCTTGCGGTACGCCGCCGGCTTGGCAATCGATACGCTGGAACACCCCGTCACTGAAAGTGCGCCGGCCGCCGCTACGCCGGTACGCATAAACCCGCGCCGTGAAAGCTGTTTCATCCTTTTCCCCCCCATCCGCTTGCGTCCCGGCACCGCGCATCCTTTGACGCGCCGCTCCGCTGACCCCCAGCGCGCGACCGAGACGCATACCATGACGAGGGAGCATACACCTTTTACGCGTCGCCGGACAAGAAGTTGTTGGTATTCGGTTAGCGACAGGGGGGAGTGGCATACTGATGCGAGGGGAAGAGGAAGATACGGGGTGGCTGGCCCC
>CAZOIS010000252.1:0-5046 GCA_964579865.1 uncultured Lentisphaeraceae bacterium | reverse complement strand
GGTAGAGCACAGGCACCTTGTCCGCCGAAAGCTTCGGCTCATCCAACGTGCCCTCGATCACGCACCTCATCCAGATGGCCGGCCCGATCCGCTTCTCCGGCTCGAACGGCCCCAGCGTGAGCAGCACCGGCATCAGCTCCCGCAGCCGCGCCGCCAGCGGGTTCCACTCCCCGTCGGCATCCGTCCACAGGACCGCCGCAGGCGCCACCTCGTCGCCTGAGTTGAACTTCGCCGCTACGGCGAGAGCGTCGCGCACGGCCTCAAGAACGCTTGAGCCTTTACCAGCACTGTTTTTCATCAACCAAGACCTCGCACATTAGAGGAAATCGTCAAGATTCCATACCTAAAAGCATCAGGGAGCTGTCCGGACACGTTGCAGTTCTTCGATCAAGTCGGCACGCCGGAATGTTGCGGAAAGGCGTTGGAGTGAAACCGGCTGATCTCCGTAAAGGGCTTTCAAAGCTGTCTCGACTTCACGGACGGACCGCTCGAAGTACTCTTCGCCGTGCTGTTCTATCAGCGTCTTGGCTGAAGCGAAGTTCCGGTGGTCCAAACCATCGAGCGACACCCTCAAATCTGCAAGCAGATGGACACCCATACGCATGGCGAGGAAACAGGACCCATATCGCAGAAATTCGGGTGCGCCAGCAGGTGGCCGCTTCCTGCGATTCTCAGCGATGCGGAAGAGAAGGGTCGCTATAACAATCTGCGCAGCGTTGAGATCCGGCGAAAAAATCACATCGTATAACTTGCCGAAGTGCTCACGGGTCATAAACTTCGCTTGATGTGGCCGCTTGCGCCAGACAGAAAGTACAGCCTCCGCTGCTGTCGCACTAGTGATGTCAGTGGATTTGACAGACACATCGCTGCGCTGCCGCCGGTACTGATACCCCAACTGGCCCATCGCAATCTCAAGCCGACGCTGCCGGTCGTCGTTTGATCGCAAGTCACGCAAGTCAACAGGGTTCTGGCTGTTTGTGGCATATGTGATACTTCTAACCAAATCGTTTCCGTCATCGGGCAACTGATACAAACGGACGAGAACGAAAGCCTTGTCGAGGTTAGGCTGGTCGCCCTTCAGTTCTTCTATGGCCGCCTCAATCGTACGACACGTTTGGCCGCCGTTAATGATCTGAAGACCCTCGACTTTCACCTGATAGTTGTCTCCCTGCAAAGCATTATAGTCGAACTTTCGGCACGTCAGTGTCAGCCCGTTATTGTAGAAATAGAAATTCGGGCGTTGCGCCTCCTGCAGCAGGGTCTGACGGATCCCTTCATTCACACGATTCCCAATCAACCCGAGGTAACGGCGGATGTTCCGTTCCAGAAGGCGATCTCCATGGCGTCGCAGCAGATCGGCAATCTCTCCGACAGCCACTTTCCCCACAACAACGCGGATGTAATTGAAATCCTCAACAATAGCTTTGCCGTTGAATCGCAACATATCGCGGACAGGCTGAGTGGCTTGAAGCAAACCGATCAATATGTCGTGATTCAAATGTTCAAACCGAACTTGGTCAGGGAACTTCTCGTTGTCGATCAGTTGCTGCGCGGCTGCAGTCCACTTGCTGCCGTTGTTGCAGAGCAGGAATCGCACACGAGGGATATTGCCGTCGCGAATCAAAGACCGGATTTCCTCCACCCTTGCCAGCAACTGAGGGTTCAGAGAAACGGATGCGGACGGATCAAACAGAAGGCGAACAGCCTGAATCGCCTTGGTAACCCCGGTTTCAGGGAAGTTTGCCTCACCGCTGAGATCGCGCTTGTACTTGCCCTGAAATAGCGTGACGGTAAACTCACCGTCCTGAATATCCGAAACCTCGATGGCATCGACTCCAAAGTCAGAACCGCCTTCCGTCAGACAATCAAGAACTTCGTCCTCGGGAAGATCCAAGACGGTCTTGACAGACAGGAAGACATAGGCCGTCGAGCGGGCTTTGTCCTCATCGTTCTTGATATTCAAGCGGGCGCCAAACTCGGCCGCTTGCTTCTCCGCAATCGCGCGAACCTGTTGATCGATAATACTTGCGTTCAGATTCATGATGACCTCCTTTTAGAAACTATCCCTTGCCATCCGCTTTTCATCATTCGTTAAATGCACGTCATTCACCCGGTCGCCGGTGAACGTCTTGCCGTCCCAGAACCACGGGAACTCTCCCTTGTCCCGGTGCGGCTCCTTGCCGCGGTCCTTGTCCCACTTGATCTTCGGCTTCACCCGCAAGATGCCCGCACCCTTCTTGCCGCCGGGCAGGTCGGACGCCAGGAACGGCCGGATGTTCATCCGCACGCCGTCGTTGATGTCCGGTTCCCACCCAATCGCCTGCTGATTCAAAGGTTTCCAGCGCACAAAGATGTCGAAGGGCGGCTCACCTTCGATGATCGCCTCCAGCCGCTTTTTCAACTCAAGCGCCGCCGCCAGCCGCGCCTCGGCCCCATCCTCGCCCCGCGTCTCTCCGTCCTTCTGTCGCGCGATCCAGTCGCCGAGATAAGCGAACGTGAGCGTCTCCAGCACCTTGCGTCCCTTAGGCCCTG
Organism: uncultured Lentisphaeraceae bacterium; assembly: GCA_964579865.1. Lineage (GTDB taxonomy): Bacteria > Verrucomicrobiota > Kiritimatiellia > RFP12 > UBA1067 > DAOPZC01. The sequence continues at coordinate 2,514 of CAZOIS010000252.1, read as the reverse complement.
CCAGCTTGTGGTAATTGACGACCGCATGAAACCCGTCCCGCTTACGACCGTCCCAGATGTGCCACAGGAACGGCCGCTGATGGAACAGCTCGCAGTGCTGCTCGAAAAAGTCGTTCCGCAGCCAATCCTCCAAGTCGGACGCCTTTGATCCTGTGGCGCGGATCAGCTCGACCTCCATCGCGGGCTTCCACTCCTTGCCGTACGCCGCCGCCAGCAGCTTCCGCAGACGCTCCGCCGCCGGCTCCTCGCCCCGGACCGATGGAACACACACGATCCCGTCCGCATCGGCCAGCTTCTCAAGTCCGTCGGGGTCAAGAGCTTGACAATCCGGAAGACTTGATCCGGTCTGACGTGGCCACTGATAACTTAGCAACCGTGCAACAGCCACATGCAACGGCTGATCTGCACTTGCAGGGTTGCCGTCGAAAAGCCATTGGGTCGGATCACCGGAAAACGGCTTCGGCAATCCGTGTGGGTACTTTTTTGCGGCCTCCTTTTGCCAATGGGGAAGCTCAAATGGAACCTTTGTAAAAACATTGTTGCTTGGCTTTAGTGACCGGTCGAGTTTGCGGACTTCTTCACAGAACTCAGGCGATGACGCGAATGTCCAAATCGCCGCAAGTTCATTGGATTCGTTCGGCACAATCACAGAGGCATTATGATCGTAGAACTCGCCGCTATACAGAGTGACTGGCATCGCGCTCATCTGACTGACAAGTACACCCTTCTTACCACGTGCTTCTGTTCCCGATTTCCAACCACCTAAGCGTCCTTCGTCCTTTAATGCTTGGGCGTGTCGGTAATAGCGCCCTGCGCCATCTTCCCAATGGATGAGTCGTTCTCGTCCACCGTAAAGGATCGTTGTCTCCACCGTTCCCATTAAACCTTCCCACCCATCACTCAATTGGGAAAACTCCCAGAAGAAACAAGTAAATTGTGGATCGTCACTAGTCGCCAATCCTTGGATGCATACAGCATGCTTCGCCATAATCTGATCTGCCTCCAACTCCAAAAGTGCTATTCTGACATCCGGATTCTTGAGCTGGGAGGCCTGATCGACTGTCACGAGAAGGCCATTCACTAGACCATTCCGTTTCTCACTGGCGCTTGCCATCTCCGCCACATCTATCCCGCCAAAAACATGTAACTTGTCAAATTCGCAGCGACTAATAGTCACAAGACACACATTCACCTGTTCACCACTGATGGTTTCAAAAGCTCTCGGTCCAAGACGTGCGAGAAACTCCCAGCGTTCATCTTTGAGCAAATTCGTTCTAAGCTTCTTGTAACCAGGCTGAAACAACCAACTTTGAGGAGTGACTAACGAGACAGATGAACCTCGCGCGCAGAAAACTAGGCAGCGTTCTATAAAACAAGTTGCAAGATCGCTTCGTGCAGTGAGATGCACTTGGTCGCAATAATCCCTAAGCACCTCATCTTGCTTTGGCCGCCCAAGGTAGGGGACATTGGTTGCGACGAGTGCGAACTGGCCGGAGAGAATTTCCGCAGCCTTGGCTAGGCCGCGTGCGGTTACGGCCATTTCATGCGAGGTGTCGTCCTTGGCCTCCTGTGCAAGCGCCTTTTCAAGCAGCGGCTGAAGTTCATGAAACGCGGCCACCAGCAAATCGCCTTCGCCGGCGCGCGGGTTGATGAGACTGCCCAGCACCGGAGCCTTTTGAAAGAGCTTGTACAGTCGCTCCATGCCGCGTTGAAGTTTTTCACTTTTGCCAGCTAACTGTATCCAATCCTCCTTCTTCGCGTTCGGAGCCAAACCCGAACAGGCCAGATTCATCGTCGGTAACGGACAATGCCCCACGCGGCGCCATGCGGCCAACGCCACGTTGAACGCGGCGATCTGCGTACAGCGCGGATCGATCTCCAGTCCGAACAGATTGTCGCTGATAACAGCAGCCACCGCGTCCTTCTCATTCAACCTCTCTTCAGCCATGCGTAGCGCGACCAGCCGTTCGAACATCGCCACCACGAAATGCCCGCTGCCCATGCTCGGATCAAGACACCTGAGTTCCTTTGCCGTTTTTGGCCACCCCTCGAACGTCCCCGAAGCCGGACGCCATCCAGCATTTTTGTCTTTCACAAACCGCAGATACTTCCATGGGCATCCCGGCAACGCGATCAGCCGCCGGCACTCTTCCTCTGTCTGCGGATCCGACTTCCGTTCTCGGTCCTCTGCCCTCTGCCTTCCCCACCACCACGCCCCGAGCGTGTTGTCCAGCAGGAAGTCCACCATGTAATCCTCGGTGAACAACTGCGTTACCGGCGAAAGTTCATCCGCCCCGATTTTCACCTCGGAGTCATTGACCTCCTTTTTTCTTTGCGTCTGCCAGAACTGGTAACACCACCCGAGGCTGTCGCTCGCGGTGAAAACTTCCGCCGCCAATCCGTCGAGCAGTTGCTCCAGCTTGAGCTGATCCTCGCGGGCGAGCGGGACTTGCAGCACTGGATCGTCCGCCCGGAAGATCTCCGGCAGCATCGTTTGCGCGCATCGTCCTGCGT
>CAZOIS010000251.1:0-5071 GCA_964579865.1 uncultured Lentisphaeraceae bacterium | reverse complement strand
CCGCCTGGAGCAGGGGGACAACGTGTTTTCGGCAGGTATCGGCTTCGGTCGGCATGCGTATTCGTCGGGGGCCGTGGCCCCGCATCCTTATGCGTTGTTCGGCGTATTCGTGACCTAACAAAACCTGTACCGCTAAAGGGTGCGGCACGGGTCATGTTTAGGTGTTCATACCTTACCACTGTGGGTGGGTGTTGGCGAGGGGAAAAGCACGCAACAGGGATGGGGGCGGGCACATGCCGCATACGATGATAATCGCCTTACTGACAATCGGTCAGCCCGACGCGGCCTGCCCGCTGATTAAGACCGCCAAAAGCGATGGCCAGCACCTTGAGCTCCGCACGTGGAATGAGTATAATGAAGGTAGTTCTTGCCAATTGCAGAAATACCTGTAGCCATTATTCATTCTGCGATTTGTTTTGAACAGGACGGAGCGCACTGATGGACGTGAAGCCGAAGCGGGTCTTGATAATCGACGGCGTGTACGAAGCTCCAGATGCCGGAACATACGGCAATTGGGAAGTCTCCCGCATCTACCGCGGCACTCTAGACCGCATACTGGCCGTTGGAGAGGAGTGGCGGAACGCCGATTTGGTCGTGGTTCTGGATGGGGGAGATGCGTTCAGCCTGCCCGAACACAAGCCCGAGCTCAACGGGCTTCTGTACAGGCTGGGACTCGTGAACCGTGCCCGTCTGGATGAGCTTTCAACCGTCCCCGACTTTGATGATCGGGACTACGAGCTCGGCCCCCTATATTACGTTCTGGGGACGCTGGCTCCCGACTACGGCCCGCATTGCAGTGTGAAGAATGACGACGGGACATACACATGGAAAGGGTCGGAGAGCGGCGAGACCGACGACCCCTTACTGGCTCAGGAGCGCTTCTTCGATGCGGCAGCCCGTGCCGTATCCGAGCTCTTTCTTTCCGGGCACGGCACCGGGCAGCAGGAGGTTTGGATATTTCTCTCGGCCTCGTACCAGGGCGGCCGAAATCCGCTTCTGGAGTCACTGTTGGGACTGTCTTTCAATGATCGTGGCTCACCGCCTGACAGCGCCGCAAGTGACGACCCGGCCTTGGCGTCGCTGGTTGAGGAACTTCAACTGTGTCCGGGTTCGTCGCTGCCGGAGGGGATGCCGTCAGCGGATGGGCCGCTTGGAAAAGCGTTCGGCTCCGGAGCCGACTGGCGGCGGGTGCTTACGAAAGGCGGGGACCAATGCGGTTTCGAGGTTAAGGCGAGGCGGCTGCGCACGGTGTGGCTCGATACGAGCAGAGCCAGCAACTATCGCGGTTACAATGGGGCAATGTGCCTGGAACGTCTCGGCGTTCCGTCCAGGGCCGCCCTCGCCAAGGCAGCCCGCAGGGATTCTGACGCCTGTGAAAACGCGAAGCGAAGCGTGGAAGCCATGCTCGGGGGCGCGGCGAACCCCATGGTCGGCGAGTCCGAGGCGATGCTGAAGATGTACCCGGCGATTCTGGATGCGGCCCTGTATCCGGACCTGAACGTGCTCGTGTACGGCGAGACCGGCAGCGGCAAGGAAACGCTGTACGACCTTCTGCAGGCCTTGCAGGAGCAAGACCGAAAGTTCGTGATTAAAGACCTTGCGGCACTCAGGGACGCGAACACCATCAGCAGCGCCGTTTTCGGGCATGCCAAGGGCGCGTTTACTGGCGCCGATTGCGAGAGGGCGGGGGCCGTCGAGGAGGCCGGAGGCGGGACGCTGGTGCTGGACAACCTTCAGAACGCGCCCCCTGAGTTCTTTTCTTCGTTGCTCAGGGTGCTGGAGGATAAACGCGAATACCAAAGGCTGGGTGAAGACAAGGTCAGGCGGTCAAGCTGCAGGATCATCGCCGGATTCAACATCAAGCCGGAGGTGTTGGTCGGGCAGGGGAAACTGCCTGATGACTGGCCGGCGCGGTTTAAGATACACATCGGCATACCGCCTCTTCGCGAACGCATAGAGGATGTGCCGCTGTTGATTGATGGTTTTGTCTCAAATATGCTCAAGAAGGACGGGAGTCAACTTTCAGGCCTGACGCCGCAGCAGCTGTCTCCACCCGCGGATGTCGTTTGCGAATGGAAAAGGCGCAGATGGGAAGGCAAAGACGGTAACGTGCGGGGGTTGAAGAGTGCTGTCGAGTCACATGTGCGAAAGGTGGCCGTTCGTCGCTATGCGGAGACCCTGAAAGCGCCTGCCGTCGAGACCGGAAAAAGCAAGCCCGGACGCCCGCGGGGAAGCCGTGACATTTCCGACACCGATCTTGCCGCGCTTCTTCAACAGGTCTACGACAGCCCCTCCGGCTGGACCATCAGCAGGCTGTTCAACCAGATCGATGTGCGCAGCGGCGGTAAGAAGATGACGCGCACGCGTGGTGCGCTGCTGAAACGCATCGAGCGACTCTACAAGCACAGTCCCTTTGAAGATGCTGGACAGCAGAGGGAGAAGATCAGCGCCCTCGTCCGCTCGCTGAAGGGCTTCGACGGGCTCGAGTAAATAATCGCTCGTCCGATGGGGTTTGTCCCCTCGAAGCCGTAACGGGCTGCCGCCATTCGCGGTATCTGTCGCGACAGAAACCTGTACGCGCATATATTTTCAGGCCCAAAACCTTGCTGTTTTGCATGTGCCTGCACCGGATGCCGCCGGGCATAGGCGAACTTTCATCCGCCGTCGTGCGACAGAAACCCATTTTCGCCGACAGAAACCCGCCGTCCAGACACTTATCCTGCAAACCTCGTCTTTGCGCATTACATAACCGGCTGGTCTGTAAATGAATATGGCAGCCAACACGAGACAGAAACTGTGTTGGCCGCGGCTCTGCTTTATATCCGGCGCTGCCGGTTCCGGTCAGGTGACCGAGAACCCGATTGCGGCAACAAGGAGAAAAGCAGATGCAAGAAACAGGAAATCCGGTGATCGATGCGCCCGCAGCGCATGGTGATGGCACCGGCGCTAATGACAATCCTAGCTCGGAACAGACCACTGTTGCTGAAGCGGGGACGATAACGGCTCCGACGGGTTTGAACCCGTCAAACGCTAACGCGGAAAAACAGGAGGAAATGCTTCCCGAAGTCATATGGGAAAAGACGGCACCGCCTGCACAGCAAACCCACCAGCTATGCTCCGTCCTGGCTGCGACGGGACAGCTCTACGCGACGCCAGAGGGCGAGATCCTTGTGCTCGAGCCGGGGCGTCCGCCCAGGCGCATCGCCGACGTCACAGACTTCGAAGCGTTCATCCGCGTGCACCTCCGGGTGACGGTGCTGAACAAGGGCAAGGCCTCCAGCAACTCGATCCCGGACAAGGACCTGAAGGTGCTTCTCAGGAGCCCCGCGCTCCAGCGCCATCTGCCGATGGTCGACCGCGTGACCGACACCGCTACCTACACGTCCGATTGGTTGCTGACGAGGCCCGGCTACAACGCCGGGCCCGAAGGCGACCGGATCTTCTACACGGGCTCCGAGGTCGAGCCGAAGAAGGAGCCGGTGCTGATCCGGAAGTTCCTCGGCGCGATGCACTTCAAGTCCGATGCCGACAGGACCAACGCGTTGGCCTTGGCGCTCACGGTTCTGCTGCGGTTCATGTGGCGCGGCAAGAAGCCGTTCGGAGCCGTCACAGCGAACAAGTCGCACGCCGGCAAGGACACGGTCGTCGACTTCGCCGCCGGCCCCGTCAGGCGCGTGGAGATCTCCCACCACTACCGCGACTGGGCGCTGCAGAACGAGGCCGTGTCGGCGTTGGCTGACCCTAACGTCGGCCTGCTGACCATCGGCAACATTCGCTCCGCGTCCGGCGTCATCGAGTCGGCGTTCATCGAGCGCATCGTGACGTCGCCGAAAGCGCTTATGCAGTCGTCCAAGCGCAGCGGCGACGGCTACGAGCGCGACGGCGACTTCGTGGTGGCCGCAACAGCGAACATGGGCAGGTTCAGCCCCGACCTCGCCAACCGCTCATTACCGATCAGCCTTGAGCAGATCGGCGACATCTCGCAGCGGAAGTCGGACATAGGAGACCCCCGCAACGAGTTCCTCCCCGCCCACAGGGCGGAGATTGAGGCGGAGCTCTGCGGACTGGTCGAGAACTGGAAGACTGAGGGCAGACATCCTGACGGGGAGGTCCGGCACCCGATGAAGGAATGGGCGCAGACCGTCGGCGGCATACTGAATGCCAACGGCTTCGAGGACTTCCTCGCTAACTGGAGCCTTCAGCGGTCGGTCAACGACTCCACGCGGGAGGCGCTGGCGCTGATCGCGCACGCGTCGCCCTCAAACCAGTGGCTGCGAGTTAACGCGATCGCCAAGACCGCCGTGAACGAGGGCGTGGTGGGCGCGCTCATGGACTCCAAGCACAGGGAGTCCGAGCGCGCCATCGAGCGCCAGCTCGGCGTGCTGCTGAGCGCGCACCGCGACGAGACTTTGCACATCGAGACCGACGATGGCGTGAGGTCCTACGCCATCAGAAAGGACCGCAACGATAAGACCGGCCAACTCGCCACCGTGTACATGTTCGTGCCCGCGAAGTCCGAAGACCCGGCGGAGAAGTGAAAGACACCGCCCCGCGGCGCATGCGTCGCCGCAGGGCATCGAAAGGCAATATCATGAAAGTCAGAATCGAAAACGGTGAGTTGATCATAGTCATCCCCTTGGAGAAGGAACCAAGGCCGAGCTCGACAGGTAAGTTGATGATCGTGGCGAGCTCGTGCGGTTTCGTCCGCACCGACGCCATCATCGACGGCCAAAACGTCGGCGTCAGCGTCAACGCCGTCGTGAAGGTGCCGAAACCCAACAAGAAGTGATCGGGCGAGCCGACCCCTGAAGATCATCGGGCGCGTGGCCGCCCGCGTCGCCCGGCGGGTCAAAGGCCTGCTCGCCCGCCGCGCGGAGGCTGGGGATTTCGACGCCGAGCCGGACGCGGAAGACCTCCTTCCGGCGCTCTACGGCGCGGCGGTGGCGGGCCGTGCGCTTTCCGGCCCGCGCACCGGCCTGAAGGCCGTCCGCCTGTGCGGCGTGGACGGGCACGTTGACGAAGAGGCTGAGCCGGACACCCCACGCTGCTGCGCGGAGGCGGACGGCTTCGG
>CAZOIS010000250.1:0-5090 GCA_964579865.1 uncultured Lentisphaeraceae bacterium | reverse complement strand
TGAGAATATTTGTCCACTCTGCTAATGAATGGCGTTTATCGAGTGTGGCCCGGGCCCATTTTTTTTGGGGGAAGCATGTCAGAAGTGTCATCTAATCGTAACGTCCTTGTCATCTCGCTGATCCTGCTGGCGGCGGCCGGAGCCGTTGTGTTTGTGGGCCTCGGTCAATTCCGCGCCAACGAGCAAGCCCTCCGGCTCTGCCGGGAGCTCAAGGAGACGAGCGCCGCGCTTCAGGCGGCGGCCGAACGGCTGGCGGCGGCGGAGCAGAACCCGCCGCGCACGGCGCAGGCGGGAACAAACGCCCCGTTTCAAGAGTTGCCGCAAGAAATCCAGAGCGACGACTCCATGCAGGCGTACATGGACGCCCTCACCCGGCGCAATCTCGAACAGCACGAGCAGGACGCGGCGCGCTACGGCGAGGATCTGTCCTCCCTGTACCGGGAGGCCTTGGACGAGGAGGGCTCGGGGTCGCGGGAGTCCAACCGCGCCTTCGGCCAGCTCGTCGAGAAATATCCCGACGCGAACGTGACCGGCATGGCCATCGCGAACCGCGGGTTGCTCGCGGCGATGAAACAGAAGACCGAGGACGTGGAGATGTTCCGCAACATGTTGTCGCGGAAAGAGCCGTTCACGCGCATTGTCACCGACTCACACATCGACGCCTATCCGGCTCTGTGCGGATTTCTGGCAAACCGGTATGTGACGGACGGGCGGACGGACGACGCGGAAGTTCTGCTGGCCGAGCTCGAGAAAAAATTTCCGCAGTGTTATGTCGCGGTCGGCGGACTCGGCTCCGGGCCGATGCTGGTCCCCGTCGCCCGCTTCGTTGAACGCGTGCGGAGGGAGGCCAAAGGCACGCCTCCCCAACGCCAGCCGCCGCAACGCGGCCCGGCTGGCAGTTAAACGGATGTCGGGGACGGGGTCCGGCAGCTCGGGTCGACCAAGCCACCGGTTTCATCCTGTCGGCGGTCAGGTTGGCAATCAAAAGGGAGACAACGTATGGCAGCGATACCTGAAAAGCATTTGAATCTTGCGAACGAACGTTTCGAACAATACCTGAGCCTTCAGCAGCGGGGCTTCATCTGTCAGGAAAACGACTTCCTGCCGGCGGTTCACTATCCGGCGATCACCATGTACCCGCCGGCCTCCGCAGACACGATCATCGATTCTACGTATCACCCGCCGGCCGACGGACGCTACGTCATCTACGTGCATCTGCCGTTCTGCATCAAGTGTTGCACGTTCTGCCACTATCCCAACATCTACGGCTACAACTCCGAAGCGGAGAAGGACCGCTACCTGGACGCGCTGAGGATCGAGATGGACCTCTGGCGTGAAAAGCTGGGCGTCTCGAAAATTCCGGCGCGTTCCGTGCTGATCGGCGGAGGGACCCCCACGTTCCTGACGCCCAAGCAGCTGGAGCGGTTCCTGAAGGATTTCACGGCGTGCTTCGACCTCTCGACCAACCGTCAGTTCAACTATGACGTGGATCCGGTGACGCTGCTGGGCGAGACGGGGCGCGAACGGCTGGACCTCCTGCAAGCCTACGGCGTCGACCGGCTGACGATCGGCGTCCAGGCCATGGACGCGGGCATCCTCAAACGGATGAACCGCCACCACACCGCCGAACAGAGCCGCGAGGCGATCGAGATCTGCAAGGCCCGCGGCATCCAGCTCGACATCGAATACATCTTCGGCTACCCGGGCCAGACCTTGGAGCTGTGGTACGACGAGGTGGTCAAGGCCTGCGGCCTCGGCACCGAAGAAATCCAGTTCTACCGGCTCAAAATCATTCCGTACGGCGACCGGGTCGGAACGATCACGCGCAAGGTCAGCCATCACGACGAGGAGCTGGTCGGCATCCGCGACACGATCATGATGAAGTCCATGGCGGGCACCGTCTGCGCCGATTACGGGTACCACGAGCATCTGCTCAGGCGCGTCGTCGCCCGGGAGAAACGCTTCTTTTCGCGCTACGCCTACGACCAGTGCTGCAATCTGGTCGACACGATCGGGCTCGGCCTGACGGCGTTCTGCAGCCTGAACGACCGCCACGCCTTGAACACGCAATCGTTCGAAGAGTATTACCGGATGATCGGCAACCGCCAGATCCCCATCAACCGGGGGCTCGTCCGGAGCAAAGACCAGCAGATGCGGTGGAACACGATCCTGCCCCTGAAGAACCACTTCATCCGCAAACAGGATTTCCTGCGCAACACCGGCGTGGAGTTCGATTCGGTGTTCCACGAGAAACGCCAGGCGCTGCGGGAAGCCGGCCTGATCGAGGAGACCGGTGAGAAGGTGGAGCTGACCAGCGTCGGCAAGTTCTTTGCCGACGAGGTCGCGCACCAGTTCTACCACGGCGACTTCATGCCTTTCCCCCGCACCTCTTATGTCGCCGGCGACTTGAACCCCTACAACAACAACCATGCGCTTTAGGCTGGGCGCGTGCGGCTTTCCGACCCCGCGCGCCGCCCCGCCGAACCCCATCATCCAAAGGCCAATCCCATGATCAACCCGACCCATTTGACTTCAGACGACATTCGGAAATCCCTGCTGCTCCGCGGCGCCGAACAGGAAGAGCTGTTTCGCCAGGCGCGGGAGGTCCGGCACCAGGTGCTCGGCGACCGCGTGCTGGTGCGCGGCGTGCTCGAGGTGTCCAACGACTGCGGCAAAAACTGCGGCTACTGCGCCATGCGGAAATCGAACGCCGAGCTGAGCCGCTTCACCATGGACGTCGACCAGATCATGGAGATCGCGAAACACGTCGCCGACTGCGGCATCACCTGTTTCTTCCTTCAAGCCGCACAGCATCCGGACGTCGATTCGCTGGTAGAAGAAGTCATTCCCCGCGTGAAGCGTGAGTTCGGCATGGACATCCTGCTCTGCTTGGGCGAGCGGAGCAGCGCCCAGTTCAAGCGGTTTGGCGATCTCGGCGCGGACAGCTACATCATAAAGTTCGAGACTTCCGACCCGGAGCTCTACCGCCAGCTCGGCTGCGGCAATCACGCGGCCCGTCTCAAAGCCGGCGAGCTCATCCGGGCGGCGGGCATGAAATTCGGCAGCGGCAACATCGTCGGCCTCCCTGGCCAGAGTCTGGAAACGCTGGTGCGCGACGTGGAGTTGGGGATTCAAATCAATCCCGATTTCATCAGTTCGGCCCCTTTCATCCCGAACAGCGGAACACCGTGTGAGAAGAACGGGCCGGGCGACATCGAGACGACGTTGAACATGATGGCGCTCTGGCGGATCACCCTGGGGCGCCCCCTGATTCCGGCCGTCAGCGCCCTGCAGCGCATGCATGCCGACGGACAGTTCCGCGGTTTTCAGGCCGGCGCCAACATCATCACGGTCAACTTCACGCCGACCGAGTTCCGCAACCGCTACTGCATTTACAACAAGGACCGCTTCATCGTCTCCGTGGACCACGCCGTGGCCACCATTCGGCGCGCAGGGCTGGAGCCGATTTTGAGAGCGCGGGCAGGATAATTTCATGACCGAAGGACTGTCTACAATCGTCGGGTGTCTGGCCGGCATGGGCGCGGCGCTGGCCTGGGCGCTGGGCACGGTGCTCTTCCGCAAGATCGGCGACAAGGTCTCGGCAGAAGGCATGAATCTGGGAAAATGCCTGATCGGCACGGCCTATGTGGGCCTGCTGGTGCTCGTGTTGCCGCTCATCGGCGTCGGCATGCATCCGACCTGGGATTTGCGGACCCTGGCGATCCTCGGGTTCAGCGGCGTGCTCGGCATCGCGTTGGCCGACACCTTCTTCTTCAAGGCCCTGCTGTGCCTGGGGCCCAGGCAAACGGTTGTTGTGGCCACGCTCGCGCCGGTTTTCACCGTCCTGCTGGGCGTGGTCGTCTTGCGGGAACGCCTGCCGCTGTTGGCGTGGCTCGGCGCGCCGGTCACGCTGCTCGGCGTGAACGTCGTGCTTTGGGACGACACGGGATCGGCGCGGGCCGACGCATCGAAATTCCGCGAGGGGCTGCTGTACGGCATCGCCTTTGCCGTCTGCCAGGCGATCTCGATGCTGGCGGCCAAGTTCGGCGTGCAAGAAGTGAGCGCCCTGCAGGGCACGTTCGTCCGGCTCCTCGCCGGCGCGCTTTCCCTGGGCGCGCTCTGCCTCGCCACGCGCAACGTCCGGACGTGGCTGTCCCCGTTCGCAGACCCTTCCCTGTTCCGGCAGATCCTGGTGGCCGTCGCCGTGGTCGCCGTCGGCGCCTTCTGGCTCTCGATGCTGGCCGTGAAGCTGGCGCCCGTCTCATTGGCGACGATTCTCTTGTCGACCGAGCCCCTGTTCGTGCTGCCGGTGACGGCCTTTCTGCTTAAAGAGAAGGTCACCCGCCGGGCGGTCATTGGCGCCGTCATCGCCGTGGCAGGGTGCTCGATGATTTTGTTCGCCTCATGACGGGCGGAGGCGCAGCGCGGTCTTGAAACGGGATCCGAACCAAAGAAGAAGAGAGGTGCGATATGGCATATTCAATCGGTAACCAATGTGTCCAGTGCGGCCTGTGCGAAAAATACTGCCCCGTGGAGGCGATCTCGGCACAGAATGGCGCTTTCGCGATCGACGCGCACAAGTGCATCGAATGCGGCACGTGCCACGACCTGTGCCCCGTGAACGCGATCGCCCTCCTCGTCAAAACGGCGGATGCCCCGAGCGCCCAGTAACACCACCAGAAGGAGCCCACGATGAAAGCAATCCGAGGTGTGTTCTTTGTTGGCGTGTTGGCGTGCTCCACAGGCGCCTTCGGCCAGGAAGGCGATCCGAGCGGGATTCTGTTGACCATCAAGCCCCGGCACTCGCTCGTGCGGGTCGGCAACAGCCCGAACATCGTGACGGAAGCCACCCGCGAGATCGCCGCAACCTTCTGGCTCGGCGCGGCCAGCAACCACGTGGCCTCCCTGCGCCGCGCGTCGGCCAGATATGCCGAGATCGAACACAAGGAAAAGATCGGCGGGGATTTCGGAGCGTTGCGCTGGCTGGCCGACATGCTGCTGCTCGATCCGGAGGCGCGGAAAAAGCGGTTCGACTCGCCTCTGACGGAAGAATTCTTCACCTATTTTTCGGCGAATCAGTGCAAAAATTT
>CAZOIS010000249.1:0-5126 GCA_964579865.1 uncultured Lentisphaeraceae bacterium | reverse complement strand
AGCGGCACATGGAATGGAACCCAAAACTCACTTTGGACAAATTCCGCAAACTGGAGCGCGTCGCCTTATCCGACCGGCGATCAAGTTGCCACGTTCAACAACAGCGGCAACAGCCGCACCACGATTGACCTGACCGGCCTCGTCCGGGGTGTCACCAACCTCATTTTCGATTCGGCGAATGCCGCGTCCTATACGATCGGCAGCGGCGGGGTGAATGAGCAGTCTCTGGTCTTCACGAACCGCAGCTATCTCCGACTCACGTCGAATGTCAGAAGCAACCAGGCCGTCAATGCCCGTGTGCTCCTCGGCCACGACCGTTCCAGCAGCGTCCACTATTTCCGCAACGACCGGCTGGGCAACACCCTCACGCTGGCGGGTGAGGTGACGACCACGAACAGCGGCGGAACGGCGGGCGCGAAATATGTGTCTTTTGAAGGCAGCGGCGCCATCACGGTCAGTGGCAATATGACGGTTGGCGGAGCTTCTTCGCTCACGGTGACCAACGTCACGCTGGGCCCCTTGGTCCTTTCGGGAACCAACAGGATCAACGCCCTCATTTTGGCGGGAGGCGACGTGACGGTTTCAGGGACGAACCGGTTTGATTCGATCCGCGTCAATACCGGCCGTCCCGCCACCTTTACGGGCACGAACACCTTGTCGGCGCTCTACCTGGCTGGCAATGCGGTGCTGCCGGCCATCGTGAACATCGCCAGTGGCGGGACGCTCTCCATCACCAACAGTGGCGGCGACGGCTTTTACGCCACGCAGGACGCGACCATCAACGGCCCCGGCGCGCTCGAGATGCAGGGCGGCATCGCCACCGACAAGACGAGCAACAACTACGTGGCGGCCGGCAAGACGATTATCATCAACGCGCCGATCACCGGTACGTCGGAAGCGTTGGAACTCTGGTCCCCCACAGGCACGTCGGGCACCTATGTGCTGAACGGCATCAACGATTTCACCGGCAATGTCTCGATGGGCCCTGTGGGCACGCTCAGCGTTGCCATGATCGGCAACAAGGGTTCCACAACGAGCAACCTCGGACGCGGAACCACAGTCGTCTTAAACGCCAACGGCTCGCGGCTGCTATATACGGGCGTCGGTGAAACCGCCAACCGCACGTTCGCGGTGAACAACAACGTGAGCATCGACAACTCCGGCAGCGGCCACCTCAACCTGTCGGGGGCGATAACGGTCTCGTCAGGCTCCAAAACCTTGACCCTCCAGGGATCGACGCTGGGTACGGCCGAGTTCAGCGGCCTCCTGAGCAACGGTTCAGGCACCCTCAGCCTGTCGAAGGCCGGCACCGGCACCTGGCTGCTGACAACCAACCACACCTACACCGGATCGACCACGGTGAATAACGGCGTGCTCGCGCTTGCGGGGGGCAACGGCACGCTGCTCTCGTCGACCGGCTTCGTTCTCGCCGGCGGCATACTCCTTCTGGACAATACGGTGGCGGCCAACAACACCAACCGCCTCCGCGATGCCAGCGCGGTCACCCTGAACGGCGGCACGCTGCTCTTCTCCAACGCGGGCGGCAGCGCAAACTACAGTGAGAACGTCGGCGTCGTCACGGCCAACGCGGGCTACAGCACCATCGCCACGGCCCAGGCCGCGGCTGGCCAGACGGCCATCCTGCGCCTCGCCGGTCTGACCAACGCGCCGGGTGGTGCCGTAAACTTCGTGGGCGCGGGACTCGGACAGAGCGACCGCAACCGCATCTTCATCGCCGGTCAGCCCGACGGCCTGATCGGCCCCTGGGCGACCGTCGGCGGCGCGCAGCTCGCCGCGTACAGCAGCGCGAACGGCGTCTACGCCGCCGGCGAAGCGTCCTTCACCGATATCGCGGCGCGCGGGCCCTCTACGATCGTCGACGCCAGCGCGAGCAACGTGCGCATCGCCAGCGCGGGCACCAGCGGGCCGATCGAACTCGGCTCGGCGACCACGCGGATCGCCTCGCTGCTGCAGGACACGACGACCGACGCGACGGTCAACACCGCGGGCAAGGCCTTCCAGACCGGCGGCGTCGTGGTTCCCGACGGCCGTGCTTCCGTCACGGTGGGCGTCGCCGCGAACGACGGCACGCTCTCTTCGGTTCAGGCCAACGGCGAGGTCGTTCTCAACGCCACCGGCGACGGCGGGGTGACGGTCAACGCCGCCATCGTCAACAACGGCTCGTCAACCAGCCTGGGCAAGGTCGGCACGGGCTTCGCCACGCTGGCCGCCGACAACGCGTTCTCCGGCAACACCGGCATCGGCGGGGGAACGCTGGTGCTGGCCAACGGCAACGCGCTGAAAAACAGCACGCTCACGAGCGGCGGGACGGTCTTCGACCAGTCGGTCGCGGGCCACGCCTTCAACGTGGGCGGCTTGTCCGGTTCCCACGCACAGACGCTCGAAGATAACGCGGCCTCGCCGAACCCCGTGGCCCTGACCGTGGGTACGAACAACGCCAGCACGACCTTCAGCGGCGTCCTGAGCGGGAGAGGCAGCCTCACTAAGGTCGGCACCGGCACGCTGACCCTCTCGGGCGCAAACACGCACATCGGCGGCACCGCCATTCTGAAAGGCACCGTGACGGCCAGCAACGCGGGGTCGCTCGGGGCCGGTGCGGTCGTCAACAACGGCACGCTCGGCCTGACGGCCGGAGCCGTCACCTACACTGGCCTGTCAACGGCCCTGAGCGGTGCGGGCACCAACAACGTCACGCTCGGAACCGGCACGGCGCGGACGTATCTGAACGGCGATTATTCCGGCTTCACCGGCATCTGGAACCTGGGCATCGGCGCGGCCCCCGGTGCGGGGCGGGCCGAGATGAACGGTCTGGACAACGCCGCCACGACCATCAACGTGCGGTCGAACGCGACGCTCTGGTGCTACACGCCGGTCACGCACCTGGCCAAGGTCACGCTGGGCGGCGGCGACACCGGCGAGTCTTACGGACAGCTCCGCCTTGACAACAACGCCAACTGGGCGGGGCCGATCACGCTCACCGGACCGGTCACCAACTCGGCCGACGGGTTCCTTGGCTCGGAGGGTGGCGTCGGATATATCTCGGGAGACATCGGTGAAGTGGGCGGCCCCTTTGTGGTCGGCAAGGCCGGCACCAAGACGCTCGTCCTCACGGGCAACAACACCTTCCGCGGACCTTTCTGGATTAAGA
This sequence comes from uncultured Lentisphaeraceae bacterium, assembly GCA_964579865.1. GTDB lineage: Bacteria > Verrucomicrobiota > Kiritimatiellia > RFP12 > UBA1067 > DAOPZC01. Next base: position 1,957 of record CAZOIS010000249.1, on the reverse strand, counting down.
ATGGCATGCTGAGCATCTCCTCGATGAACAGCGTCAACGCAGGTGCGGGACCGCTCGGCTCGCCGACCAACGTTGCTGAAGGCACGGTCAAGATCGGCTTCGGGACGACCGGCTCGACGCTGTCGTACGCTGGCTCGGGCGACACTTCCGACCGCGTGATAGACCTCGCGGGGTCCACCGGCGGGGCGACGATCGACCATTCGGGCACCAACACGCTGACGCTCACCGGTGGCATGACCGCATCGGGTATGGGTCTGAAAACGCTGACCCTGCAGGGCGGGACCAACGGCGTCGGCGTCTTCTCCGGCATCATCTCGAACGGCGTCGGCAGTCCCGTCGGCGTGGTGAAGACAGGCGCGGGAACCTGGATTCTTTCGAACGCCAACACCTACTCCACCAACACGCAGATCAAAGGCGGCGGCACGCTCGTGGCGGCCCATCCGAACGCGCTGGGAACCGGCTTTGTGTTGTTCCCGAATGAACCCGGCACGCTCGATCTGGCCCACGACGGCGCCGGCGAGACACCCTATGAGATCTATATGCAGGCGGGGGCGGCCGGCACGTTCAGGTCGAACCGCAGCGCGCCCGGCGAGGGCCTTAACCATACACTCGGCCTCATGCACCTCAGCGGCGTCACCGTCAACGTCACCGACGGCGCCAACGTGACCAGCGGCACGCCTTCCATCACGGTGCCTTATATCGATCTCTACGCAGGCAGCGCGAACACGACCTATTTGAATCCGACCACGGCGGACCTGATTGTCACGGGCGGCGTCTCGATCCTGCAGAGCGCGTTCGACAAGGGGCTCGTCCTCGACGGCACGAGCGCGGGCAGCGCGATCTTCGGGCCCATCAGCAACGGCCTCGGCAAGGTAGTGACGCTGGCCAAGTCCGGGGTCGGCACCTGGACGCTGTGCGGCTCCAACATCTACAGCGGCGCGACGACGCTGAACAACGGCCGGTTGGTCGTGTCCGGCGGCAACGGCGCGATTCTCGGCACGAGTGGCATCACGCTCAATCCGGGTGCAATCCTGGCGCTTGTGAACAGCGCGGCAACCAACAATGTCAACCGTCTGAGCGATACGGCCTCGATCACGCTGAAAGGCGGCACGCTGGTGTTTACGAACAGCGGCGCGGCCTATTTTACGGAGAAGGCCGGCGCGCTCGTGGTCAACGCGAATTCGAATGTGCTGGCCACCTCGCAGGCCGAACTCGGGTACACGTCAGCGGTCACCTTCGCGTCGCTGAGCCGCACCGGGCCGGGCTTGCTGGACTTCCGGGGTGAAGGGCTGGGCGCGGATGACCGCAACCGCGTGTTCTTCGACGCGCAGCCTCCGGCCGAGGGCCTCATCGGCCTCTGGGCGACGGTCAACGGCTCGGCTTTCGCAGCGTACAGCAACGCGGTCGGCGTGGTGGCGGCGGGCGATGGAACCTTTACGGATATCCCCGCTTGGGGACCTTACGCGGTCGCGGACGACGCGGCGCTTGACGCCCGGATCAACGTCCAAGGCGGCGACGCTGCGCTGCCGATCACGCTTGCCGGCGCGGGTTCAAGCCGCCTGAAATCCCTGATGCAGAATTCCGGATGGCCCTCGACTGTGGCCATGACGAATACGATGCTGCAGCTGAACGACGTCATGATCGCCGCCGGCAAGCAGTCCCTGACGCTCGGCTCGGCGGCCAACGAGGGGCTGGTCATGCCGCTCGCTTCGGGCGGAAACGTGGCGCTCATCAACCGCTCCGACAACTTGCTCACGCTGAACGTGGGCCTCACCAACAACACCGCTGCCTCGTCCGTGGGCAAATACGGGTCCGGCACGGTCAAGCTGGCGGGCTGGAACAGCTACACGGGGCCGACGCTGATCGACGAGGGCGTGCTCGAGTTCGGCGGACTTTTCAACCAGCGCCTCAGCAGCGTGATCAGCGGCGCAGGCACCTTGACCAAGAGCGGCACCAA
>CAZOIS010000248.1:0-5180 GCA_964579865.1 uncultured Lentisphaeraceae bacterium | reverse complement strand
AAAAGGTTTGTCCTTTAAAAGAACTCTGTGTCTCCGCGTCTCTGTGGTTAAAAAATGAGCGATTCCATCTTCAAAAACAAGCGCGTCTTCCTCACCGGTCACACCGGCTTCAAAGGCTCCTGGCTGGCTCTGTGGCTGCGGCGACTCGGCGCAAACGTATACGGATACGCTCTGCCGCCGCCGACCGAACCGTCCAACTATGTCCTTTCGCGCATCCGGGAGACGCTGGCCGGCGAGACGTCCGGCGACATCCGCGACCGCATGCGGCTGCACGAGGCGCTTGCGGCGGCAGCGCCAGACGTGGTCTTCCACTTGGCGGCACAGCCGCTGGTCCGCGACAGCTATACCGATCCCTACGGCACCTTCGAGACGAACGTGATGGGCACGGCCAGCCTGCTGGACGCGGTGCGCGGCGCGGGCAGGCCTTGCGCGGTCGTTTGCATCACCACGGACAAATGCTACGAGAACCGCGAACAGGTCTGGGGCTACCGCGAGTGTGACCCCATGGGCGGTTACGATCCCTACAGCGCCAGCAAGGGCGCAGCGGAAATCCTGATTGCCTCTTACCGCCGGTCTTTTTTTCACCCGGACCGTCTTGCCGAACACGGCGTCCAACTCGCCTCCGCACGCGCGGGCAACGTGATCGGCGGCGGCGACTGGGCCCGGGACAGAATTGTGACCGACATGGTCGCGGCGCTCGCGCAGGGTCGCCCAGTGCCGGTGCGCAACCCGCACGCCATACGCCCTTGGCAACATGTTCTCGAGCCCCTCTCGGGATACCTGACGCTGGCCGCCGCCATGCTCGAAAAGCCCGGAGCGAAATGGGCTTCGGGCTGGAATTTCGGCCCCGTCTCGGGCACGGAACTTCCCGTCGGGGCGCTGGCGGAGGCGTTTGTAAAAGCGTGGGGCCAAGGCGAGTGGGTCGATCAAAGCGCGCCCGACCAGCCCCACGAGGCCTCCATCCTGCGCCTGAGCATCGAAAAGGCGGGCTGGGAACTGGGGTGGCATCCGCGCTGGAACTGCGAAAAGATGGTGAAGCGGACCGCGCAATGGTACCGGAGCGTGTTATGTGAAGGGGCCGACGCCCGTGCGGCGTGCGAGGCGGACATTGAAGCGTATGGAGACCGTTTGGGATGACAGCGCAAGTACAGTTGAAGAAGGAGATTCTGGCCAAGGTTGAGGAGTACTACCGTCTGGTTCACGGGGCTGCGCAAGCTGCGCCATTCGTCCCCGGAAAAACCCGCGTCAATTACGCCGGCAGAATCTTCGATCAGGACGAATTGGTGAATCTGGTCGATTCCTCGCTCGATTTCTGGCTGACGTACGGCGACTACTCCCGTTCCTTCGAAAAACGATTCGCCGAATATCTCGGCGTGCGCTGGGCGCTGCTCGTCAACTCGGGCTCGTCCGCAAACCTGCTCGCCTTCATGGCGCTCACCTCGCCCCTACTCAAAGAGCGGTGCGTGAGACGCGGCGACGAGGTAATCACCATCGCGTGCGGCTTTCCCACCACCGTCGCGCCCATTATCCAATACGGGGCGGTTCCGGTCTTCATCGATGTCGACCTCGCCACGGCGAACGTCGATGTCTCTCAGCTCGAAACAGCCTGGTCGCCGAAAACCAAAGCGGTGATACTGGCCCACACGCTCGGCAACCCTTTCGACGTCAAAGCGGTCAAAGCGTTCTGCGATAAGCACGGCCTGTGGCTGGTCGAGGACAACTGCGACGCCCTCGGCAGCCGCGTGGATGGCCAGCTCACAGGCACGTTCGGCGACATCGGGACATCCAGCTTTTACCCCCCCCACCACATGACGATGGGGGAAGGAGGCGCCGTCTACACCAGCAACCCTCTGCTTCGGAAAATCATGCTGTCCCTGCGAGACTGGGGCCGCGACTGCTGGTGCGACAGCGGCGTGGACAACACGTGCGGCTGCAGGTTCTCCAAACAGTACGGGACGCTCCCCTTTGGCTACGATCACAAATACGTCTACGGACATTTCGGCTACAATCTCAAGGCGACCGACATGCAGGCGGCTGTCGGATGTGCCCAACTCGAGAAGTTCCCCGGATTTGTCGAGAAGCGTAAAGAGAATTTCCGCTTCCTCTGCGAGGGCTTGACGAACATCGAATGGCTGTTGCTGCCACAAACCGTGGCCGGCGCCGTTCCCTCTTGGTTCGGCTTCCTGATGACGCTCAAAGACGGTGCCCCTGTCACCCGCAACCAGCTTACCGAACATCTTGAGAAGAACAACATCCAGACCCGCAACCTGTTCGCCGGCAACCTCACGCGGCATCCCTGCTTCGACGATTTGAAAGAAGGGGTTGATTACCGCATCGCCTCGCCCCTGACAAACACCGACAAGATCATGAACGACAGCCTGTGGGTCGGAGTGTATCCCGGCATGGATGCCGACCGGCTCAAATTCATCGTCGATACCGTCTCGAGGTGCGCGAAATGAAACGGCGCTTTCCCGGACAGCAGAAGCAACGCATGACGAGCATCGATCTGGCGCAGCGCATCCGACGCGGGGCTGTCGAGATGACGCATTCGGCGCATGCCTCACATGTGGGAGCTATGCTCTCGGCTGCAGACATCATTGCGGTCCTGTATGCGGACATAATGAGGTATGACGCGCGGAATCCCGACATGGCCGAAAGAGACCGTTTTATCCTCAGCAAAGGCCACGCAGGCGCAACGGTCTATATCGCGCTGGCGGAAGCGGGGTTCTTTCCTCACACGTTACTCGGAACCTACTGCGCCGACGGCAGCATTCTCTCCGGTCACGTCTCCCACAAAGGTGTTCCCGGCGTGGAGTTCTCGACCGGATCCTTGGGCCATGGACTTTCGGTCGCGGCGGGCATGGCCCTCGGTCTGCCTTCGGCTCTTCCCGGCGGGAATGGCAGTCGCGTTTTCGTCCTGATGGGAGACGGCGAATGCCAAGAAGGCGCAGTGTGGGAAGCGGCTCTTTTCGCGGCACATCACAAGCTATCCAACCTGATGGCCATCGTCGACCACAACAAGATGCAGGGACTCGGTTTCTCGGACGACATCATGACGATCCGCCCCCTGAGAGAAAAGTGGGCCGCTTTCGGATGGAACGCCGTCGAAGTGGACGGACATAACCACGAACAGCTCAGGCAAGCGCTGTCCGCGCGCAGCGACGAGCGCCCCACTTGCATCATCGCCCACACGACAAAGGGCAAGGGCGTCTCCTTCATGGAAAACAATCTTTTGTGGCATTATCGCGATCCCCAGGACGTCAATTACACTCAAGCCGTGAACGAGCTCGAGTCCGGGAAAGCCGAAGAATGAGAAACACATTTGTCAACACGCTACTGTTGCTGGCCAGGGAGAACACGAATATCGTCCTGATCACAGGCGATCTGGGGTTCGGAGTTCTGACCGAATTCGCGAAAGAGTTGCCTGGCCAGTTTATTAACGCCGGCATCGCCGAGCAAAACATGACAGGGGTTGCCGTCGGTCTAGCCCTTTGCGGCAAAATCGTCTTCACATATTCGATCGCGAATTTTCCGACGCTTCGGTGCCTGGAGCAGATCCGCAACGACGCCGCATACCATCACGCAAACGTAAAGATCGTCTCCGTGGGAGCAGGGATGGCTTACGGCCCGAGCGGAATGAGCCATCACGCGACGGAAGACATCGCTATCATGCGGGCGTTACCGGATGTTGCCGTATTTTCTCCAGGCGACCCTATCGAAGCGGAAGCCGCCACACGCGCGGTCGTCAAACACCCCGGCACCTGTTACCTGCGGCTCGGAAAAGGCAAAGAGAAAAACGTCCACGCCGCGCCCCTGCAATGGGAAACGGGAAAGGCGATCCCCCTCATCGAAGACGGAGAAGATGCCGCGCTTTTCTCGACGGGGCCGATACTCGGAAACGTGTACGAGGCCGCACTCTCGCTGAACCGTCTTGGCAAAAGGACCCGCCACTACAGTTTTCCTTCCGTCAAACCGTTGGACAAGGACCTGATCCGACAGGTCGCCCGCGAAACGTCCTTGATCGTGACGGTGGAGGAACACAACCTAACGGGAGGCTTTGGCGGAGCCGTGGCTGAAGTGTTAGCCGAAATGCCCAGCCCCCGCGCGAAGTTGCGGAGGATCGGCATCAACGACCATTACATATCGTCCATCGGATCGCAGACCTTCCTCAGGGAGGAGAATCACCTGTCCTGTAACGACATCATCAACGCCGTCAGGGAAGAAACAGATCCAACCGTCTAAAGCCCTCATCTCAGGCTCGCCCCAGCTCTTCACAGTCAAACATCATGCCCGGCAAAATATTAGTGCACGATCTTCATGACTTATCCGCCCGACTCGAAAAGATCGCCCTGGCGTTACAAGGGTGCCGGATATTCTTAACCGGCGGGACAGGGTTCTTCGGCAAGTGGTTGCTGCACTGCTTTCTCAGCCTCCGCCAGTCGTACGGACTGGACGTCGCTCTGACCGTTCTCTCACGCGACCCCAAACGGTTCCTCGCCTGCAACCCCGAATTCTCTGGACAGGAAAAACTGACTTTCACCACAGGTGACATCAGGACGTTCGACATTTCCCAGTTACCGCCCTTCGATTTCTTGATCCACGGAGCGACGGCCGTCAGCGCACAGCTGGAGCGGGACAATCCCGATGAAACGTACTCCGTCATCACAGCCGGAACGCGGCACATGCTTGACCTCGCGCGACACTGCGGCGCAAAGCGTCTGCTTTTCATCAGTTCGGGGGCTGTATACGGGCCGCAGCCGTCCGATCTGACGCTCATTCCTGAAACCTATCAGGGGGGGCCCTCAAGCGCTTACGGAAAAGGGAAAAAGATCTCGGAGCAACTGTGCCTTGAGGCGTCCTCGGGGCATTTTGATTGCTTGATCGCCCGCCCCTTCGCTTTCATCGGCCCTTATCTCCCTCTCGACGTCCAGTTCGCCATCGGCAACTTTATCCGGGATTGCCTGGAGAACCGCCCGATTGTGATCCGCGGAGACGGCACCCCCTTGCGTTCTTATCTGTACGCGGCGGACTTGGCGGAATGGCTGTGGACGATCCTGCTGAAGGGTGAACACGCGCGGCCTTACAACGTGGGGTCTGATGAAGCGATTTCGATTCGCGACCTCGCGCTTAAGGTTCGTGCCTGTGCGGGGACCGACAATCCAATCACGATCCAAGAAAAA
>CAZOIS010000247.1:0-5237 GCA_964579865.1 uncultured Lentisphaeraceae bacterium | reverse complement strand
ACACGAGTGGAATCGCGGATACGCCCTGTCCGGTCGGGGCGCGGATCGCGGCGGAAAAGGCGATGTTTTTGCCGTTGGAATCGATCACCGCGCCGCCGGCGAAGGAGCCGAACGCGCCGAACGAATAGACACCGGTCATGGAAGACGGCACGAACGCGGACTGATCGGCGCTCGCGGCCAGCGTGCCGCCGGAAAGCATCAGGTAGGATGAGCCGCCGTAACCCGTTCCGAAGCCTCGCACATTGACGCGGCCGGCACAGAGATTGACGATGCCTGTGCCTCCGGCGACCGAAGAGTGGAAGGTCATGATCCCGTCGGTGTTGTTCAAGGTCCCGCCGGTGACATGGAATTCGCAGTACCCGCCGTTGCGGCAGAGGGTGAGCTCGCCCGCCGTTCCCGAGTGGGTAAACGTGCCGCCTTCCAGCGTGACGGCGCTTCTGCAACCGGCTGCCCGTCCGAGGATGACCCATTCGGGGAATAGCATTTGCCCGTCCGTAATGCGGAGCACCGAGGTTCCGGAAGTCGTGCTGCCGAGGTAACCGCCGGTCTGGAGACGTTCGGCATTCACGCGGCCGCCGGTCATCCGGAGATAGCCGTAAGAATCCTTTTCACAGCCGAAACTGAAATTGCGTTCGCCCGCGGCTTGCGCGTTGGAAAAACTTCCGCCGTCGAGGTAGAGCGCGCCGAAGCTGTTCGGCTGGCTGATGAGGACATTGTTCGCGCAGGTGAACGCGCTGCCGGCCCCGAGCTTCAGAACGCCGTTGTTGGTCAAGTTACCCACGTAGATGGCGGCGGAACTGCCGTAGGTGTTCGTGCCGATGAGGGTGACCGTGCCGTTCCTGACATCAAGGGTTCCGGCGAGAGCGTTGGTGCCGAAGTAGTTGATGTGCCCGTTGTTAAGCGTGGTCGCTCCGGCCAACGTGTTGTTCCCCATGTGATTCAGCGTGCCTTTGTTAATCGTGGTCGCTCCGGCCAGCGTGTTGTTCCCCATGAAATTTAGCGTGCCGTCCTGAACGGTGGTGCCGCCGCTGTAGGTGTTGTTCCCTGACAGAATCCAGGTTCCGGGGTTCTGTTTTTCCAAGAGCGTGTTCCCGGAGCTGCTGTTGACGACCGCTGAGACGATCTCCGCCGTGCTGGTCGAACTGCCCAGCAGATACAGGATCTTAGAGCCGGCTCCCGATACGGTCAGGTTGCTGATCACCAACGGGCCGGTTCCTTCGTGCTGCAAGGTCGTCCAGCCCGTGGTGCCCGACATGTCGATGACGCGGTCGGTGACGTCGCCCGTGCCTTGATACGTGAGGCGCCCGGGCGTGCTGCCGCCGCCGAGGCGGATCGTGCCGTTCTCCACGGTTGTGGGTTGTCCCAGCGAGCAGGGCTCGCCGACGTTGCGGAGGCTGTTGACGTGCAGCCAGCCGCCGACCACGCTCGTCGACCCGCTGAAGGTGTTGTTCGTGCCGGTGATCGAGAAGCGCGGCTGGAGGGCACCGTCGGTGACGGTTTGATAAACTGAGCCGGTGCCGGAAATGTCGCCCGTGAGCGCACCGTAGAAAACGCCGTCGAAATGCACGTTCAACGTGCCGTTCAACGTGACCGGTCCGCCCCAGCGGTTGTGGGTGCCGGCGGCGCTGTTGTCGATGCTGTACCGCGCGTCGCCGTCGCAAATCAAGCGCCAGGCCGGAGAGGCGGCCAGGTCGTAGAAGTCGAGCGTGGTGTCGCTGCGCAGACGGACGGTGTTGTTCGAGGTTCCGTTCAGCAGGGCCGACTGCTGCAGCCGGAACGTGCCTTCCTGGACATCGACGTTCGCCGCGTCGCCGCCGGGCGTGACGACCTCTGTTCCGCTCAGGCCAACGGTCGAGGTGCCCACTTTGGTGATGGCATGGTTGTTCATGTTGAGCGTGCCGTTGCGCAGGTCCCAGCGCGCGGTGCCGCCGAAAGTCGTGTCGCCGGAGAGTTCGACATTGCCCAGCGCGTAAGCCTGCTGGACGGACGAATTGTTGACGATCGAGCCCCGTCCGTTCGTGCCTGCGCCTTGAACCGTGACCGGCTCCTGCTGCAAGTTCAGCGCGTCTGTCGCCTCTCCTCCGCCGACATCCAGCGTTGCGCCGTCCGAAATGACGGTGCCGTCGTCGGTCGTGCCGAGCGCGCCGGTCTGGCTGACGCGCGTGATGCCCTGCTGGAGCAGCGCGGGGCCGGTGAAGCCGCTGTCGGCGGCGGCCAGGTCGAGCAGGTTGGTGCCGGTCTTGACGAGCGTGCCGCAGCCGCTGACCGCGCCCGCCAGCCGCTGCGTCGCGTCGTGGCCCGCGAAGGTCAAGGAGCCTTCGTTGATCGTAATCGTGCCGGTGTGCAGCGTCGGGCCAGCGATGATCACGTCGCCGGTGCCGTTTTTGACGACTCCCGAGGCCGCGCCGTTGTCGGTCAGCGCGGCGTTGACGGTCAGGGTGCTGCCGGAGGCGTTGTCGAGTTCAAGCTGGCCGCCGGGCGTGAGCGCGGCGAGCGCGCCGTCGCCCACGGCTGACCCGAGCGTCAGCGCGGCCTGGCCGTTGGTGATGCCGATGCTGTGGGCGAGCAGCGTCTTGTTCGCGGTGTCCACTTCCGCCGCGGTGCCGGTGCACTGGCGCAGGTAGGCGATGCTGTTCGTGGTGGCGCCGGCCAGGGTGATCGGACCGGAGGTGCCGGGCTGAGTGATGCGCACGTCGGCGGAGGAGTCGTCGGGGATGACGGAGGAGGGGCCGCGCGCGGCGATCTCGGTGACGCTCCACGCGGGGGAAGCCTTGACGCCGTCCGTCACGCTGTAGTAGGCCGGCTGGCCGTTGAGCGTGACCCAGCTCCCGAACGGACCTTCCGGCTGGCCGGCGATGAAGACGCGGTTGCGGTCGCTCGCGCCCAGACCGGTGCCCGCGAAATTCAGCGTGGTGCCGTTGAGGCGGCCGAGCGAGGCGAAGGTCAGGGTGGCGCGTTTGCCGTCTGCCGCTTGGTCGGTCTGGACCGTGCAGGCGCCGGAACCGGCGGTCAGAGCACCTGTTGTTTCGCTGAAGTCGGCGTCGCCGGCGTCGTGGGAGAAGTCAACGGTGCCGCCCAGGAGCGTCACGGCGCCGACGTCGTTCAGGCGGTTCGTGTTGTTGTTTGCGGCCGTGTTGTCGAGCAGCAGGGTCGCGCCGTTCGAAACCGTGCAGAGGGCCGCAGCGGCGGCGGAGCCGCTTGCGCCGGCCATGCGGAGGGCCCCGCCGTTGACGGACAGCGAACCGCTAAACGTGTTTGAGGCGCTGAGCAGCCAGGCGCCGTCGCCTTCTTTTGTAAGCGATACGATTCCGGACCCGTTCTGCACAGCACCGCCGGACTCGCCGGCGGCCGCAACGAAGTTTCGCAGGATCAGGGTTTTGTTGCCTGACGTGCTCGATGCGGTGGATGCCGTGAAGACGAGCGGTCCCGTCCCGGCGTGTTCGATGATGCCTCCCGCCTTGACGTCGAGCGTCCGGTCGGTCGTTTCGCCTGCGCCGGTGTAGCGCAAGCGGCCGCCGACGGCGTTAAGAAAGATGTTCGTGCCCGCGCCGAGGTTGCCCGCCACGCCTTTGTTGCCTATGGTGGAGCATTGGATCGTGCCCGGCGCATTGATGGCGGTGTTGCGCGTATAGTCGTTCATGCCGTTCAAAACGATCGTGCCGTAAAAGGCGTCGTGCCAAAATTCGAGGCCGGTGTTGCCAGTCAGCGTGGCGTTGATCGTGAGGGTCCGGCCTGTCGCCACGGCGTTGTTGGCGTAGTCGTCGCCGTTTCCTGCGCTGAGGATGATGGCGCCCGGTCCGTTGATCGTGGCGTCTTGGCTGGCTACGATGTTGTAGCCGCCGGCGTTGGCGAAGGTCATCATTTTGCCGGAGGCGACCGTCAAAGCTGCATTCGTCCCGTCGAGATAGAGTTGCGTCAGGTTCGCGTTGCCGTTCAAGGTCAGCGCGTTCGTGGTCTGATGGTAAACAATCAGCCCGCTCAAATAGCGGTCGAGATCGCCTTGAAGAATGACCGGTCCTGTCCCTTGCACGTACACGCTCTTGGTGGCGCCGGCGGTGGCGTAGCCGTGGACTTTGCCGAGCGTCAGGGCCTGCGCGGGATTGTCGTTGCGGAACGTGACGGGCGAGTTGCCTGTCGGCAGTTCGAGCGCAGCCTGGATGGCCTGACCGTTCGCGACGTCGGCCTTTTGCCATACGGTGGCGCCGGTCAGCAGCGTCACCTTCTGCACGCTCGTGCCGAGCGTGTAGGCGGCCACCGACGGTCCGGTGAAAGTCATGTTCAGGAGCGTCCAGAGGCCGGAGAGATCAAGCGAAGTCCGGCCGTTGCCGGCGTTGTCGAAGGTGGCGGTGTTGCCTCCTGAAGGATAGGGCGACGCGCTCCAATTGGCGCTGTTCGTCCACAGATTGTCACTCGCTCCGTTCCAGGTGCCGCTGGCGGCGAGGGCGGAACTTACGCCGAGAAAAACCGCTCCGGCGACGACCGGAACGGCCACGTTGCGAAGCCTTGACAGAGGTATCATATTCGGTCAGCCTTTCCTGTTTCCGGCGCGCCATGCGGAAGCACGTTCACGCGGGTGTGCGATTTGCGCCGGTACACAGAACTTTTCAATTCGGGATTAAAGGACGCGGATCAATGTTCCGCGGGGATAAAACAGCTTGATCGCGCTTGCGGCCGAGGCGGATACGTGCCAGCCTTCCGGCAGGTTCGTTCCGGCAAAGGCGCCGCTCGCCGTTCCGGTGCAGGTCATGATCGTGTAGATGCGCTGGCGGTTGAGCGCCTGCGGATCGACGAGCTGCAGGACGAAGTTCGAGAGGTTGATGTCGCCGGTTACGGCGACGAGGTCGTTCGCGCCCGGCACCGTGACGTCGGCCTGGTAGGTGCCGCGCAGCGTGGCGACGGAGAGCGTCAGCGCGTTGGTCCCGACCGTGCCCGCGCCAGCCGGCGAGAGGACGGCCTCGACCACGCCGTTCGTCAGCGTGCCGCTGCCGCTGAGGACGTTCGTGATCGTGGTGCCGTTCAGGTCGAGCGTGCCGCCCGCGAGCAGGACGGGCGTCCCGGTCGGCAGGGCGGCGGCGTTGCCGAGCTTGAGCGTGCCGCCTGCGACGGTCGTGCTGCCGGTGTAGGTGTTGGCCCCAGAGAGCGTGAGCGTTCCCGCGCCCGTCTTGGTGAGGCCGCCGCTGGTGTTTGGTGCGAGGGTGACCGCGCCTGCCAGCGCGGTGACGATATTCGTCCCGCCG
>CAZOIS010000246.1:0-5243 GCA_964579865.1 uncultured Lentisphaeraceae bacterium | reverse complement strand
CCGACCCGGACGGCCCGACGCGGACCAGCAAGCAAGTGAAACGGGGATGCGCCCGTGGGGCGGAGCAACCGTCTAGTTCGTCAACGCGCGAAGCAGACGCTGGTAGTCGGGCCGGTATTGCGGATTCAGGTCTGCGGCTTTCCGAAGCGGTTCCAAGGCTTCGCGATGGCGGCCGGCGCGTAAGAGCAGCGCCGCGTGATTGTACCGCGCGGTCGCATTGAGCGGATTGGCGGTTTCGGCTTGGACGAGGTGCGCGATCGCCTCGGAGAGCTTTCCGCGGCGCGCAAGGCTGAGCGCCAGATTGATGTGCGCCTTGTCGTGGCCGGGGCAGACGGACAAGGCGGCCTCGTAACATCTGTCCGCTTGCGCGGAATCCGCTAGCCGTTCGCATACGCTCCCGAGATCGAAGTGCGCATCCGCAAGACGCGGGCACAGGGAAACGGCGGCCGCATGGCATTTCTTGGCGGTTTCCAGATCTCCGCCGCAGACGTCGGCGGAGGATCCCACGGCGTTGAGAAGATAGGCGTCGTAGCGGACGGTGTCCGTGGGCCAGCGGAGCGGCATATTCGTGGCCGCAGTCGCGAGGACGAACACGGCGGTCAAGGTGAAGACTGCCGACCGTTGCCGCAAGCGGACCGCCGACGCCCATGCATGCAGTCCGCAGGCCGCCAGAACGACGAGCACGGGTAAAACGGGAACGCGGTAGCGCGAACAGGGGAAAAACACCGCGACAAGAAGGCCGAAGAGTGCGATTGAGGCGGCCGAAAGCCATGCCGCGCGGTGACGCGACGCGAGGATGCCGAGCAGGGCCAGCGGGATGAGCAGGCCGGCCGGGAAATAGAGTCCGCGGTGCCACAGGAGAAGCCTGAGTAAAGCGGATTCGCCGCGCCATCCGTAGAGGTCGATGTTGCGCGGAAGCTCGCGGCCGTGCCAGCATGCTGCGCCCTTGAGAAGCAGCCGTTTGGCCGCGCTTGGGAGATCGGAACGGATTTCCTCCAGAGTTTTTTTCCGGAACCAGCGTGAGGCGTCCGCGTCGTTCTTTGCGGCGCCGTCGAGAAAGGGTTGGAGGACGAGGGCGTCCCAGTCGGTGCCCGGCATGACCGTCAATGGGGCAGGCCAGCCCGCGCTGTTGCCGATATAGAAATTGATGCCGTCGTTGGTGGAGATCCAGACCCAGCGGCCCGTTTGCGCGAAGTTGTGAAAGGAGACCGGAAGAATGAGCAGGGCAAAGCCGGCGAAGAGCGCCGCGACGTGCCGGATGCGCTGCGGTTTGGCCGCTGGAGGTGTCGAGCACCATGCGGCGGCGGCGAAGGCCGGCAGGAACGCGGCCGATGTGGCCACGGTCAGCGCGGCGGATCCTGTGATGGCGCCTGTTGACAGCCACCGCGTCCAAGATGGCCGTTCGGTGGCGCGCATGGCGAGTAAGAGCGCGGCTGTAAGGAGCACGGCAGCCAGATGGGTCGGCAACAGCTGCGAGGCATAGAAAAGTAGCGGAGCCACAAAGATCGCAGCCAGTCCCGCCGCGAACGCCCACCGCGGGGGCAGCAGGCGCGTGCCCACGCGCCACGTCAGCACGCTGAGCAGCGGTGCCGAAAGCAGCGCCTGAAGCCAGCGGATGGCCGATGGCGATTTCCCGCACACCTGTTCCAGCAAGGCCAGGGCGTAGGGATAGAGCGGCGCTTGCCAAAAGGCTTCGGTCGCGCCTTTGCCGGAGAGGAGCGCGAGCGCTTGGTGGTGGTAGGTGGCGGCGTCGACCAGCGGGTAGCGGTAGAGGAGCGAGCGGGACGTCTCCGACAGGAAAAACGTCTGCGCCGTGGCCGCAGTGATGCTCATGATGACGAGCGGCCACCAGCCGCGGAGATCGGTGCGTCGTCCGGACCTTCCGGCTGCGAGCAAGGTGGCGGTCGTGACCGGTCTGTCTGGCGCGGATTTCATGTTTGTTAAGCGAGTCGTGTTGACGATCGTGAAGTTTCGGAGCGGGAAGGTGCGCGGGCTCAGACGCTACATGACGCGGCAGGGGACGCCGCACGCCTCAAAAGCGGTCAGATCAGGTTTCATGGGCCGGGACGGGTCGAACGGCGGAGCGTACTGTAAGCCCAGCAGGGCGTATTTCGCGCCGGCGGTCAGATGGTAGGGAAGCAACTCCACCTCGATCAGCCCCGAATCGCCTTCCAGCATTTCGGCGAATCGCCGCAGCGTTTCGGGCGCGTCGTTCACGCCGGGGATCAGGGGGATGCGTGCGATGAAGGGGCGCCCGCTCGCCTTCAGCCACGCGAGGTTATCGAGGATCGGGGCCGAATCCACGCCGGTGTAGCGCTTGTGCTGCGCCGCATCGGAATGCTTGAGGTCTTGGAAAACCAGGTCAACGGACTGGACCGCCCGCTGGTAATTCGTGAGCGACGCGTAACCCGATGTTTCAAGCGTCAGATGGATGGAACGGAGGCGGGCGGCAAGCTCAACCAGAAAATCGGTCTGCATGAGCGGCTCGCCGCCCGAGAACGTGATGCCGCCTTGGTAGCGCAAAAAGAAGGCTTCGTTTTTGCGTAGTTCGGCGGCCAGCGTGTCCGCGGAGACGCGTCGGCCGCACAGGCGTCGGCAGCCCTGCGGGCAGACGGTGACGCATGCGCCGCATGCCACGCAGTGCCGCGGGTGGGCGCAGGCGGCGCGGCATGCGCCGCAGTGGGTGCAGTTCGCCGCGTTGACCAGCAGCTGCGGCGCGGGGTCAATCCCCTCGGGATTGTGGCACCAGGCGCAGTGCAGCGGGCAGCCTTTGAAAAAGACATTGGTGCGAATGCCCGGCCCGTCGTGCAGGCAGAACTCGCGGACCTCGAAAATGGTGCCTTCGGTGCTCATAAGCGCATCAGACAGCGGTCAACGGTAACATGTTTCGCGGGGTGGGCTCACGTTTCAGCGGGCGGTGTTTCGTTTCCGTTTCATCGGGAAGGAGATCTTCACCGTTTGGAGCAGCGCGCGCGCTTTCTCATACGTGTGCCAATCCTGAAGATCGTCTTCCGAAACCGCGGCGATGAAGGCGCTGATCGCTTCTGTGCCGAGAATACTGGCCTCCTGATCCGCGTAGCCTTTGGCGCTGGCGGTGAGCCGTTGGAATGTGCGCGCCTCAAGATGGAGCCTGCCGCCGGTCGCCCACTGCTCGGCGACGGCGTTGCCGGAATCCGTCAGGCGGATGGCCGCGTCGAGCGGTTCTTTCGTGTCGGCGTCGAATACGGTCACATCGATCTGCGCCAAGACGGGCGCCGGCGGGGTCCACGTGCCGAAGTAGAAGGGGCTGGTGGCTCCGATGACGCGGCCCGGTTTTCCGTCGAGCGCGCAGACGGCGGTGTACCAGGCTTTCTCGCGCTCCGCCAAGGTGAAGGTCACCTCCGCTTTGCCGCCGGCCGGGACTGTGACCGGGAAACGCTGGCAGGTTTCGCCGTTGCGCGCGACGGTGATCAGCGCTTTTCGCCCGGGCGCATCATACAACGTCAGCCGGGCTTCCCTTGCGGTGCCGTCTGACGGGAATCGCGAGCCGCAGACAGCCCCGTCGATCGCGAAGAGCAGAAGGGCTCCGTCCCATGCGATCGAGGTCTGCCCTTTTTTGAAGGCATCGACAATGGCCGCTCGGTTGAGCGCGCCGCCTTCGGGATGGATATAGGTTGCGCCCATGGTCCCGGGGGTCCGGCCCAAGTCAAAGGCAGTGTCGCTGGTGGCGGTCCGGCAGAGCCTGTACCCTTGGTTGAGAAACAGGGCCCAGGTCTTTTCGAGCCGCTCGCTCCAGGACGTGTAGAAATCGAAGCCGCAGACGAGTTCGGGCGCGCCGATCATGAGGAACGGCAGCTCGCGCGACTTCATGTGCCCCGTGAGCGGGTGGACCGGGATGGCGGCACCGCCTTGGTCCACGATGTCCCGCTTGATGGTTTCCGTGTTCGAAAAGCGCGGATAGGGGAGCGGCGTCTTGGCCGGTGCGATCCCCAGGTTGCCGACGTGTCCGCCAAAGGTTTTGGGATACTCGGAATTCAAGGCCAGAAAAAGGTCTGGGCCTTTCTCCTGAGCGGCGATGCTCTCGCTGTCAACCGGCACGCCGTCATTGTTGAAGCTGGAGGCGATGTTGAACCAGCGGTAGCCTTCCGCACGGAGCAGGAAGGCCATGAAGGGAATGTTCACGGTGTAGAGGTTCTCGCCGTGCACGCCGTGTGCGTGGAAATCGCCTTTGAACCAGCCTTCGGCGGCGGGGTTGAAGAGCGGCTGCAGGGCGAGCTCGAGGCGCTCCTGCGCGTTGGGTGCCAGGACGCGCTTAATGGAGACGGACGCATATCCGTCCGCACGCGCCGTGAGCTGCAGCTCGCCCGGCTGGGCCGAGAAGGCGAACTCGCCGGAGGTCCAGAAGCGCTTGTTTTTCTGATGCCAGACGGCGGGGGGGACGTCGGTGCGCCCTCCGTAAGGACGTCCCGCGACATCGAACCAGCGGACCGGGCCCGCGCTGTCCCGGATTTCAAACCACGCCGGGATGCTTTTGCCGGTCGGGGCATCGGTGATCCGGCCGGAAACGATGGTGTGGGCCCGTTTCGTCGGCGTCATCTGGAGACGGCAGGTGACTGGGACGTCCGAGGTGACCGCCACGTGTGTCAGCCATGCGTCGTCCATGCCCGCCGCGACCGACTTGAGGGCGTAGCCGCCATGGCGAATGCCGTTCAAGTCGAACGAGCCGTCGGGGCGGGTCTGTGTCACCTGCCCGTTGCAGGTCATCACCCACGCGTTGGCAAGCGGGACGCCGGTAGGGCCGACGACCACGCCTGCGATCTGGCCGGCTCCCGCCCGGAGGACAAGGAACGCCAATGCCGAGAAAACGAGCTGTTTGTGAGTGACCATAAAAAGAGACGCTCAACGCTGAACGCTTATGGACTTGGCCGGATCCGTTCAGCATTGGGCGGCGAGCGGTTTTTTCCGTCGCGATCTTGCGTGCGTGCTCAACGTGCATGGGAATCCGGCACTACACCGCCATCTCGACGCGCTGGATGATGTGATCCTGGTAAGGCTTGTCGAGTTCCACGAAGTAGCCGCTCCAGCCCCATACGCGGACGATCAGGTTGCGGTAGGCTTCGGGATGTTCCTGCGCGTCTTTGAGCTGGTCGCGGTTGATCGCGTTCAGTTGCAACTGGTGCCCGCCGGAATCGATGAAGTACTTGACCAACTGCGCCACCTTGGTGATGCCGTCGGTCTGGCGGAACGCGCTGTCGTGGATCTCG
>CAZOIS010000245.1:0-5247 GCA_964579865.1 uncultured Lentisphaeraceae bacterium | reverse complement strand
GCTGGCCAAGGCCGCCGCGGTCTCGCTGGCGGCGCGCGGCGAGGCGGGCGACAGCCGCCGCAGCTGGACGTGGCCGTGGCGCTGCGCGCTCTGGGCGCGGCTGGGCGAACCGGAGAAGTGTCACCACATGGTGCGCGGCCTGCTCACCTACAATACGCTGCCGAACCTGTTCGCCAACCACCCGCCGTTTCAGATGGACGGCAACTTCGGCATCACGGCCGCGATCTGCGAGATGCTGGTGCAGTCGCACGCGGGCGAGATCGTGCTGCTGCCCGCCCTGCCGCAGGCATGGCCGGAGGGCAGCGTCAAGGGCTTGCGCGCCCGCGGCGGTTTCGAGGTGGCCCTGGCCTGGCGACAGGGCCGGCTGTCCTCGGCGGTGATCCGGTCCGCCGCCGGCCTGCCGTGCGCGGTGCGGTACGGAACAGAAACCGTGACGTTCAAAACGACATCTGGGCAGGGGTATCGGCTGGACGGGCAGCTCAAGGGCCTTCCCGATTGAGTCGCGCGCTCAACGGGAGATGACCCCCGCGCCGCGCAGAATGCTGCGCCCGCCGGCCTGGGGCTGGATCTGGATCTGCGTGCGGATGCGCTCTTTGATGGCGGGCACGTGCGAGATGATGCCGATGAGTTTTCCCTGCCGCTGGAGCCCGGCCAGCGTTTCCAGCGCCGTATCGAGCGCGTCTTCGTCGAGTGTGCCGAACCCTTCGTCGAGAAACAGGGAGTCCACCTGCAGCCGGCCGCTGGCCATGTTCGACAGGCCCAGCGCGAGGGCGAGCGACACGAGGAAGGTTTCGCCGCCGGAGAGGTTGGAAGCCGCGCGCCGCACGTCGCCCTGCTCGCGGTCGATCATTTCGGGTACCAGCTCCGGGCTCGCCGGATCCCAGACCATCTCGTAGCGGTCGCGCGTCATGCGGGCCAGGTGCGGGTTCGCCACCTGCAGCAGGCGGCGCAGGGTGATGCCCTGCGCATATCGCTTGAAGCGCATGCCGTTCTCCCCGCCGATCCAGCCGTTCAGGGACTCCCACTTGGCGAAAAGCACCTTCTGCGCCTCCAGCGCGTCGCCCTGCCCGCGCCGCCTGGCCGCCGCCTCGTCGTCTATCCTGAGCGCGGCCTGAAGGTCCGCAACCCGTTGCACCTGAGCCTCCAGAGCCTGTCGTTTCACGGCCCATTCCGCGGCCAGCTCGTCGAGCGTCTGGACGGTCAGGGCGTCGGCCTCTTTCTGCCGCAGGGACGTCGCGTTGTCTGCCAGCCGTCCCTTGAGCTCGCTGCCGGCGGCCGCCAGATCCTCTTTCAACTGCCGGGTCTGCGTCACGCCCTCGTCGGTCCAGCGCGCCTCGGCCCAGCGCGCCTCATCGGCGAAACCGGCGGCCGTCCAGCTCGCGGCCAGTTCGGCGGTCAGAACCGCGGCCTCGCGCGCGGTCTCGTCGCGGCGCGTTTCCGCCAAGCCGAGCTCCCGCCGGTCGTTCTGAATCGCCTCATCGAGCCGCATCTGTCGCGCGATCAGTCCGTCGTGCGCGCTCTTGGCCGCATCGGCGGCCTCCCGCAGCCGCGTCTCTTCGGCGTCGGGGTCGCCCGCGAAAAGGGCCTGCCGCTCCGCCTTCAACGCGTCCAGCGCGAGCGCGCGGCGCTGCCGTTCCGCCCTGCGCTGGCCGAGCTCCTCGATCAGCGCCTCCTGTTGGGCCCGTTGCTTCGCGAGCGAAGCTTCGCCGGCCTCGATGCGGCTGTTCAGCTCGGCTTGCGCCACCTCGAACCGCTGCTGTGCAAGCGTGATCGCCTGCTGAAGCGTCTGGACGTCACTCTCCTGCCGCCGGTATGCGCATTCCGCCGCCTCGGCCGCCTGCCGCGCCGCCTCGTTCCGCCGCTCCAGATGCTGGAGGATCTGCTCGGTCTCGTTCAGCCGCACCCGCGCCCCGGTCAGTTTGGGCAGCGGCTCGCCGGTGGCGAACGGATGGGACGTCGCGCCGCAAAGCGGGCAGCGTTCGCCCTCCCTGAGCAGGGAGCGCTGTTCTTCGAGGCTCGCCATGCGCTCGACCAAGGCCACGTTTTCGCGGGCGCGGGCCAGCGCGACCTCCAGATCCGGTCGGCGCAGGGCGCGCTCTTTCTCCGCCTCCGTTTTGGCCGTCGCGGCGGCGTCGCGCGCGGCGCGCAGCGACGCGAGGGCGGGCAGGGCGGCCTCGCCTGCGCGCGCGGCCTCGGCCGCTGCCAGCGCGGCTTTCACCAGGGGCAGGCCTCGCTGCGCGGCGGTCAGCGGAACGGCCGTCTGGCCGGCCCGGACGTGATCCGCGGCCGACCGCTCGTCGCGCCATGCGGCGATGGCCTGCTCCAAAGCGCGCGCGTCCGCCTGCGCGCGTTGGACTTGGCTCAGGGTTTCGGCCTGCGCCGCTTCGGCCGCCTTCAATTCGCCGGCGGCCACCGCACACGTCTGGTCCAGCGTGCGAGTTTGCTGCCACAGTGGGCGCATCCGCTCCTGTTTGTCCTGCGCCGCGCGCGCGGTCTCGGCGGCCTCAGCCACGCGCGGCGCGAGCGCGGCGCGCCGCGCCTCGTTAATTTTCAATCCCGCCGCGCGCGTCTGAACATCCTTCGCGACGTGCGCCGCCGCCTGGCGCGCCGCCGTCAGCCGGGCGTATGCGGCATCCACGGCGCGGGCCGCGGTGGCGCGCGCGAGCCTTTCCAGCGCGGGCTGCGCCGCGTGCAGGCGCGCGGCCAGCGCGGCCTGCTCATCGAGCAGCTTGGAACGCTGCGCACGCAGGCCGGTAAGGCTTTCCAGCCACGCGTGCTCGCGCTGCAGGCGCGCGTTCGCGAGGTCCAGAGA
Organism: uncultured Lentisphaeraceae bacterium; assembly: GCA_964579865.1. Lineage (GTDB taxonomy): Bacteria > Verrucomicrobiota > Kiritimatiellia > RFP12 > UBA1067 > DAOPZC01. The sequence continues at coordinate 2,435 of CAZOIS010000245.1, read as the reverse complement.
CTGTTTTAAGTCCAGCGCGGCGTCGCGTTCGCGGAGCAGGGCGTCGCGGGCCTCGGCATCGAGCACGTGGATGGCGACGTGCCGCTGCGCGAGCAGCGCGGTGTTCTCGCGCTCCTGCTGGTAGCGGGCGAAAACGGCCGCGCCGACCTCGGAGTAGATTTCCGTGCCGGTGACCTGTTCCAAAATGTCGGAGCGTTCATCGTCTTTGGCTTTGAGAAAGGCGTCGAACTGGCCTTGCGCCAGAAGGACCGAGCGGGTGAACTGGTCGAAGGTCATGCCGGTGACCCGCGCGACCGCGTCGTCCATCTCGTTGAGCCGCTCGCAGAGGGTTGCGTTGTCCGTCAGACTGGTGAGGGACCGCTTGGCGGCCTGGAGGTTGCCGCCGGCCTTGGCGCGCGCGCGGTGCTGCGACCAGGCGCAGAGATAGCGGCGCCCGCCGGTCTCGAAGGCGACTTCGGCCCGGGCGGTGCCCGCGCCGCGCGTCATGACCTCGTTGGTCTCTTTCGAAATCTTTTGGCGCACGGTGCGGCCGTAGAGCGCGAGCGAGAGCGCGTCGAGCACGGAGGTCTTGCCCGAGCCGGTCGGGCCGGTCAGCGCGAAAAGGCCGTCGCGGAAGGCGGGGTCTTCGAAGTCGATCGACCAGTCGCCCGCGAGCGAGTTGATATTGGCGAAGTGCAGCGACAGGATCCTCATGTCGGCCCCTCCGCGGTGATGCGGGCCGCGGCGACGTCGCGCAGGAGCCCGTTGAACAGGGCGGCGAAATCGGCGCGCTCGCCGTCGGTCAACGCTTCTTCGGCGAGGCGCATGTGGAAGACCTCGGCGGGCGTGAGCGTGTCGAGGCGGAGCGTGTCGGCGTTGCCGCGCCCCGCCCGGCTGCGGCCGGGGCGGTTGTTGCGGCGCGTCAGGATTTTCACCGGGGTGTCGCGCACGAGCGCGGACAGGCTGTCCCAGAACGCCGCGAGTTCGCCTTCCCCCTCGGTCACCTGCACGTCGGCCCAGACCGGTTCGCCGCTGCGGGTCAGCTCGGAGAGCCGCGCGGCGATCGCTTCGGGCGCGCCGGACACCTGCTCCAGCTTCTGGAAGACGGGGACGGGCACGGTGCGCACGTCGACCGGATCGCCGGCCTGCGGTCCGAAGGTCACGAGCGCCACCGATTTCGCGCTTTGCGCTTCAGCGAAGCTCATGGGAAGGGGCGAGCCCGCGTAGCGGCAGGCGGGGTTGCCGCCGACGGCCTGCGGCAGATGCAGGTGACCCAGCGCGACGTAATCGGCGGGCGGCAGCAGCGCGGCCGAGAAACTGTCGAGGCCGCCGATGGAGCGGGCGCGCTCGGAGTGGTCGTCCGAAAGCTTCGCGCTGCTGAGGCAGCAGTGGCCGGTGAGGACGAGCGGCGCGGCGCGCCCGACTTTCGCGCGCGACAGGGCGCGGGCGGCCTCGGCCACGGCGGCGTAGTGGGCGCGGAATCCGGCTTGCAGCCGTGCGGCGCGCTCCTCCTCGCTTTCGCCCGCGGCGGCGCAGCGCAGGTCGCCCTCGCGCAGGTAGGGCACCGCGCCGATCGCGAGCCCGCTGTTCGCGTCCGCGCCGGGAACCCAGACGACCTCTTGCGCGGGCGTGGCCGCCGCCGCGCCGACGACGTGGGCGTGGAGGTGGATCAGGACTTTTTCGGGCGAATCGAGCAGGGAGGGCGAATCGTGGTTGCCGCCGACGGCCACGACGGCGCGGCAGAGGGACGCCTTGAAGATCTCGCCGAGGAACGAATAGTAAAGCTCAAGGGCGCGGTTGGAGGGCGCGAAGGTGTCGAAGACGTCGCCCGCGATGACCAGCGCGTCGGGACGCTCCTCGCGCAGGAGCGCGGCGAGCCACGCCAGAAAACGCTCGTGCTCGCCGCTTCGGTCCTGCTCGTGCAGCTTGCCGCCCAGATGCCAGTCGGAGGTGTGGAGAAGTTTCATGCCGACCTGTCGGAGACGGGAGGGTTATTCGTTGAGCTTGCCCTGATAGACGCAGCGGCGGACCTTCTGGATAGAGGTGCGCTCGAGGGGCTCGCGCTGGACCAGGATCTTGCGCGGGTGCTTGTAGTCGGTCAGGCAGTCGCACTGCGCGTGGACGCGTTCGCGGAGGAGCTGCTCGACCCGGTCCCACGGCGGCTCGGCGCCGCCGTTCGCGGCGGCGATGGCCTCCAGGTTGGGCGAGAGGATCGCGCCGACGCGTTCGCCGGGGAGGCCGCCGACCGTGTAGCCGATCACGATCACGTCGCCGACGAAGGGATCGCGCGCGATGGCGTGCTCCACCTCTTCGGGGTAGATGTTCTTGCCCTCCCGGTTGACGATCAGCGCCTTCTTGCGGCCGCGGATGGAGAGGTAGCCGTCGGCGTCGATCGAGGCCAGGTCGCCGGTGCGCAGCCACTCGCCGTCGAACGCTTCGCGGGTGGCCTCGAGGTT
>CAZOIS010000244.1:1831-5276 GCA_964579865.1 uncultured Lentisphaeraceae bacterium | reverse complement strand
ACGGACGTCACCTGCGAGTTGTGCCGGGCGCTGTTCCTCGCGTACCCGCCGCCGGCCAAGTGGCCGCGGGAGTAAATGAAGCTGCAGTTGTACGCAGATCAACGCGGGCGGCGAGCTCCTCCACCGTTCGCAAGATGTGCTCGAAGTCGTGCACCCAGCAATCGCCGGATCACTCCGCAGACTCGATCATGTCCGCCATCGCGTCGCGCCAGCGCAGGACCGCCACCGGGTCGTCCGTGTAGTCGGTCATGCTCACCATCACGTCCTGCGGCACGGCGAGAAGGTCGCGAGCCCGCTTCGCCCAAGCGCCGTCCGGATGACGGCTCGCAGCGAGCTTCCGTTCGAGATCCAGCGCATAGGCGTAGTCCTCCAAGCCGTCGCGGAAATTCTCCAGTCGTTGCGTCGCGAGCGGCATGCCGCCCGGCCCCATGCACGTCCAGGAACCGTCGCCGTGATAGCTCGTCCAGCTGCGCGGGTCCCAGTCTGTGAATGGCCCGCCCGAGAGCGGACGGCGCATGTTCCAGATCGAGATCTCGTAGTAGAGGAAGCCGTCCGGACGCATTCGCGCAGTCTGCGCGCCCATCAGCAAGCGCCCCTCGATCGCCGCGTTCTCGATGAACATGTTCGCGTAGGGCGAATGCGGGCCGCAGCAGATGTACCACCACACTTGACGGCCCTCTTTCCGCGCTGCCGCCGCCTTCGCGCAGTCGTAGCGGGGTGTGAGCGGCGTGAACCAGTCCATGCAGCCGAGTTCCGTGCCCACGCCGAACTCGTGGTCGTATGCCGTCGTGAAAATCGGCACGCCGGGGAACTCCCGCTTCAGCGTCTCGACCGCCTTACGGATGTTCGGGAAGTACTCCTTGGCGATCTCGTCGCAACCGTACAGGTAAGCGTGGTCGAGAATCCCCAGCGAGCGGGCCTTCTCGTAGTTGGCCTTCAGGGCCGGCAGCGTCGCCTGCCGCCACCGCTCTTCGGCGTCGGGGCCGTTTTCGAAGTAGCTCCAATAGCCGAGATTGAACGGCCCGAGACGGCCCTGCTCCTTCAGCCGCGCGAGCACGTCCCACTGCTGGCGGTCCCTGCTGTAGAGCGAGTCCATCGTGATGTAGTAGTCGGCCAGGAAGTCGCCCCACGCCAGCCGGTTTGGCCTCCACGCGTTGACCGGGAAGTCGGCGTTCTTCCGCAGCTCCGCCGTCTCCTCCGCCCAGGCCGCGTCCTGCGAGACGTTCACCTCGGGCCAGAACGTGATCGCCAACGGCAGCGGGGAGTTCTGCGGCACCGCGAAGGCGTTCACCCGCACGCGGAACGGCACGCTCACCGACGGCGCGTTCGTCGCCGACACCGTCAGTTTCCCCTCGTAGAGGCCCGCGCGTTGCCCTTCCGGACACGTCACCCGCACCCAGAAGCTCTGCGCGTCGCGGTCGCGCACGTCTGCGGAGCCCATGTGGTCAAGAATCGGATCCGGCCACCATCCCTGCTCCGGCTTTCTCAGTTTACGGCAGTACCCGGCCGGCGCATTCGTGGGCGCCATATACCCCACACGGTACGGCGGCAGGTTCGTGATGTTCACGTAGCCTGTCACCGCGCACTTCACGTTCGATGCCGCGAAACGGCTGCCGTCCTTCGCCACGAGGTCGGAGGACGTTACCGTCACGGCCAGCAGGTCCGCGTCGCCGGGGGCCACGATCATCTGCACGCCCTCCTTCTCGTGCCGGGCCAAGCGTACGCCCACCTCCTGTGCGGGCGTCGCCTCGAACGCCGCGCGCGGGCGCACCTTCACCATCGTCGAGGCCGTCCCCACCAGCATCTTTGACGTGTCCTGCCCCGCCCGTGCGCACGCCTCGCGGAAGCGCCAGTAGCTCTCCAGGTGCGCCCGCTCGTCACGCGCCTCGGCGCATGCGCGCTCCGCCGCCGCCACGCGGGCGGACATCAGCGGCAGCAGGTCGCGGCCGACGCCGGTGCCCGACGGTGCCGGCGGTCTCTCGCCTTTCGCCAGCAGCGTCACGCGGTCCAGGTACACGTCGAAGTTCTGCGCCCTATCCGTGAAGAAATGGACGCGCGCCACATTCTCCGCTTTCGCCGTCTTCGGCCAGTTGCTGAGCGGTACGATCCACTGCAGATACCCGTGCGACGGCAGACGCGTCGAAGCATGGAGCCCGTTTTGGATGCGGCCCTCTTTTTCCGCGATGAACGTCGAGAACGGGTCGCCGCCGTCGCTCAGGTTGACGAGGTCGACAACCATGCGGTCGTACTTCGACCAGTCCGAGACCGGCGCGGTCAGGGTGAAGCTTGGCCACTCGGACAATCCCTTCCGCCACGGCGTACACGTCCAGTGCAGCGCGTTCGAGCCGCTGGTCGCGTAAGCGCTTTCAACCGCGAACGAACGGCTTTCGTCCGCACCTTGAGGCGCGGCCTTGATCTCACTCAACGTCTCGAAGTCGAACAGTGTCACCGCCCCTTGGGCAGCAACACCCGCGAGCGTTGCCGCCACCGTCAGTTTCATCTTTCTCACGCAGTCGTTCCTTTCCTGAAACGCAGATCAGCGCACGATTTCGTAGAGATACGAGGCGCACCCGGGATCGGCCGAGACGTCGGCCACGAAGGTGAGCCGGCCGTCGGCGTACGACGAAGGGACCTCTCGACGGCGGCGGCCTCCGGCCGTCAGCGTCCATACCTGCCATGTCCCCGGCGCGAGGCGGATCGTGACGGTGGCGCGTCCGGCGCGCATGAGATGAGGCAGTTCGCCCCACGCCAGCAGGATGCGCCGCCCCTCGTCAGCATAGGTGGCCCCTGTGTTCTGAACGTCGGTCAGATGGGTCAGCAGAAGCCGACGCGAGGACGCGATCGGCGCGCTGTCGAGGGTGCTCGTCCAGATCGTCGCGGCGGTTCCGCCCAGGTCGGCTGCGAGCGGCCCCGCCTTTACGGTGCCACCCTCGGCGAAGCCGCCCGCCGTGCGTGGCGTGTCGAGCGTGAACGAGCCAGCCGCGGAGTCGATCGCGATGCCGCCCGAACCGGATTTCTCGACGATGGCCTTCATCTCCGCCTGCGGCCGGTTGAACGGCCACACATCGAGTGTCTCGATGCCCGCAGGGGCCGTATCCGCCACAAGCGATCCGAGCTTGACGTGCCAAGCCGCCCAGTCCATCGCCCAGGCGCCGGAGTAGCTGCCCGTGTGGCGGGCCGGATCCGCCAGTTTCGCAGGCGGCAGCACGAACGCGCAGGTACGGTCTGCCACAGCGAGGTCACGGCGCAGAAAGAGGCAGATCGACGCGCGCTCCGCAGCGAGGCCGAGCGGATCACCGGACATATCGAAGGAGCCAAGCGATTTCGCGTGGTCGAGGCCGTAGCTGCCGTGCGACCAGGCGAAGCGGATCAGGCCGCTCCAGTCCTGCCTCGCGCCGAGCGCCCCCGTGAGGATGCCGCCGACGCCGCGGAAGCGGCCCGGCGC
>CAZOIS010000244.1:0-1731 GCA_964579865.1 uncultured Lentisphaeraceae bacterium | reverse complement strand
TCGCGCCGAGCGCCCCCGTGAGGATGCCGCCGACGCCGCGGAAGCGGCCCGGCGCTGCGAAGTTGTACTCCGAGATCGTGAACGGGCGGTCGAGAATACGCGTCACGGCTAGGCGCTGCGTGCCTTGGTCGGGGCCGAGCAGCGGGTTTGTGTTCGGGCAGGACGTCGGCAGCCTCCAGTCGCGATCGAGGAAGCGCGGATGGTCTACGTAAAAGTGGTCGTCGGCGTAGTCGAACTCGCGTGCGCGGACGAGTTGCTCCGACGCGTTGTCGTCCCAGAAATAGTTGTTCATGTTCGTCGTGAGTGCCCGGCATTTCATCTCCTCGCGGAGGAACGTCGTCACGCGCCGCGCGAAGCGTGTCTCGGCCTCGACGAAAGCCTTCGCGTCGAACTGGTTGACGATGCCGAGCCGCTTCAGGGTCCACCAGACGCCGTTGAGGTTGCCCTCGTTGACGAACGAGATCATCGCCAGCGCGGGCTCGTCCGCGAGACGGCGTCCCGTGTAGCGGTTGACGTGGCCGAGGAACGCTCTCGCGTAGGCGAGGTAGTTCGAGAAGGCGTTCTCGTTGTAGAGGACGAGTGCCTTGAACTCGGCCATCTCTACGTCGCCCGGCCGGTCGAAGCCGATCGACTTCCAGGAGATCGGACGGCGGGAGACGAACAGGTCGGTCGTCATGTAGATCCCGTTCTCCACGCAGGCGGCCGTCAGCGCGTCGAAGCGGTCCATCGCCTTCGCGTTCAGTTCCGTGGAGCCGTCCGGCGAGCCCTGCACGAGGTCGGTCTCGTGGTGGTGGAAACGCAGAATGTTGTAACCGATCCGGCGCAGGTTGCGAGCGAAGCGGCGGGCCGTCTCGGGGTCAGGGGCGTTGGCGTCGCCGCAGACGTTCACGCCGTAGAACCGCTGGGGCACGCCGGGCAGTTTCTCGAACTCGAAGTGGTCTCCCCGCGAGACCAGCCAGCCGTGCTTCCCGGCGGGGGCGTCCGAGCCGATCATGCCGGAGAAGTCGAGGGCGGATCCCGGCTCGATTTCGATCTCCGCCGCGAGCGGCACCCAGTCCCGGCAGGCCGTCAGGCGAACCGGGCCGACCTCGCGGAACGCGAACGGACGATCACCTGAGAAACGCGCGGCCAGTTCACCGCGGAAGCCGAACCGGAGCTCGTAGACAACGAGCCCCCAGTCGCGAATCTCGCGCACGAGGACCTCCGCGGGTTTGTGGAAGTCGACCTTAAGGCGCAGCGCGCCGGACGCGTCCCGCAGCGCGAATGACGTCACCCGGTCGCTGCATAGCACGTCGCGGTTGGGACGGCCCGCGTCAAGCGCGACCGTCTTGCCGTCTACCGTCACGCTGCCTCCGGCGTAGAGGGTCTGCGGAAACGTGGTGCGCACGGCCGCCTTTCCGGCGGACTTCGGCACGCCATTTGTCGGCAGGTTCCAGACGGCCTCGATAGCGCCGTCTGCCAGCGTGAACGCCGCCCGTCCGTCGACGGATTCGCCGGGCTTCTTCGGGTCGAGGTTGAAGTGGAGGAGGTGAGCGGATTTCGGCGCGGCGAAGTCCGGCTCCGTCGCCGGCCGAAGGTTCCAGCCGTGCGCGAACACGCAGGGCTGGAAGTAGAGCGATGCGTCGGGAAACTCAAGCGAACCGGCATAGCCGCCCAGAACCGGCAACGTGTCGCCGACCGCCGACAGCGTCAGTCCCGCCATCAGTCCAAACAGGGTCTTCTTCATCTTTT
>CAZOIS010000243.1:0-5348 GCA_964579865.1 uncultured Lentisphaeraceae bacterium | reverse complement strand
GGCTGATCCGCGCCCACCTCGTTCAACAGCAGCGCGTTGGGGCTGAACGCCGCGCTTCCCCACGCGAGGGGCGCGCCCGCGCCGCCGAGATTGACCGTCAGCGGCACACCGTACGCGCTGAATCCGCCCGGCTTGTTCGAGACGATGTTGATCTGGCCCGCATCCGCGCCCAGCGCGAGCGTCATGGCTCCGCTCTCCGTCGACAGCGTGCCGCCCGCGAGCGTCACGTTGGTCGAGGCCGGCAAGCCCGCCCCGAAGTCGGCCTGCAGCACGCCCCGCACCACGCGCGTCGCGCCCGTATAGCTGTTGTTCCCCGTCAGCTTCAGCGTGTTCAGCCCCATTTTCAGCAGGCCCAGCGGCGAGTCCAAGGACGTGCCGAGCGTCACGTTCCCCGAGGCGGTGTCAAAGCCGAAGACCGAGTCCGCGCCGAAGGCCGCATGGCTCAGCAGCAGGCCGATGTCGGTCTCGGACCATTGCCCGGCGCCGATGCCGACGGCCAGGCCGGCGCCGTCGCACACCTCGACGCGCCCGTCCTGTCCGTAGCCCGGCAAGGCGGCGGCCGTGGCCGCAGAGAGATAGCCGTTGCTGACGACCGTCTGGCCCGCATACGCGTTCGCGCCGCCCAAGGTCACGGACCCTTCGCCCGTCTTCACCAGTCCGCCGCCTCCCCCGCCGTCGAGCAGGCTCTGGTTGATCGTGACCACGTTGTTCCCCGAATCGACCACGGCGCCGCCGGAGCGCACATACGCCGCCGAGAGGCCCTCGAAGAAGCCGCCATACGCCTGGGCGTTGCCGCGAGCCGCGAGCACGCCGCCGTCGAAGTTGAAGGTGCTGCTGCCGCCCTGCGTGCGGACCTCGGGCGTCGCGAGCGTGCCGCCCCGGCACAGCCAGACCGTGCCGGTGCCCGTGCCCGCGTCGTTGGGAGGGTTGTTTTTGACCATGCCCACGCGCAGGCCGCCGTCGAGGACGACCTGGCCGGCATTGGTCACCACCAGCAGGCCCGTCCCGCCCTCCGCGATGATCAGGCGGTGAGCCGTGCTGCCCTGGCAGAACTCGCCGCCGGAGACCGTCAGCGCACCGTTGCCTGTCGGACCGTAACGCCCGACCACCATCCAGCCTCGCCCCGTGACCGACCCGCCGCTCTGCGTGAGGAAACCGGAGCCATAAGCGCCGATCTGCAGGTTGCCGCTGCCCAGCATGTTCAGGCATCCGCCTGACAGCAGATAAGCGCCCACCCCCGAGGCCGCATATCCAAGCCCCAGAGAGGGATCCGCAGACGCGGACACCACGACCTCGCCGCCCGTTTGCTCAACGGTGCCCGTGCCCGCTTTGCCGACAAACAGGTACGCGTTCGTCAGCACGCCCGCCGAAACCTCCAGCGTACCGGACGATCCCGCAGCCTCGCCGAACGTCACGGTCCCGGCCCACGCGCCGCCGCCGTCCATCCGCGCGATGCCGCCGTTGTCCACCGTGGCGGGAACGCCGCTGGTCGGCACAGACCCCGTATCCCAGTTGACCACGTTCGTGAAAAGCCCCGTCGTCCCTACCCAGGTCGCCGCGGAAACGGAGAATGCGCAAAAACCGGCCATTGCCACTCCCGTCGTGACCGCGACCAACTTACTTGTGATATGCTTCATTCTTTCTCCTTATTTGACGGACGAGCAATCTTGCGCCACACCTTTTCTCTGTCATCCGTCCTTACGTCACAATGTCCATCCCAGTGCCGTCGAAATCTTGCGGGCCGTCTCCTGGATGTGGGGCCCCAAAACCGAAATCACCTCGTCGCGGTGATAATGGACCGTCAGAACCGTCGTCCCGATCGAAGCCACGACGCGCCCCGTATAATCTGAAACCGGAACGGCGTAACAGAGGCCCCCTTTGGTGTACTCCTCGTCGTCCAAAGCATAGCCCCGTTTGACAATCCGCGCCATATCCGCCCGGAATTGCGCCGCGTCCGTATGCGTTTTGGCCGTCAGCTTCTTCAGCCCGCGTCTGACGCACCGTTCAAGCACGTCCGGATCGCCATAGGCGACCAGCACCTTGCCCGGGGCAGACGCGTGCGGCCAGTAATGCTCGCCCACACACCCGCCGAGGCGGATGTCGCGCAAGCCGTCGCGGTGGATGAGAAACATGACCATGTCCTCGTGCAGCACCCCGAGATACACGCACTCCCCGATCCGCTTCCGCAATTCACGCAGCGGCTCTTCCGCCGCGGCCACAAGCCCCATGCGCGCGACGGGCATCGACGCGTAGTGGAACGGCACGAGCGAAGCGCTGTATTTCGGCCCCTCGCCCGACTCCGTCACCCAGCCCTTCGCCGCCAGCGTCTTCAGGCACCGGAACACCATGTGCTTGTTAGCGCCTGTCCGCTCGGCCAATTCGGCCACGCCCAGGGCGTCCGGCGACGCGCACAGCGCCGTCAGGACGTCGAGCCCCGCCCTTAAACCCGGCACGTCGTAAACAGCCCCTTTCTTTATCATGTAACGACGTTACGCTAATAAGATTTGTTTGTCAAGCGGCGACGGGGGACGATTCCGTTCAGTTCAAACCGAATCGCGTCCCATGAGGAGTCGGGGTGTAAAAGTTGAACGCGCAAAACACGGAACCAGCGCCCCCTTCGGTTTTTCACGCCATTCTCGACTTCACCGCCCGACGTTGCTATTCTTATGCCTTGTTTTTTTCGCAGCATCGGCCGACGACGCTTGTCACGGTGCGGTCCTTGCATTCCCCGAACCGCACTTCCGCTTCGCTCTTTCAATTCTCAACCCCAATTCCTAACACCTCCTTTTCCTTATGGCCCTTATCTCTCTTCGCGGCGTGAATATTCAGTACGGCGGGCCCGCCGTCCTCGACAACGTCAGCTTCAGCATCGAACCCGGCGACCGCGCCTGCATCACCGGACGCAACGGCGAAGGCAAATCGACCCTGCTCAAAATCATTGCGGGGCTGATCAACCCCGACTCGGGCGAGATCATCCGCCAGCCCGGGCTTCGCGTCGCCTATCTCACGCAAGACGTGCCCGAGGACATCGAGGGCACGGTGAGCGACATCGTCGAGCAAGGCATCGGCGCCGAGGCGGATCACACCCACCACCCCGGCTCCGACCTGTACATCTCGCAGCTCGAGCTTGACGGCGACGTCCCGTTCAACACGCTCTCGGGCGGCATGCGCCGCCGCGTCCTGCTCGCGCGGGCGCTGGTGTCCGACCCCAATCTGCTCCTGCTCGACGAGCCCACCAACCATCTCGACATCGAGTCCATCGAGTGGCTGGAGAGCTTTCTCCGGAAAAGCCGGTGCGCCTGTCTCTTCGTCACGCACGACCGCTCCTTTCTCAAGCGCGTGGCGATCAAGGTGCTGGATCTCGACCGCGGCCAGCTCGCGGGCTGGGACTGCGACTACGCCACCTTTGTGCAGCGCAAACAGGACCTGCTCAACGACGAAGCCGTCTTTTGGGAGCGCAAGACCAAGAAGCTGGCGCAGGAAGAGGCCTGGATCCGGCGCGGCGTCAAGGCCCGCACCTGCCGCAACGAGGGCCGCGTCGTAGCCCTGCTCAAGCTCCGCGAGGAATTCAAACAGCGCCGCACGCAGTCCGGCGTCAGCCGCCTGCAGCTCGACACGGGCGAAGCCTCGGGCGAGCAGGTGCTGAAGATCAACAAGGCCAGTTTCGCCTATCCCGGCGGCAAGCCGATCATCCGCGATTTCACCGCCAAGGTCCTGCGCGGCGAGCGCATCGGCATCATCGGCCCCAACGGGTCCGGCAAGACGACGCTGCTGAACCTGCTCTGCTGCCGCCTGGCGCCGACCCACGGCACGATCACCCCCGGCGCCCGCGTCGAGCTCGCCTTTTTCGACCAGCTCCGCTCCGAGCTTGACCTGGAGGCGAGCGTGCTCCACAACCTGGCGGACGACAAGGACGAGGTCGTGGTCGGCGGCGTGCGCAAGCACGTGTACGGCTACCTTCAGGACTTTCTTTTCACCCCCGACCGCGCACGGACGCCGGTCAAGGCCCTCTCCGGCGGCGAGCGCGCGCGTCTGTTGCTGGCCAAGCTTTTCCTCCAGCCCGGCAACCTGCTGGTCATGGACGAGCCGACCAACGACCTCGACATCGAGACGCTCGAGCTGCTCGAAGAACAGCTGCTGTCCTACACCGGCACACTGCTGCTCGTCAGCCACGACCGGACCTTTCTCGACAACGTCGTCACCAGCACCTTCGTGCTCGAGGGAGAGGGCCGCGTCGGCCTCTACCCCGGCGGTTATGCCGACTGGCTCCAGCAGCGGCCCAAAGCCGAGGCCGAGGCGCCGAAGAAGCCCGACTCCGTCGCCCCCCGCCCCGCGTCCCCGCAGCGCAAAACCGCGCGCCTGAGCCACAAAGAATTGCGCGAGCGGCAGGAGCTGCCCGCCCTGATCGAGCAGCTCGAAAGCGAAATCGCGGCGCTGCACGCAACGCTGTGCGATGTCGCGCTCTACAAGAAGTCGCCCGCCGCGGCCGAAGCCGCCAAGGTGCGCCTGCCGAAAGCCGAGAAGGATCTCGAAAACGCGTTCGCCCGCTGGGCTGACATCGAGGAGCGCGCCGCCAAGCTCAACGCGTAGCCCCCGTTTTGATGTCTGCGGCGCTTGAAGCGCCCCCCGGATTCTGGCACAATAAACGCCCAAATGGTCAGAGCAGGTTCTGTCATCACAATCGAAACGCCGGCCAAGATCAACCTGACCCTGGAGATCCTCGGCAAGCGCCCTGACGGCTACCACGAGCTGCGCAGCATCGTGATGCCGGTCAGCCTGACCGACACCCTGACGCTCACCACCACCTACGCCCAGACCGCCATGACCCTGACGGTCAGCCCGGGCGTGGACCTCACCAAGATCGGATCGGTCGACAAGAATCTGGCGGTCCGCGCAGCGCGGCTCATGCAAGAAACCTACAGGGTCAACGCCGGCGCGCGCCTCCACATCCACAAACGCATCCCGATCGGCGGCGGGCTGGGCGGCGGCAGCGCGGACGCGGCCGGCGTGATGCTGGGGCTCAACACCCTGTGGGACCTGACCCGCCCGCGCGAGGAGCTCATGGCCCTGGGCGCCGACCTGGGCAGCGACGTGCCAGCCCTCATCCACGGCGGCGCCGTGCTGATGGAGGGGCGCGGCGAGCGGGTCCGCGGGCTCTTCGCCGATGAGCCGCCCTTCGCCTGCCCGGGCTTCTGGCTGGTCATCGCCAACCCCGGCGTGATGTGCCCGACGCCCGACGTTTTCAGGAAATGGAGAGGAGGCTTGACGCCGGCCCCCTCCATTCTCCATAATATGACCTCTTCTATCCGAACCAGCGATGTGTCGGCTGCGGCGGATGCGCTTTACAA
>CAZOIS010000242.1:0-5422 GCA_964579865.1 uncultured Lentisphaeraceae bacterium | reverse complement strand
TCGAGCCACGCCTGCCGGTCATCGGGCGAGACCCGCTCCAGCGCCGACAGGATCTCCTCGCGCCGCCCTTTCGCCAAAGCCGGCGCAGCCGCGCACAGCAGGCCCGGCCGTTCGCGCTCCGGCTGCGGCTGCGCCGCCAGCGCGTAGTTCCGGAAGACGCGAGGCGAGGGGTTCTCCGCCACGCCGGGGTCATGCGACAGAAAACGCAGGCGCGACACATCCCGGCACGACCGGTCGGCCGTTAGCCCGTAACGGATACGGAAATGCTCTCGCAGCGCATCGAACGCCTCCGCGTGGCGCTCGGGCTCGATGCGGCAGACGGCAGCCACGCCGTTCCCCGAAGCGCTGACAAACGCCAGCATCACCGCCTCGTCCTTGGCCAACCGGTCGCGCCACTCCCCGGCGCGGCCGGCCATGTCGGGGTTGTCGGCCGCGTCGAAGTCGACGCAGAGCAGACCCGAGTGCCGCACCAGGTGCTCGGCCTTGTGGCCGCCGGCAAACTCGCCCGACACGGTTACACACGGTAGCCCGCGCTTGAACTCCGACCGCCGCGCCTTGTCCGGCTCCGCCCTGATCCGGCCGACCAGCTCCGCGCACAGTCCCTCGCTGATGAACATGCGCAGGTCGGCCAGCGTCACCGTCTTCGGCCTAGCGTCAGCCAGCGACGCGAACATCGAAAACCGGCATTCGTTCTGCAGATCCTCGCTGGGGACCCCGGCTCCGATATCTGTGCTTAGGCCGCTCATGCCTTCACCGCCTTTCCCGAATCGGTGGAGGGGACACGGGGCGCCGTCTTGTCGCCGCCGGCCGCGGCGCAGCCAGAGCAAAGTCGGTCGGCGAACGAGAAGAATAGCACGCGCCCGCACACGCGGCACCTAGCGAGTTTCCGGCACTTCGCGTCCGACCTGTTTTTGAACCTGCACAACGTGTAGTGGGTGGTTGTTCCTGTCTTCATTGGCCACCCCCTTTTGACACCTGCGCGTCATCCGCGAAAGAGCAGATGTACGCCCGCAGCGACGGCAGATGCACCAACCGCATGCCCGGCCGGATCTGCCCGGGTTGTTTGATCGCCGCCGATTTGACTTTCCCGTCCCTGATGAGCGCGAAGAGCTGCGAGCGGTAGAACCCCTCCAGCGTCTGCCCCACGCGCGGGATGCGCGCCCACTCCTGCGCCGCCGGATTGCTGCCGAGCCGCGCCGCCGTTTCAAGAACCTGCCGCCCAAGTGCCATAACCACCTCCATAGTCCTTGTAGCCGCTGAATTGCGCCTACGGTGGCAATGGAAGCACGTCGATTCACGGAAGCAGCCGCTGCATCTGTCTGCATCTGTGCGAAACAAACGAAAAACCCCAGCAAAATGCCGGGGCTTTCTTGTTTAAAATAGTGGACGGATGCAACCTGCATCCGTCAATCGGAAGGCTTTTTTTCGATTCTCCGCCGTACGAGCTCCAGGATGTTTCTAGGCGTGATCCTGTCGCCATCTTTCCGAAGCAGCCCCTCAGCGTCGCACCATCTCGCGGTGATGTCAGCCTTCGAGTTTTTCGAGAAGCCCTTGGGACATTTGTTCCATTTGGCGAGAATCTTAACTTCGTACTTCTTTTCGATCATGGCGCGGGATTCCCCGCCCTTTCGGCGTACTGATATCTGTTTCTTTGAAAGGGGCTCGCGCTTAACCTGCATCGGCTCAAGGCCCAGAGGGCACTTAGACCCAGACTCCCTCTGCAGCCCCGCAGAAAACTCCTGATCTGCCGCCGTAACGGACTTCTCGCCTTCGACCGAAACATAACGCATGCTGCGACTTTCAACGATCCATTCGAAGCCATCCACATCAACAACGGTATCGCGCTCCAGCAAAAACGGGGGCCTCCAAACTGGGATGACGAACTTGCCGTCAGGCGAATCCCGCAACTCGGCCCGCCAGATTTCTTTCGTGGCGAAACGTATGGGCTCTGCCGGAGGGACCGTCTCAAACAACAAGTCGCACTCGAACCGGACAAACAGGCTGTGCATTCCCGTCGTGTTCGAACTGTCGTCCGGATCAAGCTCCTTGAAGTCGTGCTTCAGTAATCGAAACCGTCTCTCCTGGCTGCGAACGAGTTCGTCCTCTTCGCTCGCCCTCTTGACATTACAGGCTTGTCCCTGCGATGCCGGTTGGACTTGGTCGCGTTGTTCCACGCCTGTCTTCCGGTTAGGCACACTACTGTTAGTGGAATCATCACTCATGTGTACCGCGCCTTCCTTTATGACGATGACGGGATACAGAATATCGAATCCGGGCTGCCAGATACAAGCGGCACTGTGGAAAACCAAATAGGCTCTGTTATAAGCTACGTTATAAATCGGTGGTTTTGGGTGGGCACAAAAAAGCGTAAGTTACTTGTTTAAGGCAACTTACGCAAATGGTGGAGGCGGGGAGAATCGAACTCCCGTCCGAAGCAGCTTCCATCCAGCTTCTACGCGCGTGTTCTGTCATTAAGTCTCGTCAACGGGAATGCCGGCAGACAGGCTCACCCGGAGACCAGCGACCACGATTCGTCAAGCACGGGCGCCCGGCCACGCGGCCCCCGGCAGGATCTGCTAGTCGTCGCTTCCCCGCTCAGCAGACATCGGCGGTTCCGCGTCGGACCTAATTAATTAGGCCGCGAGTGCGAAGTTATTGTTCGCAGTTAGGTTTTTTCCTGTTTTTTTACGAGGCCAACAGGAGTCCTCGGCGCGCAACCAGATTTCCACGTGCCCCGTCGAAACCAGTCGCCCCCTTAAAGAGTGACCTTATTATCGCAGATCCCCGCCGGAATGTACACGGGGTTCTTTTGCCGACCCGGGCAAAGGCGGACTCAAACGTTTTGGAATTATCGGAGGTGCCGTTGACTTGATGGGTACCAGCTCATACACTCTTACCGCTCGGAGCCGTCATGATGATGTCGTTTTTTGTGTTTGCCGTTGTCTGTGTTGTTGTTCGCGCGGGCGGTTGAAATCGGGACGGCGGCGGGGGCGCGTCGAAAACGCCGACGGGGACGGTTCCGGCAATCGCCGAGGAACTTGGCGATCTCTGCCTGACATTCGACGACTCAAACCGGGAACGTCGGGCATAAGGAAAGGGAAAGCAATTGAAGACTGGATTGATCTTGGCCGCCGCGGGGCTGATCGCGGGGAGCGCGTTTTCCGAAGACCGGGTGTCGGAAGCGGAGATTAAATATCTCGACGACTTCGACCTCTCGGCGATGAGCTGCGGCATGGGGAAGAAGGCTCAGGCTCGCAAGACGATTCTCGGAAAACCGCTGCGGCTCGGCGACAAGACGTACGAGCGCGGCGTGGGCACGCATTCGGAGAGCGTGATGCTCTTCAAGACAAACGGGAAGGTGACGGCGTTCGATGCCACGGTGGGCATCGACCGGGAGACGCAGGAATATCCGGCGTCCTGGCGGACGGGCAAGAACTGGGGTTCGTGCTCGTTCCGCGTGTATGCGGACGGCAGGAAGGTGTGCGACTCCGGCGTCCTCAAGGAGAAGGACGCGCCGAAAGCGTTGCATGCCGACCTCGCAGGCGCGAAGTGGATCCTCCTCGAATGCTCGGACGGCGGCTTCTGGGCCGGCTATCTCTGCGGACACGGCGACTGGGCAGACGCGCGATTCACGGTCGAAGACGGTGCGAAGCTCGAACCCGCGAAGGACGATCCGCTTCTCGAGCAGTGGGGCATCCTCACGCCGCCCGAGCCGCAGGAACCGCGCATCAACGGCGCGTCCGTCTGGGGCGTGCGGCCGGGGCATCCCGTCATCTACCGCGTGCCGGTGAGCGGCGCGCGCCCGATGACGGTCGCCGTGGAAGGGTTGCCGGCAGGCCTTCGGTTCAACCGGGAGAACGGCCTGATCGAGGGCTCGGCACCCGCCGCCGGCGATTATCCGCTCACCTTCAGAGCGAAGAACGCCAAAGGCGAGGCGGAGCGAAAGTTCGTGCTGAAGGTGGGCGAGAAGATTGCCTTGACGCCGCCGATGGGCTGGAACAGCTGGAACCTCTATGGCGGCGGCGTCACGGACGAACGCGTGCGCGAAACCGCGCGCGGGATGCACGCGTCCGGTCTCGCGGACCATGGCTGGGCATACGTCAACATCGACGACTGGTGGATGAAGAACAAGGGCGAGGGCGGCAAGGGCAAACCTGAGCACGACGGGCCGGCGCGCGACCAGGAAGGGCGTTTCATTCCCCAGGCGAAGTTCCCGGACATGAAGGCGCTCGCGGACTATGTGCACGGGTTCGGCCTCAAGATCGGCATTTATTCCTCTCCCGGCGACACGACGTGCGGCGGGTGCGAAGGATCGCTCGGCCACGAGATGATCGACGCCCAGACGTGGGCGGACTGGGGCATCGACTATCTGAAGCACGACTGGTGCGGTTACGGGAAGGTGTTCAGCAAGGAGACGAAGGGCCGCAAGCCAACGGCCGACGACTATGCGAAGCCTTATCGGCTCATGTCCAAGTGCCTTCGCGCCCAGAACCGCGACATCGTGCATGCGTTCTGCCAGTACGGCATGGGCGATGTTCAGAGCTGGGGCGAAGAAGCAGGCGCGCAGGTGTGGCGCAGCTGGGGCGACCTCAAGGACAACTGGACGTGTGTCCTGAACGCGACGGAGTCCTATGCCGAGGCGTACAAGTGGACGCGGCCGGGGTTCTGGTGCGATCCGGACATGATGGTGGTCGGCTACCTCGACACGGACTTCGGAATGCACGAATCGTTTCTCTCGAACAACGAGCAGTACACGCACATGTCGCTCTGGTGCCTCCTCAACGCGCCGCTCCTCCTGGGCTGCGACCTCAACCGCATGAGCGACTTCACGAAGAACCTTCTGATGAACGACGAGGTGCTCGCGATCAACCAGGACACGCTCGGCCGACAGGCGGGACGCATCCACCATGACGAAGAGACGGACATCTGGTGGCGTCCGCTCGAGGAGGGCAGTTCCGCCGCGGGCATCGTGAATCGCTGCCCGTTCAGACGCACGATAACGTTCAAGTTCTCCGAAGCCGGGCTTTCGGGCGAGTTCTGGGTCAAGGACCTCTGGCGGCAGAAGAGCCTGGGGTTGTATCGCGACGAGGTAACCGTAGAGGTCCCCGGGCACGCCACATTCATGATCGGGATCACCCCGGATTGCGTGCGCTGCGAGGCCCGTCGCACGTGGCGAGCGGCGGGGGCAGATCAGGCGGCACAGTAACGCGGCGGCGGAATTGCCCGATGAAGACGGTCGGCATCAAGCGCGACCGGCTGGTGCGGATGGGCGACACGCACTCCGAGACGTTGGCGGTCCTGATTCGTAAAGCACGGACGCCCGGCCACACGGCTTTTCGCCGTCCCGGTCAGGGATTCTCCAACAGCCGCGCGTCGCGGTACTCGTCATCCGCCGAAGGATAACAGGCATCCAAGATACACA
>CAZOIS010000241.1:0-5458 GCA_964579865.1 uncultured Lentisphaeraceae bacterium | reverse complement strand
GCGATGACCAGCTCGGCCGCGCCGTCCTTGGCGATCACGCTGTCCGCCGTGCCGCCCGCGAGCGTTCCCGCGAAGGTGCCGTCCATCGTCTGGTTGATGCGCAGCACGGTTTTGGCGGCAAGGGTCAGCGCGCCCTCCGCCGCGGCTGAAAGCGCTCCGATCAGCACCGGCGCCGTGTCCACGCTTGTTCCGCCGCTGAGCGTCAGCGTGCCGTTGACCACGTCGAACGCGCCGGTGTGCGAGACGCCGCCCGCGAGCGTGAGGCCGCCGCCGGCGATACGCGTGAGGCCGCAAAAGCTGCCGGTGTCGGTCAGGGTCAGCGTGCCCGCGCCCTGTTTCTCGATCACCGCGTTGCCGAGACCCGTGCCGACGAAGCCGCCGAACGTCGTGTCCGCCGCCTGCATCAGGTTCAGCTGGCCGTAGTCGTCCACGCCCACGCGGCTGCCGGCTACGCCGGCCAGGCCCGCGACCGCGACGGGATAAGTGCTCAGCAGGCGTTGCGGCAGCAGCGCGTAGGTGCCGCCGGGAGGGGTCATCCAGATTCTGACGATCTGCAAGCCGCCGTTTTCATAGAAGAAGATCATGATGTCGTGTTGTCCTTGCGTCAGGGTCACGCTCCCGCTCGCCCAGCCGCCGCCCGTGCGGTTGTTGACCACCAGCGCCCCGTCGAGAAAGAGCATGCAGGCGTCGTCCGCAAGGATGTTGAAATAGTAGCTGCCCGCCTTCTCTGCATTGAAGCGGCCGGTCCAGCGCGTCGCGAACTTATCGGCGGCACCGCTGTATTTGCCGGGGAAAGCCGCGCCGTTGGTGGTCGAGTCGAAGTAGGTGCCGAAGCTGCCGCTGCCCGTGATCAGCGAGGGGACGCGCCCCGCGAGCACCGCTTCGACCGCTTCGGGCGTCGTGCCCAATCCAGGCCACGTTCCCCCCGTGGTACCCTGAAACGCGTTGTCGTAGTACTCGCCGCGCAGGCCCTGGTAGCTGGTCGCCTGGACCACCGCGTTGTTCGAGACGGCCACGCCGTTCGTCAGCGCCGTGCCCGGCCCCAGCGCCAAGGTGCCCGCCGCGACCGTCACCGGCTCGCGGGTCGGGTTGAAATGCGTCAACGCCAGCACGTTGGTGCCGATTTTCGTCAGGGCGATCGGAGAGGCGAAGCAGCCGCTGAAGGCCGAAGCGAGGGTGTCGGAACCCACGCTCAGCCCGACCGCCGTCGCGGCCGTGTTGGTCACGCAGCCGCCGCCCGTCAGGCCGTTCAGCGTCGTGGAGAAACCGTTCACGTCCAGGAAGGCGTTGGCCCAGAGGTCCACCACGCCCGCCCCCGTTCCCGACGCCAGCGCGTCCTGCACGCCGTAGCGCAACGCGCCGGCCTCGATGACCGTGTTGGTCGGCAAATTTTTATTGGCCTGCGCCGCGGCCAGCGTGACGGTGCCCAAGCCCCTCTTGGTCAGGAGGCCGTTGCCCGAGAAGGCGTCGGCGAAGGTGTCGTTGCGGCCGTTGTTCAGATAGAGCCAGCTGCGGGAAGCGGTGCCGACGATGCCGCCCGTCGAATTCCAGCTGAAGTTGGTGCCGTTGCCGATCATCATGGCCCCGACATTGCCTTCAAGCTGCACGCGTCCGCTGTAGGTGTTGTTCGAGCCCGCGAAAGTGACCCAGCCCCAGTCCGTCAGGCGCAGCGTGCTGGTGCCCGTGATGTCGCCCGGGATCATGAGCTGCGCGGGCAGGGCGCCCGAGGCGTGGATGCGCGTGGTGCCGGGGCCGAACACGATGCCGCGCGTTTTGGCGAGGGTGACAAAGGTGGTTTCCGTACGCAACACGCCGCCGTTGTTGAAGACGATGTTGGAGGGATCGAACACGGCCGGCACGGCGCCGAAGCCGCGGTCGCCGGTCACGACGATCTTGCCGCCGTCCTCGATGCGCGTGCCGCCGGAGTGCGCGGCGCTGTTGCGCGTGTCCACCACGCCGACGCCTTTGATCAGCACGCGGCGCGGCGCGCCGCCCGCGCCGTCCGTCAGGTTGGTGATGACGAAGCCATACGCCTGGTCACCGACGTCGACGCCGCTGTTGCCGAGCAGGTAGGTGTTGCCATAGGGCGTGAGCGTGCCGACGAAGTAGCTCTTCACGCTGCTGTTCTCGCTGCCGGTGAAAATGTTCGGGCTGGACGAGAAGTCGAGCGTGTTGGTCAGCCCCGCCCCGCTGAGCTGCAGGGACATGGAGGGGGCCGCCGCCACGCGGCTGAAAAACGACGGACTGTTCAGCGGCGTCTGCACGCGCAGGACCGTCCCGCTGCCGCAGACGATGTCCTGCACGCCTTCCGCGCCCGTGCCCAGCGCGTTCGCGTGCGTCATGATGAGGCCGCCCGATTCCAGCAGGGTGCCGCCCGTGTAGCTGCTGTCGCCGGTAAGCTTCAGCCAGCCGCTCGCCGTGCCCCGGCTCTCCACGCGGCCCACCACGCCCGGCTGGTCGGCGATCGGCTGGGAGAAGGTCACCGTGCCGTTGTTCGGCGCGAAGAGGAAGCGGTTGGTGTAAGGGGTCAGCGTGCCGGTATACGTGAACGTGCCGTCCGTGCGCAGCGTCACGTTGGAAACGGCGGAGAGATTGATGTTGTCGTTGGTGTTGACCACATAGAGCGTCAGGGAACCCGAGGAGCCTGCGGTCAGATGATTTGCCAGGATCGCGGCCCCGCCCGTCTGGTTCCAACCGATGCTGCCGCCGTCCGACAGCGTGACCGGCGAGGCGAAGCCGGTGGAGAGCGCCCCGTTCTGGATCAGCAGCGACCCGCCCGAGACCGCCAGCGCGCCGGTGACCGTGTTGGCGCCGGTGAGGGTGAGGTTGCCCGGGCCCACTTTCGAAAGCCCGCCGCCGCGGCTTGCGGCGTCTTCCTGCAAGGCTTGGGCGACGGTGATGGACACATTGGTCGGCACGTCAAACGTCAGGCCGCCCGCCTTGACCTTGGCACTGTCGAGGCCCTGCAGAAAATCGGTTGCCGCGCTGACCGCCTGCAACGTGCCGCCGTCCGCGTTCAAAAAGGCCGAGCCGTTGCCTTTCTGTATACGCTGCGCAACCAGCCGGCCGCCGGCCGCCGCGTCAACTGTGCCGGTCGCGCCCGCCGTATCGCCCAGCCGCACCGTGTTGCCGCCCGCGTAAAAGGTGCCGCCCGCGAGGCCGAGGGTGAACGCGCAGCCGGCACCCACGCCCAGACGGACATTCGTGTCGGCGAACGTCGGAAGCGCGGTGTAGCCGCCACCCGTGAGCCTCAGCCCGCCATGGACCGCAAACAACATGCCCGTGCCCGTGCCGCCGGCGTAAGGCGTGCCGTCGAAGGTCGCGGTGCCCCCGTTGTTGATGTAGGCCGGTTCGCCCGCCGCCGGGACCGCGCCGTTTTCCCAATTCGCGGAGTCGCCCCAGGCGCCCGTGCCCGGGTTCTGCCATCCTCCGCCGAAGCGGCTGCGCTCGACCGTGAAATTGTTCAACACGTCGTCGGCGCTCAGGGTCCCGTCGTGTACGCGGACGACCGCGATCGCGCCGCTCAACGGGTAGCCCCATCCCGACCACGTGTCCACCGCCCCGACGCCGAAGAGCGCGTTGTCGGCGGCGAGATTCAGCATGTTTGTGCCGCCCATGTCAAGCGTGGTCACCAGCCGTCCGTCGAGATACAGCCGGTTGACGCAGGCCGCGTCGCGCGTGCAGGCCACATGATGCCACTGGCTGAAGGCGGGCAACCCCACCGTCCAACCGACGTTGCGCATGTAGTGCTCGACCGCATTGCCCGCGTCAGAGCCGTACCGCATCTCCATCATGCGGTAGTTGCCCCCGTCGCGCCGCGAAGTCCAGGTCAGCAGCGTCTCGATGTTCGTCGCGCCCGGGTTATAAACCCAGACTTCGGAGGACCAGACATTGGAGCCGAGGAGGCTCGGGGGCACGCCGCCCTTGGTGGCGTTGTTGGTGTAGCCGGCCTGTGCCATGGCGCAGTTGGGCGTGCCGTCGAACTGCAAGGCGATTGCGCCGGCGACATCGGAGGCATACGTCGCACCTTTGCCGGGGACCGCCGGCACAAATCCGGCCAGCGAGCCGCGGTTGGTCCAGCTCGCCACGTACGCTCCCTCCGCCACGCCGGTCACGTTCGTCGCGTCCAAATAGACGAAAAGCTCCCCTGCCGAGCGGATCTCCTGTCCGCATGCGGCCGCAACACCCAAAAACAGAACACTGAAATAACGCCATGTTTTTTTCATGGATCCCCTTCCTTCCGCCTAATAGACGACTAGTTTTATACTATGCCTCATCTCTTTTGCCTTGTCAATTCGGGCTCCCTTTTTGCTTGGTGTCCCCCCGGTCATTATGGTTCAATCGTCATTATTTATTTGGGGGACGCCGATGAGATCCTTCTTTTTTTCAGCCGTCTTTTGTTTGGCCGCCTGCGCCGCGACCGCGCAGGTCAGACGCTCGTCGCGCAATCTGACGCCGTTGACGAAGCGTCCCGAGACCGCCACGGCCGGCACGGCCAGCGGCAACACGGGCATGAACATCGCCGTACCCAGGCGCGAAACGCCCCCCGAGACCGTCACGAAAGTCTCGTTCCTCGGCCCGAAGAGCGGCTGGGGCTTCATCAAAGCCACAGCCCCTTATTACACGCCGGAAGGCAAGCATGCCGGCACCTTCCCGGGAGGCACCCTGTTCAAATACAATGGCGTGAAGACCACCTCGAAGAATGCCGTACTCGTATGCACCGTCAAGCGCGGCGAAGCCTGGGAAGGGCCCTTCCTCTTGGACTGCACCGACATCGCGGGCTACGAAGGCGATCCGGAGACGCTCAACCCCGCACTCGTCAAGAACCTCGCGGACTATTTCACCTTGAACGGCAAGGTCGCCGACCGCAAAGCGGCGCTGGAGGAGAACGCGGTCGCCTTGAACCCGCACTTCGAATCCGCGAAACAGGCGCAGCAGGCTTACCAGGACAGTGTCGAGAAAGCCGCCGAGATGGAGCGGGAGATGAACACCTTGACCGGCGCGCGCAAAGCCAAAGCCGACGAGGCCCTGCGCGCCTTCAAATACGCGCAGGTGCGCATCAAGGCCAAGGCCGACCAAGCGGCCGCCGTTTACAAGGCGTGGAAAGAAGCCCACCCGCTCGATCCCTCCAAGCTCGCGGCCGATCCGCAACTCAAAGCCCTCGAACAGGAACGCCAGGCCGCCGCGGCCAAAGTCCCCGGCCTCATTCCGCCCGCGTCGTGAGCCGGCGGGACGCGGGCGCCTCCGTCCGCGTTTCTGAAACCCCTTTGAAAGGAACCGTTCCACATGAAAAATCTTCTGATCGTCGGGTTTACGCTGTGCGCGGCAACGGGGATAGGGGCAGCCGCTCCGGAGCTGGTGGCCAAAGTCGCGGCCGGCGAGCTGAAGGAGGCGCGCGCGTCATGGTGGGGCTTCGACAAGGACGATTCCACCGCCGCGTTGCAGGCGGCCATCCAGT
>CAZOIS010000240.1:3381-5487 GCA_964579865.1 uncultured Lentisphaeraceae bacterium | reverse complement strand
TCACGTAGGCGGGCGGCACCGTGCCCAGCGTCACCACGTCGTTGCGCCAGTCGTGGGGCTTGAAGAGCGACAGCGGCATCTCGCCGAACATCTCGCGGAGCTGCTTCTCGGTCATGGGCGAGTGGGTGCCCAGCGCGGGCAACACGGCGGCCAGGCGGTCGCCGTAATATTCCCAAACATACTGCGTCAGCAGGCCGGCCTGCGAATGGAAGCGGGTGAAATCCGGAGGCAATACCAACACTTTTTTGCGGGGGCCCAATTTGTCCAGCGCCTCAAACAGCCCCCGCTTCATTTGCGCGCGGTCGATCACGTCTTTCACCGCGCCACGTGCATAGTACAACATGAAACACCTTTCCTTTTTTTGCGCAATTAGTGTTGCATAACGTCCCCGCCAAATCAAGCGCGGGCACGTCCCGCAAAAACGGGATTGTCGAAGCGGCGCGGGGTGCCGTATACTCTCCCCCGTTTATGCGAATCCTCACCCGATATGTGCTCCGCGAATTCCTGATCCCCTTCACCTACTGCGTGATCGGTTTTTTGGGCATTTACATCGTCTTCGAGCTGTTCGACTCTTTCAACCGGATCATGGAGGCCAAGCCCCCCGCGACGCAGGTTCTCGCGTTCTTTGCCGGCTACGTGTCGCCCTACCTCGAGTGGCTGATTCCCGCCGCCCTGCTGCTGGGGACGCTCTACACGATGTGGAATTTCTGCCGGCACAGCGAAATCACCGCCATGCGGGCCAGCGGCATCGGCTTCCTGGTCATCGTGCGGCCGCTGCTCGCCGTCGCCGGCGTCATGGCGGTGGGGGTGGCCTGCGTCAACGAGTTCTACGCGCCGGGCGCCTCGGAGAAGGCTCGCAGTTACCGCGAGGCGCATTTCAAGCCCGCGGCCGGCAAAGCCCTCGAGGACATCCCCTACTACAACCAGCCCGCGGGGCGCGTCTGGCGCATCAACAAGATGGCCTCCAGCAACCCCAACCTGCTCGAGGGCGTGCGGATCTCGTTCGACCGCCCGGACGGCAGCCGCCAACTGGACGTCACCTGCCGGAAAGCCGAATACCTGGACGGCATGTGGTGGCTTTTCTACCCGAAGTACCAATATTTCGACGAGTTGAACAACCCGGTCTCGAACCCTTATCCCGCCTTGGGCGGCCTTCCCGTCAGGGCCTTTCCCGAACTGGACGAGACGCCGCACGATTTCCTGCTGATGAACAAATCGTGGGAATACTACACCGTCCGCGACATGCGCCATTACCTCGCCCGGCACCCGCATCTCAAGAAAGAGGAGATCGCCTCCAAGACCTTCGACATCAACGCCCGCTTGGCGGCCCCCTTCTCCTGCCTGATCATCACCCTTTTCGCCATCCCGGCAGGCGTCGCCACCGGCCGCCAGAGCGTCTTCAAAGGCGTGCTCATCGCCGTTGCCATGTTCTTCGCTTTCTACGCCGCCTCGCTCGGCTGCATGGTGCTGGCGAAAAACGGCCTCTTGCCCGCCGTTCCGGCGGCCTGGCTCGCGAATCTGGCGTTCCTGACGGCCGGACTGGTTCTCTTCCACCGCCAGCGCTGAGATCCGGACGCTCAGCCGGCCGGCGGCTGGATGCGGACGCGCAGCACGTCGTTGGAAATGACGCTGCGCACGTGGTCGGCGCGTTCCGCATCGTACAGGCACGGGATGCGGACGCGTTGCTGGTAGGTCTTGCCGGTGTCGCCGTCGCGCATCGTCAGGGTCAAGACGTTGCCGGCCGCCGTCACGCGCACACTCTCTTGGGCAACCCACTCCGGCAAAGAAAACAGTACCTCGTAGGCCTTGCCGTCCTCGCGCATATCCATGGCCGGGCTGCAGGGGACGCGTTCCCATCCGGTGGCCACCATCGACCGCGCGATGGTGTTCATGCGCGTACGGCCGGCAGACACCCGCAGGCCTTCAACCGCCGGCGACGGCGAGACCGGCCGACGCAGCCGCGCTTCGTCGCGTCCGGCCCCGGCTGCCGACGCTCCGCCAAGCAGAGCATCCGTGCGGTTCGTTGAATACCAGACGGCCCCCAGAAGGACGAAAACCGTTACGAGAAGAAGGTTGTCGCACCCCGCCCATAACCTTTCGAAACCT
>CAZOIS010000240.1:0-3281 GCA_964579865.1 uncultured Lentisphaeraceae bacterium | reverse complement strand
CCCGAGACGGCACATTCCCTGCTCACTGGGATGACGCATGACAAGCACGACCACACTTTCCGAAACGCGGCACGGCGCATGGCGGCTGGAGTTCATCCTCCTGCTGGCGCTGCTGACGTCGGCCTTGATGGCGGGCGGCGTGCTTGTTTTCCTCAAGGTCCAGCACGACAAGCGTGCCCATCTCGCGGCCACGGAGACCGTCTTGCAGGAAGGCGAGGCGCTCCTCGACGCGCTCAGCCTCCCGAGCCTCTCCTTTGCGAAGAACCCCGTGCCCGCCGAATGGCGCCTTTTCGCCACTCGGGTGGACAGCGCCTTTTCGGTCCGCAAAGACGTCCAGTCGGTCTCCGTGTCGCGGGACGGCGTCACGGTCTTCCACCGGCAGGCGGGCGGGCTCAGCGTGCCGCCGCCCCTGCCCCCCGCCCCCCCCGGATGGGTCGGCCCGGCCACCAACCAGATGGCCGAAACCGAAATGTCGCGGGGCTCCATTGAGATCGGCGGCGTCCGGCAGCCGGTCTTTGTCATCTCGCGCACCCTGTCCTTGAGCGACGGCAGCAAGATCGTCACCGAAGCCACCTTCAAACGCGAGGCGGTCGGCACGGAGGAACTCCCCGCGCGCGCCCTGGTCTCCTCGCTATTCTCGTTTTCCGTCGCCGTGCTGATCCTCGCGTTCGCGGTCTGCGCCCTGGTGCTCCTCGTCGCGGTCGCGCGCGACCGCCGCCGCGAGCAGCGCGCCCGCCAGGAGGAGCACCTCGCCTTTTCGGGCGTGCTGGCCAACGGCATCCTGCACGACTTCCGCAACCCCATGTCCGCCGTGCGCCTCGACGCCCAGATGCTCGGCAAGGAGATGAAGCGGACGGAGGGCTTCCGCCCCGAGCGTGTCCGCGACCTCTCGGAGCGCATCGCCCGCACGATGGAGCGCATGGACAAGGTCTTCCAGGAATTCCTCTTCCTCGCCAAGCCGGCCGACGAGAAGCCGGAGCGCGTCGATCTCGAGCAGGTGGTCAAGGAGTGCGTGGACACCCTAGCCCCCCGCATCGAACACGCCGAGGTCGCCGTCAAAACCGTCCGGCTCGGCGACCTGCCCCACGCCGCGGCCTTTCCCTTCGCCCTGCGCAGGGCCCTGCTGAACGTGCTGATGAACAGCGTCCAGTTCGCGCCCAAGGGCAGCGAGATCACCGTGACCCTCGCGCGCCACGGCGGCCGGATCGTTGCCGACGTGCTCGACCGCGGCCCCGGCATCCCGCCCGAAAAGCGCGAAACGGTCTTCGACATGTTTGTGACCGGCCGCCCCGAAGGCACCGGTCTGGGCCTCTTCCTCGCCCGCACCGCCATCCGGCGCTGCGGCGGCGACATTGAGGCGCTCGGGCGTGAAGGCGGCGGCGCCGACCTCCGCATCACCCTGCCCGTCAGCGACGCCCCCCCGTCTCCCAGCGCCGCATCACAAATCCCTCCCACCTAAATCCTAACACCTCCTTAACCATGAACGACACGCCCACCCTCCTCATCATCGAAGACGATCCCGACAACGCCCGGTCTGTGACCGAAGCCGCCGAGGACGCGGGATTCAAGGCCGTCTGCACCACCACCGGCACGGACGGCGTCGACGCGTTCCGCCAGCACGTGCCCGACCTCGTGCTGAGCGACCTGGTCCTGCCCGACATCGACGGGCTGGAGGTGCTCGCGCGCCTGCGCAAGCTCGACGCCGCGGTGCCGGTCATCATCATGACCGCCTACGGGTCCGTGGAGTCCGGCGTGCGCGCCATCCACGAGGGCGCCTACGACTACGTCACCAAGCCGCTCGACCTCGACGACATCCAGTCCAAGCTGCGCCGGGCCTACGAGACGTCGCGCCTGCGCCGCCAGGTGGACAAGCTCTCCCAGTCCGTGCGCGAGAAGTTCGCCGCCACCGCCATCATCGCGGAATCGGCCGGCATGAAAGCGGTCATCACACAGATCGAGGCGCTGGCCGACACCGCCGCGACCGTACTCGTCACCGGCGAAAGCGGCACCGGCAAGGAGCTGGTAGCCCGCGCCCTGCATGTGGATTCCAAGCGCGCCGACGGGCCCTTCGTGGCGGTCAACTGCG
Source organism: uncultured Lentisphaeraceae bacterium (assembly GCA_964579865.1). Taxonomy (GTDB): domain Bacteria; phylum Verrucomicrobiota; class Kiritimatiellia; order RFP12; family UBA1067; genus DAOPZC01. The sequence continues at coordinate 1,195 of CAZOIS010000240.1, read as the reverse complement.
GCGCCTTCGCCGAAACGCTGCTGGAGTCCGAGCTCTTCGGCCACGAGAAGGGCTCGTTCACCGGTGCCGTCGGCACCTATAAGGGCGCCTTCGAGCGCGCCGACGGCGGCACGCTCTTCCTCGACGAGATCGGCGACGCGCCCGCCTCCGTCCAGGTCAAACTGCTGCGCGCGCTGGAAGAGAAAGAGGTCCGCCGCGTCGGTGGTAAGGAGGTCTTCAAGGTCAACGTGCGGCTGGTTTCCGCCACCAACAAAGACCTCGTCGCGCTGGTCAAGGAGGGCACCTTCCGCGAGGACCTGCTTTACCGCCTCAACGTCGTGACCTTGCGTGTGCCGCCCCTGCGCAGCCGCAGGGAGGACATCCGCCACATGGCCGACCGCTTCATCGCGCGCGCCGCCTCGGAGAACGGCAAGCACATCACCACCGTCCGCCCCGACTTCTACGCCGCGCTGGAGTCGTACGACTGGCCGGGCAACGTGCGCCAGCTCCGCAACATCGTCGAGTCCGCGGTCCTGCTCTCCCCCGGCGGCGTGCTGACGGCCGACTCCGTGGCCCTGCCCGGCGGCGCCGCCGCGCGGACCACCCCCGCGTCCGCCCCCGGGACGTTGTCGATTCCGGACGGCATGACCCTCGAGCAGCTCGAGCGCGCGGTTCTCGAAACCCGCCTCCAGCAGAACAGCGGCAACCGGACCCTCACCGCCGACCAGCTCGGCCTCTCACGCCGCACGATCCAGCGCAAAATCAAAGAGCACAACCTGCCTTACTGACATGAAAATGGACAATATGGCACACATTTTGCTAAATTCAGATCTCAAGCCGTGTTTCAAGCCGGCGGAATGTGATTTTTTGTCATCCTGTCGGACGGCCGACCGGATACACCGACAACCATCAACAACAGAGGAATCAGGATGCTGACCGTAAGTAACCTCAAGAAGAACTTCGGCTCGTTCCCGGCGGTAAAAGGGGTCTCTTTTACCGTTGAAAAGGGCGAAGTCCTAGGCTTTCTCGGCCCCAACGGCGCGGGAAAATCGACCACCATGCGCATGATCACGGGGTTCATCCCCCCCAGTTCCGGCACCGCCACGGTCTGCGGGCACGACATCAGCACCGACGCCGTGGCCGCCAAACGGTGCATCGGCTACCTGCCCGAGAATGCGCCAAGTTATCACACCATGACTGTGACAGATTTTCTCAC
>CAZOIS010000239.1:0-5527 GCA_964579865.1 uncultured Lentisphaeraceae bacterium | reverse complement strand
AGCTTCGAGATCGTCTATGCCGACGGCACGCGCGCCTTCGTCTCCGACCGTTTCGACAACGGCGTGCGTTTCATCGGCGAGGGCGGCAAGGAGATCTTCGTGACGCGCGGCAAGCTGGTGATGAAGCCCGACGGGCTGGTCCGCGAAAAGCTTCGGCCGGAGGAGCTTCACCTCTACGTCAGCGGCCAGCACGAGAAGAATTTCGTCGAATGTGTCTTCAGCGGCCAGGAGACCATCACGCCCTGCGAGGTCGGACACCGTTCGATCACGATCGCGCACTTGGCGAACGCCGGCCTGCGGCTCGGCCTCAAAAAAGTGCAATGGGACCCCAAGGCCGAGCGTTATGTCGGTGCAGGCGCGGATGAGGCCGCAAAGCTGATGTGGGCTCCGATGCGCGGCGAGTGGTCGCTGGATCCCCGCGCGTGACGCGGACTCCGGATCGGGCTCCGTTGTCCGGTGCGATGGGAAAAAACGCTGGAAAGCGGCAAATCTGTCCGAGATCTCAAGGCATTCCGCATCATGCGGGATGCGTGCAGTCCTTCTATAGGGAAAATCCCTACTTGCGTTGGCTAACAAAAAGTGGGACAGTTATAAGTGAAGGTGTCCTTGTTCTGCCGAAACATGCCGATTTGGAACTGATCCCGCCAAGGGGATAGGGGGAATCGGAGGGGGCATGCTCTTGATGGAACAGAGATGGCCGGCACGTTGTTGCGCCTGGCCGCAGGCAGAAGGGCGCCTGAAATAGAGGGGCGAAATGAAACAGATACTGTTCGGTCAAGGAATCGTCTTGACGGCATGCTTCGGATTCCTGTGCGGAGATGTTTCTGCCAAGCCGTGGTGGAGCAATCCGGTCCTCAAATACAGCGAGAATACGGGCATCGCCTATTCTGCCGCTGATCCGCATTACATGAACAAGGACGAGAACGACCAGTACCTGTATATGGGAATGGGATCGGGCGGAGGAACGGCTTTTCTGTACAGCATCCCGGCGCTGATCGCGGGAACCTCGTCGAACGACGTGGCGCCGGTCGCCTCGCTGCTGTGCCCCAACACCGGGATTTGGGGCAGCTGGAAGGGCGGCGCCATCTCCGACGAACTGAAGATCGCCATCACGGGCAACGGCAACGCCGGCTACTCGGTGCGAACGACGTTCCCTTTGGCCGGGCCGTGGGTGACGAACGTCACCGCGTTCTGCAGCACCAATACGCCCAGCAACCTTGCGATGGACGGTTGCGATTTCAGCCACGACAGCACGAGGCTCTACTCGGGCCTGTACACCAGCAGCGGCTTGAACAGCAACCTCCTCACGTGGAGCGTCAGCTATGTGCCCGGGCAAGGGATCGGACTGACCTTGACCAACACGTTCACGACCAGCGCCACCCGCATCCGTTGCGTGAACGACTACTACATCGGTGGCAAGGATTTGGTCTACTACGGCGAGGGCAATGACAAGCTCGGCGTCGCGCCCCGCAAGGTGTGGGTCTATGACGCCGTCCTCAGCAACGAGACGGAGCTGGTGACGCTGGACCGGACGGGCGAGGCGGGTAAAGTCGGTGCGGACCTGGACATCATGAACGTCAAAGTGGGCGGCATCCGGTCTGGCAAGATGCACCTCTACGTGCAGTGCAACGACGGCGCCATTTTCATCTATAACCTCAACGCCGGCGGCAAGTCGGTGGGTGCATTGGTCAAGTGTTTCTATCATGCCGATTTGGTCGCGCTCTTCGGCGTGGATTTTCCCCGTATCCGAAACCTCGAGTTCACGGATGACGAAGAATACGGTTTCATCGTTCACAAGCCTTATAACTCTTCCTCGCCGCCCGCTCCGTTGCACGTTCTCTGGACGCCCTCGGAAATGACCGTTACGACGTGGTGGCAGGCTCCGGTCTTCAAGTTCAAAGAAAATCTCAATGCCGCCGTGCCGCTTTGCATGAACAAGGACGAAAGCGACCAGTTCCTGTTCCTTCCGTCCGGCCGCTCGGCGGCCTCGGACGGGTACCTTTACAGCATTCCGGCGTTGACCGCGGCCGCGACGTCAAACGATGTGACGCCGATCGTTTCGGGCAAGCCCGCCGCGACCTTCCAGCCTGGCACGGTCATCTATTCGGAAGACTTTGATGGAATCGAGACAACCGGCAACACCGAGACGATGGCGGCGCTCGGCTGGGATCTTGTGGAACTTCCCGGCGCGCCCCTCGACACGGCCGTCGGCGCGCATACGGCACAGTACTCCATCCGCAACGGGAAGTTTATCACCGACAATCTGGACGAGACCCTGCACGCCGCGTCGCATGACTCGTATGCCGTCATCAGAGACAGCGCGTTCATGAAGCCGTTCTGCACCAACGACTATTCGTATCAGTACGAGGTGACCTATCGGCAGGCGAGCACCAACAACTTCAGATACGTGTCCCTGCTCTGCAACTACACGGGCTCCAACGTCTATAATACCGTTGACGTCCGCATCCGCGGGGAGGGGTACAACCAGTTCCGCTACAAGATCCCCAATGAGTGGAATCTCTACAACACCGGAAGCTGGCCGCTCAATGCAACAGGCACGAACTCGATGATGTATCTGCTTTACGGCGTGCCGTATAATACGCCTGCCAATAACACCGTTGCCTATTACAATTATTCGAATGTCACGCTGACTGTCCGCGTGGAAATGTCGATGTCAAATGGGCCGAGCGTCTACGTGAACGGCATGCTGGTCTCAAAGCAGGATCAGTACCAGAAATACTGGGACCTCCTTAAAGCGAATAACGACGCCTATGCGATCTGCTTCAAGACCTCCAACAAGGTGAAGGCCGAGATCGACAACCTCATGGTTTGGACCGGCTGCGGCGTGGATCCCGCGTGGAAGGGCGGTGCGATCTCGGACAGTAAGATGCGCGTCCTGACGGCCAGCGCGGGCACGGTGAGCACCAGCTTGCCGATGTCGGGCTCGTGGACCAACACGACGGCGGTCGGCATCAGCAAAGATGCGGCCGACAATCCGGCCATGTTGCCGATGGATGCCCTGGACTTCGGCCATGCCGGCCCCAACGAGTGCCTGTATTCTTATTCGGATTATTTCAACCGGACAAACAATGGCACAGCGATGGGATATCAGCAGAAGATTTACAAGTGGAACGTTACGAATAATCTCGCGAGCGGCAGTGTCGGCCTCACCTCGAACGCCGTGTACACCACAAGCTTGAAACAGCTCCGCAGCTTGGACGCGTACTATATCGGGGGCAAGGACCTCGTCTATTACGGCGAGGGACAGATCGGACTGGCGGGCGCGACCAGGGTTTGCGTCCTTGATCCCGCGACGGGAACGGAGACCGTCCTGATCAACGCGACCACCAACGCGATGCCCAGCAACGTCATGAACGTCAAGGTGTCCGGCGTCGGCCTGGGGGGGCGGATGTATCTCTACGTCCAGTGCGCGGACGGGTCGCTCGATATCTACGGGCTCAATGCGGACGGTTTGTCGGTCGGCGAGCTCGTGAAACGTTTCACCGCGGCTGAGATCAAGACGCTCCTCGGCGGCGTGTCGTTCAAAACCATGCGCAGTTTCGAGGTGACCAACGACGGCAAGAACGCGTTCTTCACGTACGACGGCGCCGACGGCCTGTACGTGGTCGGGACCCGGGCGCAGGGCTTGGGCACCCTCCTGATGGTCGATCGGTAAAAAGGTGCGGCCAGGACGAGGGGTGCCTGGGCGGGCACCCCTCGTTTCGTTTCTGCGGCGCGCCGCAGGCATCATGCGGACGCCGCGCGCGTGAATCCGGACTTCTTCAGCGTCGGTCAACCGGCGTTTTTTTTGCGCTTGCAATTAATTAACCGATTAATTAATATTGGCCGCATGAACGAAAGAAAAACCGGTGTCAGGCGGCGCGGGCGCCCCGTCGCTTCGGCGGACGGCGATCTGCGCGAGCGGCTCCTCGATGCCGCCACGGCGCTTTTCGCGGAGCAGGGCGTCGCCGCCACGCCCATGGCGCAGATCGCGGCGCAGGCGGGCGTGACGTCGGCCATGATCCATTACTATTTCAAAACGCGCGAGCGGTTGCTCGATGTGATTGTGGAGGAGCGCTTCGGCCGGTTCATCGCGGCCGTCAGCGAGGGAATCGACGGCGCGGGCGGCGATCCCGTTGCCATGGTGCGGGATCTGGTCGCCCGGATCATCGGGCTGGTTGCGGAGATGCCCTGGCTGCCTGCGCTGTGGATCAAGGAGATCGCCAGCGACGGCGGCCAGCTGCGGGAGCGGCTGATCCGGCGGCTGCCGCAGGACGTCCACAAGCGCTTCGGCGCGTGCGTGGCCGCGGGGCAGGCGCGCGGCGAGGTGAATCCCGACCTTCATCCCTCGCTGCTGTTCGTGTCGATCATGGGGCTGACTATGTTCCCGCTGGCCGTCTCGAAGATTTGGAAACAGTTTCCGACGCTCAAGGCGCTGGACCGTCAGGGCGTGGCCGACCACGCCGTTGCGCTGCTGATGTGCGGAATGGTCGGCCGCGGCACGGAAAAGGGACGGCCGCGCCGCGATGGCGCGGGAAAGTAGCCTGCGACGTCCGGGCATGTTTTGCGCAGCGGTGTTTAACGCCAAGCAGAGGAGTGCGCCATGCGGATGATGTGGTCACAACAGGGCGCCGCCCGGGCCGGAGAGCCGGCACGGCCGCCGATGGGGCTGAGTGTGCGCCAGGGCGCGGCGGTCGCCGCAGGCCTGCTGGCGCTGGCGGGGTGCGCTGAAAAACGCGAGACTTCCTATCAGGGTTACGTCGAGGGCGAGTTCGTGTACGTGGCGTCGGCCGAAGCCGGACGGCTGGACCGCTTGCTGGTCGCGCGCGGTGACCCGGTGACGTCAGGCAAGCAGCTGTTCCAGCTCGAAGCGGAAAACGAGGCGGCGGCCCGTCGGCAGGCGGAGCACCAGCTCGGCGCGGCCGAGGCGCAGCTCGAGGATCTGCGGGTCGGCAAGCGCCCTCTGGAGCTGGCGGTGATCCGCGAGCAGCTGGCGCAGGCGTCGGCCGAGGAAAAGCGCGCCGCCGCCAACCGCGTCCGCGACGAGGCGCAGTTCCAGGCCGGCGGCATCTCCGTGGCGCAGCTGGACGCCACCCGCGCCGCCGCGGAGTCGCTGACTGCACGGGTGCGCGAGCTGGAGCGCCAGCTCGATGTCGCGGCGCTGCCTGCAAGGGAAGACCAGGTCCGCGCGCAGGGGGCGGCCGTCGCGGCGGCCCGCGCCGCGCTCGAGCAGGCCGCGTGGAGGTTGGATCAGAAAACGGTTTCCGCCGCCGTTGCGGGACGGGTCTACGACACCCTGTACCGCGTGGGCGAATGGGTGCCGGCGGGCCGTCCCGTGGTGCGCCTGTTGCCGCCCGAGAATGTGAAGATCCGCTTCTTCGTTCCCGAACCGGTCGTCGGCGCGCTGTCCGTCGGCCGGGAGATCGCGCTCCTCTGCGACGGGTGCCCGTCGGCGGTCCGGGCGGCGGTCTGCTATATTTCCGCGGAGTCCGAATACACGCCGCCGATCATCTACAGCAACGAGACG
>CAZOIS010000238.1:0-5536 GCA_964579865.1 uncultured Lentisphaeraceae bacterium | reverse complement strand
CGCTTGCCCATCAGCTCGGGGAAGGTGTGGGCGTCGAGGTGGTGCCCCATGCGGCGCGTCGGGTTCCCGAATACGACAAAGGCGATGAAGATGCCCATGAAGATGTTCAGGACGGTGAGCCAAAGCACGCCCATCCCGAAGTTGGCGGCGGCGCCGCCGAACCCGACGATGGCGGAGGTGCTGATGAACGTCGCGCCATACGAGAGGGCCATGACCACCGGGTTGGCGTTGCGTCCCGCGACCAGATAGTCTGAGGCGGTCTTGGTTTGTCGGTAGCCTTGGTATCCCAGGTAGCCGATGGCGAAAAGATAGACGAGCAGAACGATCAGGGTGAAGAGGTCCATGTCAGAGATTCCTTGGTTGAGTGGTGTCGATCAGAGGGAAACTTCGATCTCCTCTTTCTCCTCTTTAGCCCACTGCACGTCTTCCGGCTTCACCGGCTCATCGCCGCGGTTCCAGTAGGCGATGCCGTAGGCCACGCACACGGCGGACCCCGTGATTGAAAGCAGGTACGCTACCGCCACCCATGGATCCTGAATTCCGACGATCATTTGCCCTCCCCTGGTTTTGCAGTGACTCGGCAGCCCGAGCTGTCCTGCGAAGCGATGTTTCTACGTGCAAGAACGAATGGTCGTTACTATACAAAGAAACAAAGCGTTCGCGCAAGAGGGAATAAATAAAAAAAGCCGCTCCATCACACGGGGGTGGAGCGGCTTTCGTGCTCGCGCGCGGCGAAGAAATCTCTGCGGGCTGAGTTCCGCTATTTGGCCGCGGGCGCTTGCGTCACACTCGCCGCGGCGGGCGCGCTGGCCTGCGGCACCGCAGGAGCGCCGCCTTGCGGCACCTGTTGCCCCATGAATTTCGTCCGTTCTTCCAGGAGCGTGCGGCGCTCTTGCTCGTCGAGTTTGCCGTCGCCGTTCTTGTCGAATTGCTTGAGCATGCTCTGCATGTGGGCGGCGAGGTCCGGACGGTTCTTTTGGAATTCCTGGATCATCTGCGCGCGTTCTTGCTCGTCGAGCTTGCCGTCGCCGTTCTTGTCGAAGGCCTTTTCCCTGGCTTTCCTGAACTGCTCCATCCGGACGGACTGCGCGTCCTTCATCGACGCTTTCTCGGCGTCGTCGAGCTTGCCGTCGCCGTTCTTGTCGAAGGCCTTTTCACGGGCCTTCCGGAGCTGCTCGATGCGGGCGGTCTGGGCGGTCGTCGCCGCGGCCTTTTCGGCATCGTCGAGCTTGCCGTCGCCGTTTTTGTCGTATACCTTCTGCCGGTCGGCCCGGATTTTTTCAATCATGGCCTTGTGTTCTTCGGCGCTAAGCTTGCCGTCGCCGTCTTTGTCGAACTGGCGGGCGGATTCACTGCGCATTCCGGTGCCGGTGTTTCCGGCCGGTTGTTCCGCGGCGGACGCTTTTTTTTGCGCGTCGGCTTGCGCCTCCTCCGCTTTCTTGCAGCCTGGGATGATGAGGGCGCTCGTGATCAGCGCGAGCCCTGCGGCGGTGCAGATTCTGTTCATTGGTGTTCTCTTTTCTGTTCTCGTCATTGAACGTTCGGTGCCCTGGTCGGTGGAGCGTCAGCGTCACGCAGGCCGCGGTTTCAATCCACCAGTTTGCGGTGGTCTTTGACCCGGCGGGATTTGCCTTCAAACCGTTCCAGCGTGTTCGGCCCCACGAGGTTGATGTGCATGTGCAGCCCTGTGACGCCGTAGATCGATGCGGCGATGTGGTCTCGGATGCTTTGCATTTCCCGCATGCTGTCGGAGAACATGCCCGGCTGCATCTCGATGTGGACGGTGACCTCGTCCAGCGCGGCGGGGCGGGTGACCTCGATCATGTAGTGCGGGGCGACCGCCTCGATGCGCATCAGCGCGGCTTCGATCTGCGACGGGAAGACGTTGACGCCGCGGATGATCAGCATGTCGTCGGTGCGGCCGAGGATTCGGCTCATGCGGCGCGTGGTGCGACCGCAGGGGCAGTCGCCGTCGTTGTAGATGAAGCCGATGTCGCGCGTGCGGTAGCGGATGACGGGGAAAGCCTCGCGGCAAAGCGGGGTGATCACCAGCTCACCCTTCTCTCCGTCGGGCAGAGGCTCGAGCGTCTTGGGGTCGATCGTTTCGACGATGAAGTGATCTTCCTGCAGGTGCATGCCGTTGCGGTAGGCGCATTCGCCGCTGACACCGCAGCCTTGTACCTCGGCCAGGCCGTAGTTGTTCCAGCAGCGGATGCCGAGACCGCTCTCGATGCGCGTGCGCATGTCCTCGGTCCACGGCTCGCCGCCGAAGTGGGCGTGCTCGAGCGCGATCGACTCGCGGGGCACGCCGTTGTTCAGGATGTCGTCCATGAGCTTGAGCGCATAGGAGGGCGTACAGATGAGGATTTCCGGGCGCAGGTCCTGCATACACATGAGCTGGCGCTCGGAGTTGCCGCTGGAGAGCGGAATGATCGCCGCGCCGACGCGTTCGATGCCGTAGTGGAGTCCGAAGCCGCCGGTGAAAAGTCCGAACCCGAAAGAGATTTGGACGGTGTGCTCGGGGCGCAGTCCGCCGGAGACGAGGAACCGGGCGGAGAGGTCGCGCCAGTGCTCCACGTCATTTTCCGTGTAGGCGGTCCACGTGGGCTTGCCGGTGGTGCCGCTGGTGCCCTGATACCGTGCCACCTCGCTGCGCGGCACGACCATGAAACCGAGCGGATAATGGTCGCGCAGGTCGGTCTTGACGGTGAAGGGGAGCCGGCGCACGTCGTCGGCGCTTTTGATCTTGTCGGGGGTGATTCCGAGCTTGCCGAACTGCTCTTTATAGAAGGGGTTTTTCGCGGCGCGGGCCACGGCGGCGCGCAGCCGTTCAGCCTGGAGGGCGCGCAGCTGGGGCCGCGGCATACATTCGAATTCGGGCTGCCAGATACGATTCTCGATGATCGGTGTCGTGTTCATGTCGGGCTTCACTTCGCCTCTGTGAAAAGAGTGACGGCATCGAGAACGTCGCGTCCAGCGGCTTTGAGCGCCTCGATCGCGCGGTCCGGGTTGTCGAAGCGGAAGACCAGCACGGCCTCTGCGCCATGCCGGAAAGCGAAGGCGTACATGTATTCGATGTTGACGCCGGCTTTGCCAATGACGTCAAGGATCTCGGCCATGCCGCCGGGTTTGTCCGCGACGGCGGCGGCGACCACCTCGCGGACGTTGACCACGTAGCCGGCTTTCTCGAGCACGTCCTTGGCCTTCTGCCACTCCTCCACGATCAGACGGACGATGCCGAATTGCTGGGTGTCGGCCAGGGAAAGGGTCACGATGTTGATCCGCGCGTCCGCCAGCGTGCGGCAGATGGCGTTCAGATGGCCCGGCTTGTTCTCGAGGAACAGGGAGATTTGTTGGATTTTCATGGTGCGGTGCCTTTCGTCGATTAAGCTTTTTTGCGCAGGTCCGAGACGCGGCAAAGTTTCCCTTCGCTGCGCGGCAGCGTGTGCGGCTCAACCAGCGTGATTTTGGCGCTGATGTTGATGATGCGCTGAACGGCTTGACCTATCCGCTGGCGCAGGCGCTCCATCGTCTTGATGTCGTCGCTGAAGGTCTCTTTCGTGACTTCGACTCTGAGCTCGAGGGTGTCGAGGTCCCCGTCCTTGGCCACCACGATGAGGTAGTGGGGCAGGACCGAGTCGATCGACATGAGTCCCGCCTCGATCTGCGACGGGAAGACGTTGACGCCGCGGATGATGAGCATGTCGTCGCTGCGGGCGCTGATGCGTTCGATGGCCCGGATCGTGCGTCCGCAGGGGCAGGTGCCGGTGTAGATGCGCGAAAGGTCGCGTGTGCGGTAGCGCAGCATCGGCGTGCCGGTGCGCGTGAGCGTGGTGAAGATCAGTTCGCCCCTCTCGCCGTCGGGCAGCGGTTCCAGCGTGTCGGGGTCAACAATCTCGGGGTAGAAGTGGTCCTCGAAGACGTGCAGGCCGCGGCGGTGCGGACAGTCGTTGGCCACGCCGGGGCCGGATATTTCGGTGAGGCCGTAGATGTCATGGGCCGTGATGCCGGTCAGGCTCTCGATCTTGTTCCGCATCTCTTCGGTCCAGGGTTCGGCTCCGAAGATGCCGTGCTTGAGCTTCATCTCGGTCTTGAAGTCAATGCCTTTTTTCATGCCCTCGTCGATCAGGTGCAGGAAGTAGCTCGGCGTGCACGCGATGACCGTGACGCCCAGATCTTTCATGAGCATGAGCTGGCGGTCGGTATTCCCGCCAGAGATGGGCAGCACGGCGCAGCCCAGGCCCTCGCCGCCGTAGTGAAGCCCCAGGCCGCCGGTGAAGAGCCCGTAACCGTAGGCGACCTGCATGACGTCTGAGCTGCGGACGCCGCACATGGCGAGCGCACGCATGCAACCGTTCTGCCAGACCAGGATGTCATTCTGGGTGTTGCCGATCACAATGGGCTTGCCGGTGGTGCCGCTGGAACAGTGGAAGCGCACGATGTCGTTCATCGGGCTGGCGAAAAGTCCGAACGGGTATTCGTCGCGCAAGTCGGTCTTCATCATGAAGGGCAGCAGGGCGATGTCCTTCAGGGTCTTGATGTGCTCCGGGCGCACGCCGCGTTCGTCCATGCGTTTGCGCGTCAGCGGGACATTCTCGTAGACACGCTTGACGAGCCCCTGCAGACGGTGGAGCTGGAGCGCCCGCAGCTGCTCGACGGGCATGTAATCGGGCGCGCTGACGGGATGCACGGGGGTATCCAGATCGTGCGCGTATTCGTAAAGGGCCATGGTTCTCTCCTCTTGCTTTCCCCTGCGGCGGAAGGCGTTCAAAGTATTTCTTGTTAGCGTAGCACGTTCAGGCGGTCGGGTGAATGAAAAAAACACATCTTTTTCCCCGTGGGCTGTTTTCGGCACAAAGCACAACATTTTGTGGTTGCATAATCTTTTAAACCTACATATAGTAAACAACCGTTATCTGAGACGGGTTTCCAAGACGGCAAAAAAACGTCGGGAAACGGAGCGTGGGCGGTTCTTGTTAAAGTGGGGCATTATGAGCGATTTTATACAGCCGGACCTGATTATTCGAATCCATAAGCGTGACGGGCGGGTTGAGGTTTTTGATCCCAAGAAAATCGTTTCGGCGATTCAGAAGGCAGGGGAGGCGACGGGCGAGTTTGCGGCCGACGAGGCCAAGAAACTCGCGCTCAAGGTGATGACCCTCATCCATGCGCTGCGGGACACCCTGGAGGTGACGGTCGAGAACGTGCAGGATATCGTCGAGGAGGTGCTGCTGGCCTCGCCTTACCGCCGGACCGCCAAGGCCTATATCATCTACCGCGAGCAGCACGCGCGCATCCGCGAGATGGTGCGCAAGGCCGACGTCGACCTGATCGACAGCTACCTCGGCAAGTCCGATTGGCGCGTGCGCGAGAATTCCAACATGGCGTACTCGCTGCAGGGGCTGAACAACTACATTTCCAGCGAGGTGAGCAAGGTCTATTGGCTCAACAAGATCTACCCGTCCGAGGTGCGCGAGGCGCACGACAACGGCGCGCTGCACCTGCACGACCTGGGGCTGCTCAGCGTCTACTGCGT
>CAZOIS010000237.1:0-5619 GCA_964579865.1 uncultured Lentisphaeraceae bacterium | reverse complement strand
AGCCGGTCTTGTTCGTCTCATAGACGTCCTTGTCCGCGTAGGCGAAGGCCGCGGAGGCCTTCGCGCTGCCGGAGAGGAGCTCGGTGTCGAGAACGAGTTTGCAGGGCTGACGTTCGTAGCGCAGAACGGGGAATTTCCGTTCCGTGAGCGCGAACGGGGTCGTATCCCCCTGGCAAACAAGCCCGTTTGTTCCCAGCGCGACGGAGCCTTTCCCCCAGTGGTGCTGGAACTGGGCGTTGTCGTCCATCGGAAAAAGGGGACGCGACGCCTCGCATTTTTCCGCAGGCACCGCAAAAACCCCGACAGGAGAAATAGCCAATAAGGCTATGCCCAAACAAAAAAGCTCTTTCATCCCCCCTCCCCTCTTAACGTGCTTTCAACGTAGCAAAGCGGGAGAGGCGAGGCAAACAAGAAGAAGCCATATGCCAGAAGGTCACGCAGTCCTCGGCGGTGGCGTCACTTGCCGCGCCCGGGCGCCAGCACGGGCAGCGCGTAGACGGCGGTGTCGGGATCGGTCCCGGAATAGTACGCGATGAAATGCGTGCGGCCGATCACCGTGGCGTTGACGTTGCCCGTATCCCACGGCCGCTCGCTGCCGACGCCCACGATCTCGGGCGCGGACCATCCGGTCGGCGCGGACCACACCTCCCCCACGGCGTTCACGCGGCGCTTCACCAGACCCTTTCCGCGCTCGAAATAGTAGTTGCTCACGAGCCCGGACTGCGCATCGTAGACCAGCGTCGGCGTCGAACACATGATGTCGGAGATGTTGGTGCGCTCGCGTTTCCAAGTCGCGCCTCGGTCAGCCGACGTCAACTGGAACTGCACGCCGCCGTCAGCTCCCGTAATTTCCGTACGGGCGACGGCCAGTATCTTCCCGTCGCCGACATACGCGGCAGCCTGTTCGGTGGGCCAGTCGGCCTTCGAGAGGTCCTTCTCGACGGTCGTCTGCGTCCAGGTGCGGCCGTTGTCCGCGCTGACGAGCGTCCCCCAGGAATGGCTGAAATCGGATTGGTAGTTCCCGGCGAACCACAGCGACATCATCCCCTTGCCCGGGACGTGAAAGATGTCGGTGATCTGCACGGGCAGCGGCGAAAGCGCCGGCGTGGAAATCTTCTCGAACGTCGCCCCGTCCGCCGTGCGGTAGATGTCGTGATGGTTTTTCGGACCGCCGAAACAGCGCACCCAAAGCAGCATGGCGCCGTCTGCGTCCAGCCCCTTGCCGATGGTCACTTCGCCGTAATCCGGCGCGTCGGCCACGCAGACCTCCCGGGACCAGGTTCTGCCGCAGTCGTCCGACGTGCGCGCGAAAACGCCTCTCACGCCTTCGCCGATGTTGTGCCCGGTGCCGCGGCTGTACGTGCACACGAGCCGCCGGCCGACCGCCTGCATCATCGGCCAGGAGTTGTAGCCCTTGCAGTCCTGTACCGTATACGGCGCGCAAGGAGCCGCCAAGACCGCCGCAACCGTTGTGAAGGCCGCCAGCGCGACCGTTGTTTTCATCTGATTCATCGTATCACCTCACAAAGATAGCCGTACCTGCAAACATCGACCGCATGAACGAAGCGACCGGCAGGACACCGTCAGAAATTCTGATTTCGTCCATGTATCCGGTGAAGTTGTTGTCGGCCCCGATCGTGAACGCGCAGTCGTCGTTAGCGGGATACGCGAGGACCCCGGTGAACTGCTGGCTGCCGTGGCTTTGATAATCGCGATAGAGTTTGAGTTCCGTCTTGATCGTGCCGCTGACGTTGATCTGTTCGACGGTGATCGCATAGTGATGCCAGCGGCCGTCGTCGATGTCGTCCGGGAAAGACGTCCAAGTCGTAATGTATTTCTGCTGCGTCGCTTCATGCGCCTCGAAATCAAGCGCCTTCTTGCTGTTCGCCCTGACGTAGACCCTCCACATGGGAGCGGGATCGCTGCCCTCGAAAGAGGCGGTGCTCTGATTCAGACGCAGGAGCCCGGCGCCCGTTTCGCACGACGACAGTTGCATGAACCACTCGAGCGTGAAGCTGGTCTTGCCGTAAAGGCTCGTGAAATGCGGATACCGGACCTGGCTCGCATTCATGTAGAGCGATTTCACGTTTTGTTTCAAGACGCGTCCCGCCTCGCCGTCCAAGGCCAGCCTCGGCTTCACGTTGTCGCTGAAGGCGGGCGCAGCGCCTCCGTTTCGGGCGACTCCCGCGCCGGCGGGGTTGAGGGTCGGATAAGGCTCGACCGCATAATCGCCGTCGTCAAACGTGAGATGAGCCAGCACTCCGGCTGCTCCCGCCGGGTCGGCGAGAATGAACTCTTCTGGCCCCAGCGCACGCTTGGTGATGCGCAGCTCGTCCATCCAGCCGGGGAAGTATTGGCGGCTCCCTGCGATGTTCTGCACGCCGGCGGAGGGGTTTACCGTGCCCGTGGTGCCGAGCGTCACGTTGGTACTGCCCTGGAGCACGTAATCCACGTAGAGTTTCGTCTTGGCGGTGCCGATGTCGTAGACGAAGGCGAGATGGTGCCAGGCGCCGTCGTCCACGCGGCTCTTACTCTTGATGTCCAATATAGTGCCGTCGTCGCCGTAGGTCTTGAAACCGCGGCCGAGAATCATGCCGTCATCGCCGACGCCGACCTTGACGCACGGCGAATAGAACAGCGTCCAGGTTTCGCCGTCGATCGGTCCCGGGGTCTTGAAAAAGCACTCCATGGTGAAACTCGCCTTTTCGAGCGCCGAATCCGGAGCGATGAACGTGACGCCGCTTCCGGAGCCGTCTTCGCCGCGCACGGCATGCGTGGACCCCGCGTTGGCGATGACACCCGCCGTGTCGTTGATGCCGAAGCGGAACGCGTTCCCGGCCTTGTCCGCGGCATCCAGAACCGCCGCGGGGGAATTCGTCTCGCTCATCGGATTGGCCGTGCGAGCCAGCGAGCCCGTGGCGACGTTCACGTTGACGACGGAACCGAACCTGTAGTTCAGCCCGAACAGGTCGGGGCAGAAACAGAGCGTGTCGGCCGGCGTCACGCGCGGCGGAAGCCTGACCTGAAGGAAAGCGTCGCCCGCGAGCGCGGCATCGCAGATTCTCACCTCCATGATGTCGCCGGGGAACGTGCGGCTGGCGACATGGGTGTTCGCGCCGATCATCAGCGGTTTGCCGGTCACTTTGTCCAAGGCCCCCAGCCCGGCTTGGGTGTTGACGAGCTGATAGTCGAGATAGAGTCTTCCCGTGCCTTCGGCATCCAGGGTGAACGCGGCATGATGCCAGACGTCGGGCGTGACCAAGCAGGAAGACAACGTACCGCCGCCGACGACCCGCTGCGAGCCGCCGGCGTAGAACCGGCAGGCGATCCTGCCGCTCCACCCGATCCCCAGCATGATCGATTCCTTTAAGCCATTGTTTTCTGCTCCCGGCTGATAGACGAGCGGTGCCATCGACCAGTTCGTCAAGGCGCCGGGGGACGTCCTGAAGATCGCCTCGACGGTCACGTTGGTCAAGCCGAGGTTCGAAGGTTGGTCATAGTCGGTGCGGAGCATCGCTCCGTTGGCGCTGTTGGTGCCCGGCGGGATCTCCGTCAGGCCGAAGTGCAGGGCGTTCAGGCGTTCGGATCCTTCGCGCGTGACGGGATCGTAAACCCAGACTCCCGGCGGCAGGCCTGCGGTGCCGGACGGCATGTAGCCGGGATCCGTTCCGCGGTCGATGCCGACGAATGAGTGGCAGTACATCCGGTACTTACCGGGATCGGCGATATTTTCGATCACCGTGCTGGGCGTCGACGTGACGCCGGCGGCCAGCGAGTCCAACCGGTACCACAGCACGGTCTTGGCCTCCGCCGCGCCCGCAGCCAGAACCGCTGCCGTGCCTGCGACAAATGCCCAACGTTGCCTTGTCTTCATAGGAGCCTTCCTGTTTCCCGGTCAATGACAGACATCCAGTTGCTTACAAGTTACCAAATGCACGTTGACGGTCATCATACTTATGCGAAACTATTTTACATACTTTTACGAACACGCTCTTGCGTTCCGGCGTTCGGCCGCCTATCATTGCGGCTGTGAAAACAGTCTTAGTTTTCAGGACCACCGGCCTGGAGTGCTGGCATCATAAACTTGAGGGGATGCGCCCTTTCGCCCATGCGCGCGGGTGGCGCCTGCAGGTGATCGACGGCGACACCTCCGCAAAACAGGTGGCCGACCTGTTGGATTTCTGGGAACCTCTGGGGTGCATTGTCGAGGCGGACGGCGGCGACACGCGATTGAGGCCCGGACACTTCCGCGGCACACCGGTTGTCTTTCTCGACCATTCGCCCGACATCACACGCGAGGGCGCGTCCGTCGTCCGTCACGATTCCGCAGAAATCGCGCGCGTCGCGGCAAAGGAATTGCTGCGGCTCGATTTTCATGACTACGCCCTCGTCGGATGGTTCTCCCACGCCTACTGGATGCTCGACAAACTCGAAGCCTTCAAGTCGGTGCTCGAACTCCACGGCAAGAAGATGCATGTTTTCGAGCCGGAAGCCGGAGACCGCGGCGGCACCACCTCGCTTCAACGGCGCCTCCGGTCCTGGCTTCGCAGGCTCCCGAAACCGTGCGGCATCTTTGGCGTGAACGACTACATCGCCGAACGCGCCCTTTCCGCCGCCGCCGCCCTGGGATATGCGGTCCCTGAAGAACAGGCTTTCGTCGGCGCCGACAACGACGGGCTCATCTGCGAAACGACCCGGCCTTCGATGACCAGCGTGCTGCCGGACTTCAAGGCCACGGGACGCATGGCCGCCGAACTGCTCGCCGCGAAAATCGACGGCCCCGCCTCGCCGGCGGTTTTGCGCGTCGTCCCGCCGATCGGAATCGTGCGCCGGCAGTCCACGCGGCTTTTCAACCGGTCGGATGCGGGCGTTCAGGCGGCCATGGAACTGATCCGGCGCAAAGCCGCGGACGGGGTGAAGGCGAGGGACGTGCTCAAGACTTTTCCCTGTTCCCGGCGGCAGGCGGAAATCCGGTTCCGCTCCCTGACAGGACATAGCGTTCTGGAGGAGATACAGGAAGCGCGTTTCGCCCGCGCCATGGAACTCCTCAAAAGTCCGAACATCGCCATCGGCGCGATCGCCGGGCGTTCCGGCTGGCCTTCCGAACTCGTGCTGGAACGGTATGTCAAAAAAAGGACCGGCAACACATTGTCGGAAATCAAGCGCATGTTGCCGCCCCGTGCGTGATGAAGGCTGTTTTCAGTTCAGCATATCAGCCAACGCGTCGCCCAGAGTCGGATGCCGGAAGCGGAAGCCGAGCGCTTCGGCGTTCCGCGGCCGGGCGCGCTGGCTGGCGAGCAGCATCTGCGCCCGCGCGCCGAGCAGCAGCCGCAACGCGACGGCGGGGACGGGGAGAACCGCGGGCCGCCGCAGCGCCTGCGCCAGCGCCGCGGTGAAGGCGGCGTTGGTGGCCGGCTCGGGCGCGGTGAGGTTGAACGCGCCGCGGGCCGAGGAGGCTGACAGCAGGTGCAGCACGAGCGCGGTCCAGTCCTCGCGGCCGATCCAGCTCATCCACTGGCGGCCGTTCCCGAGCCGCCCGCCCAGCCCGAGGCGGAAGGGCGCGAGCAGGCGGCCGAGCGCGCCGCCGGAAGGGTGCAGCACGAGGCCGGTGCGGAGCAG
>CAZOIS010000236.1:0-5657 GCA_964579865.1 uncultured Lentisphaeraceae bacterium | reverse complement strand
TCCGGCACGGACACGTGGGGCTGGCGGAAGGCCTTGCCCGCCGTGGTGAATCCGGCCCTGCGCGCGCCCGCGCAGCAGGTGATCTCGCTGCGCGGCGAATGGGAGTTCGTCACGCAGGACGTCGCCCCCTCTCGTCATCCCGCATGGCGCGCTTTTTACGCGAAGCCGTGGCCGGACGCACGCAAGATCCACGTGCCGGGCTGCTGGGAGGCGCAAGGGGTGGGTGTGCCGGGGGCCAGTGTCACGTGGGATTGCAAATGGGACCACGGCCCGAGGGAATTGCGGAATGTGTACATGGGCGAGGCGTGGTATCGCAAAACTGTCGAGATTCCAAAAACGTGGCAAAACAAGCGGATCTGGCTCAAGGTCGGCGGCGTCCGTTCGCAAGGTTGGTTCTGGGTGAACACGCGACCAGTCGCCTGGGTCGACAGCTATTGCGGAACCTACAAGTATGACATCACTGACCTGGTGCGGGCCGGCGAGCCGGCGATCGTGGTCGCGGCGGTCAACAACGCGCTTCCCAGCCGCAAGGGGCAGATGGTCAGCTCGCATCAGTTCGGCGGTCTCTATCGCGACGTGGAGATCGAGGCGACGCCGGATACGCGCATCGACGATGCCTGGGTGCGCGGGGATTTCGATCAACAGACCGCAGAGGTCCACGCGACCATCGCGTGTGCCACGTCCGCCGGCAAACTGAAGAATCCTGTGTTGCGGGTGAAGATTCAATCGGCAACCGGCAACCGGCAATCGGCAACCGGGCATGCGGCGGTCGCGTTCGAAGAAGGTCAAAAGAGTGCCGAGGTCTGTTGCCGGGTGAAGCTTGACCCCTTTATGCCTTGGTCGCCCGAAGCTCCGAATCTCTATGTGGCGGAGTTGACGCTGTGCGAAGGTGAGATTCCTGTTCACGGCTGGGCGGATCGCTTCGGCGTGCGCAAGATCGAGGTCCGCGGCGATCGGTTTTTCCTCAACGGCAAACCTTTTTTTGTCCGCGGTTTTGGCGATGATTTTGTGTACCCGCTGACGATGGTTTCGCCGGCCTCAAAAGACGAACATCTGAAACACCTTCAGATCGCCCGCGCGTCCGGGTTCAACTATGTCCGGCTGCACACTCATTGCGAATTGCCGGAGTATTTCGAGGCGGCGGATGAGGCGGGCATCATGATCCAGCCCGAGCTTCCGTATTATGGGGATTATCCGACGGAGGCCTTCGCGTTTGACCCGATGCGCGATTTAACCGAACTGTATCGCCACTATCGACGCTACGTGTCCTTGACGACCTATTGCACGGGAAACGAGGGACTGCTCGGCAAACCGCTGGACCGTGAGATCTATCAGCTGGCCAAACGGCTTGACCCGGACCGCCTGATGATTCATCAGGACGGGAATTTCAACACGGCGGAAAACTCGGACTTCCGTAACGGACCGATCAACGTCTGGGTGCCCGGAAGCTTTCAATGCGAGGCGCCCTTTGTCGCGCACGAGTATCTGAATCTGTGCGTCAAGCAGGACCCTCGCATCGAGAGCCGTTTCGCGGGGCCTTGGATGCCGCCTGTCACGATGGCGGCGCGTGACGGGTTGCTCGCCGCGGCCGGGCTGGATCGGCGCTGGGGCGACGCCTGCCAGAACGCGGCGCATGCGCTGCAGCGCTGTTATCAGAAGCGGGGGCTCGAGGCGGCCCGGATGGATCCCGCTTGTGACGGATATGATTTCTGGACCGTCGTCGATGTGGTGGTCGCGCAAGGAAACACCTATAGCTCCCAGGGTTTGTTCAACGCATTCTGGGAGCCTAAGCTGAAGGGCGCGACACCGGAATCGTTCCGCCTGTTTAACGGTCCGACCGCGCTTTTGCTCAAGACCGATCCCGAAGTGCCGATCGCTGTTTCGGGAGAGACGGTGAAGGCGAGCTTCTGGATTTCGCATTATGGATGTACGCCGATTGACAAAGCCCAGGTCCGGTGGTCGTTGCGCGCGGGGGACAGGGTGCTCGCACAGGGCGACTGTGAGGGCGGCGCGGTTGAGTTGGGAAGCACGCGCCTGCTTGCGGAGGCGGCGGTGACCATGCCGGCTATCGCGAAGCCGGTCCATGCGGTGTTGGGCGTGACCGTCGGGGCGGATGGCACCGTCAGCAACGCGTGGGACTTCTGGGTGTTCCCCGCGCGGCAAAAGCAAGATGGCGCCGGCATTGCCGTTTCGCGTGAACTGCTTCCGGCGCTGGAAAAGCTCTACGCGGGGCTTGTTATGGCCGGAACGCCCGAAGCGGCAAGCGCGGGGCTTCTGGTCGCGCGGATTGGTGCGGCGGAGGTCGGTCCGGCCGTCGCGGCCGGCAAGCGCGTCCTGCTGATCAACGGCACGGAAGGCAAGCCGAATGTCAGTCTGGGCTGGTGGTCGATGGGAAGCCAGGTGGGGACCGCATTCGCAAGACATCCCGCGCTCGGCGATTTTCCGCATGACGGAACGCTTTCGCCGCTGGCTTTCCGCATTTTGAAACAAGGGCTGGGCTTGCCGTTCGCCGGGATGCTCCCGGATGAGATGATGGTGGTGGGCGAGGGGCTCGACAACTATTTCCTCTACGCGGGCGAGGCGCGGATGGACGCGGGGCGCGTGCTGATGACATTCGGCCTGGATGTGCTTTCCGGAACCCCCGAGGGCTCCTGCCTGTTGGACGGCTTGATCCGCTACGCGCGTTCTGACGCGTTCAATCCCAAAGGCGTTGTGAAACAGATGCCCGAGACGCGGAACGGCTGGCAGGAGACGGTCAAGGCGGGCGATAGCGGCTGCGACAACCTGCCGCCGGGCGCTGCCCGGCTCGATGTGGCGCGCGCGATGTCGGGAAAGAACGAACTGATCTGGAAGACGCGGCCGGTGCCCGATGGCGCGCGGGCGAAGCCGGAATATGCGGTGGTGTGGCAGGGCGGCATGGGCTTTTTCGCCGAGCCGCAAGGCCGTTTCGAGCTCTATGTGGACGGGACGAAGGTCATCGACATTCCTTCCATCAGCGAACGGGATGCGGAATGGTTCAGCGTGGATAAGACAACGCGCCTGGCATACGTGCGCGACCTGTCGACGGCCGAGTATGGCACGTTCACGCTCATCCTGCCGTCCTCGAAAGTGACGCCGGGAAAAACACTGCTTCTCAAGGCGGTCGGCAGCGACTCCGGCAGCCGCCGCTGGTTCGGCGTTTTCCAGACGTGGTGAGGGAGCGGAATCGGATTGCAAAACCGTATAAAAACGGGGAAACTGTGCTCCGTAACAAGCAATATGGGGGATCTGGAATATGGATAAGATGTCGTGTTCACGCAGGGGTTTTCTTAAACGCTCAACGGCTGCCGTTTCGCTTTTCAGCGTCGTGCCGCGGCATGTCATCGCCGGCAGCGGACAGACGCCGCCCGGCGAAAAGATCCGCGTCGCGGCCATCGGCTGCGCGGGGCGTCCGGTCGCCAACATCGACGGCTTGGCCGGCAGCGGGGCGGAGATCGTCGGCCTTTGCGACGTCGATACGCGGCGCACGGGGAAGATGTGCGAGAAATACAAATCCGCGAAGTTCTTCAAGGACTACCGCGAAATGCTCGACAAACTCGACAGCCAGATCGACGCCGTGACGATCGGCACGCCGGACCACTGGCACGCGGCCATGGCGATCGAGTGTATCCGCCGCGGCAAGCACGTCCAGTGCGAGAAGCCGCTGGCGCAGAGTTTCGGCGAGGTCGACCTGATGGTCAAGGCCGCGAGGGAGTCGAAAGTCGTCACGCAGGCGATGAACCAGGGACACGCCTTCGACACGATCCGGACCTTCCGCGAATGGATCGAAGCCGGCCTGATCGGCGGCGTGAAGGAGGCGCATTTCTGGGCACCCGCCGTCTACAGCCGTATGGACAGGCTGGAGGAGTTGAAACAGACCTACGAGGTGCCGAAAGAGCTCGATTGGGAGCTGTGGCAGGGGCCGGTCATGCCGCGCCGCGCCTATTGCCCGATGTATCTGCCGGGCGTCTGGCGCTTCTGGACGGACTACGGGTGCAGCACGTTGGGCGACTGGGCCTGCCATTTGATGGATCCGGTGTTCTGGACGCTGGACCTCGGCTTGCCCAGCGCCGTCCGGGTGGACAACATCGGCGATTGGAATCCGGCGAAACACGGCGCCACCTTCCCGCAAGGCGACCGCTTCACACTGGAGTTTCCCGCGAAAGATAACCGCGGCCCCGTCACGCTCGTCTGGTTTGATGGCAAGGAGTGCAAGAACGTGCCGCGGCCCAAAGAACTGGGCGACGGCCAGCCTTTCGCGCCTCACGAGCCGCGCCAGAAGGGCGTCATGAACGAGGGCGGCGTGATCTACGGTGACAAGGGCGTGATCCAGTATGGCTCGCACGGCGCGAAGGATTTGCGCGTCCTGCCCGAAACGCGCATGGCCGACTTGAAGGCCGCGAATGGATTGCCGTCCGCGCGTTACGCGCGCGTGCCGGACAACTCGCCCTACAAAGAATGGCTCAACGCCATTCGCGGCGGCTCGAAGGTCGGCTCCGATTTCGCGTACGCGGGCAATATCACGCAGGCCGCGCTGATCGCGCTGGCGGCGCTGTTCGACCCCGGCAAGCGCCTGGAATGGGATGCCGCGAAGCGCGAGTTTAAAAACAGCGACGCCGCGAATGCGCGCCTGCGCGTGAAGCGCATGCCGGGCTTCGGGGTCTGAACCCGCTAAAAAAGGAAGCGCCCCCGCCTGTACAGACGAGGGCGCTTCTTTTTATTTTTGGGCATCTCGCTTACATCAGCGACGCCCCAGAGCTGGCGTTGCCGACCATGAGCGAGTAGCGGCGCAGCCAGCCGCCGATGTCGCGCGGCTTCCATGCCGGCGCGGCGGCGCGGCGGCGCGCGATCTCGGCGTCGTCGAGGATCGCCTCCAGCGTGCGGCCGGGGATGTCGATGCGGATGCGGTCGCCGTCCTTGAGCAGGCCGATCAGGCCGCCCTCGGCGGCTTCAGGCGAGACGTGGCCGATGCAGGCGCCGCGCGTGCCGCCGGAGAAGCGGCCGTCGGTGATGAGCGCCACGGACTCGCCGAGGCCCGCGCCCATGATGTACGAGGTGGGCGCGAGCATCTCCTGCATGCCGGGGCCGCCGCGCGGGCCTTCGTAGCGGATGACCACCACGTGGCCGGGCTTGACCTTGCCGGCGAGGATGCCGTCGCACGCCTCCTCCTGCGAGTCGAAGCAGATGGCCGAGCCTTCGAACGTGTGCATGGAGGGCGCCACGCCGGCCTTCTTGACTACCGCGCCCTGCTCGGCGAGGTTGCCGCGCATGATGGTGAGTCCGCCGTCTTTGGAGTAGGCGTTGTCGAGCGTGCGGATGACCTGGTCGTTCTTGATCTGTGCGGAGGCGATGGTCTCGCCGATCGTTTTGCCGCTGACCGTGGGACAGGAGGTGTCGATCAGGCCCGGGATGTCCACGATGCGCTTAAGGATCGCGGGAATGCCGCCCGCGGCGTCGACGTCTTCCATGTGGTAGGCGCAGGAGGGCGCGACCTTGCAGACATTTGGACACTTGCGCGAGATGGCGTTGATGCGGTCGAGGTCGTAGGCGATGCCGGCTTCGTGGGCGATGGCGAGGGTGTGCAGCACGGTGTTGGAGCTGCCGCCCATGGCCATGTCGAGCGCGAAGGCGTTGTCGAT